>MGBV01000061.1:11857-12612 GCA_001788415.1 Candidatus Rokubacteria bacterium GWC2_70_16 | reverse complement strand
ATCCCCGAGGACCTCCCCAAGGAGGCCGTCGAGTCCATGCAGGCCACCGCGCTCACCGCCTTCCAGGCTCTGCAGCTCCGGGACTACGCGCGCTTCGACTTCCGCCTGACCGCGGGCGGCAAGGCCTACCTGATCGAGGCCAACCCGAACCCCCACCTGCTCTCCACCGGCGAGTACATGCGGGGGGCGCGGGCCTCGGGCCGGAGCCATCCGGCCACCGTCCTCGAGATCGTCGAGCTGGCGCTCGGCCGCTACGGCATCCCGCTGTAGCCGGCGCCGTCGCCCCGGCAGCTGACGTATCCCCCCGGACTCCCGCGGCGGCGGGGCGACACCGTGTCGCCCGCGCGTCACGCTGACGCGCCGCCGGAGTGCGCGAGAGGGTCCGGCGCGCGGGGCGGGGCCGGTGCGGGCGCGGGCTCGGGCTTGGCCTCGGACTTGCTCGGTTCCGGTGTCGTCTGTTCCGGTATCGTGATCGATCGCGATCCCGTCGCGGAGGTGCAGTCATGCGCGGCGCACTGAGCGAGCGAGCGACCGTCCGCGTCCGCTTCGTGTCCGACCCCTGCGTCCTCGCCTGGGCCTGGGAGCTGGTGGACCCCGCGACCGGCCGTGTCCTGGAGAGCAGCTGGACCGACCGGTGGACCGCCTACGACTCGGCCGCGCACGCGCGCGCGGAGGGCGAGCGCCGGCTGGAGGCCCTCGGCCGCCGCCGGTTCGTGATCGTCGCCCGCGAGGAGCCCGAGCTGCACGACTGGCTC
>MGBV01000061.1:7294-11809 GCA_001788415.1 Candidatus Rokubacteria bacterium GWC2_70_16 | reverse complement strand
GCCTCATCCTCGAGCGCCGGCGGGGCGAGCGGCGGCGGCGCCCCGACGTCGACGCCGAGGTGCGCGCGCGGGGCTGGGCCCTGGTGGACGTCCTGGCGCGGGCGGCGTAGCCGGCGGGTCTCGATGGCGAAGCCGAGCAAGCGGCGGAGCGGAAGACGCAGCCGGCGCGGGGCCAGGCCCGCGGCGCCGGCGCCCGCCCCGCCGCCCGTCGACCTGGAGCTGGCCGATCCTCCGACGCTGGGCGACCTCCCCTGGGAGTACGGCCGGGACCGCGTCACGGCGCTGGCGCGCGACCCGCACTGGATCTTCGTCTACTGGGAGCTGACCGACGAGGCGCTGGCGCGCGCGCGCGCCGAGGTCGGCGCGGCCGACGCCGCGTGCGTCCTGCGCGTCTACGACACGACCTGGCGCCTCTTCGACGGCACCAACGCCAACAGGTACTTCGACGTGCCCGTGCACCGCCCCGCCAACAACCACTACGTGTGCGTGAACCGCCCGGCCTCCGTGTTCCACGTGGACATCGGCGTCAAGAGCTCCGAGGGGTGGTTCGCGAAGATCGCGCGCTCGGGACCGGTCGAGACGCCCCGGGACGCGATCTCGCCCGACACGGCCGTGGAGTGGATGACGGTCACGTACGACGGCGCGCTGCCGCCCGGGTATCGCCATCGGGTGGCGCCGGCGCGGCAGGCGCCGGCAGCCGCCCCGCCGGCGGGCGACGGGCTCGATCTCGAGCGCGTGATGCACGCCCTGGTGGGCGAGCGATGGGCGCGCGCCGAGTGGGAGGAGCGCGAGGCCGACGGCCGTGTCGTGCGCTGGGTGCGCTGGACGGGGCCGTTCTGGCGTGAGCACTGGCGGACCGTCGCCGGCGAGCGCGTCGAGGTCGTGTTCGAGGGCGAGCGGCGGGTGCTCCAGGGCGCCTGGGGCGAGCGGATCGTCTTCGGCCCGTGGCGGGTCGCGATCCACGCGCTCGGTCCCGGCGGCGAGCCGCGCCTGATCGACCGCTGGACGATCCACTACGCGTGGCCGACCGAGGGCGGCCTGCTGCGCGTGGACACCGAGCCGATCCTCGCGCGCATCGTGCGCGGCTACCGGGCCGCCGCGCTCGGCGCGGGCTCCGAGGCGCGGCTGCTCGAGGTGGCCTGGGGGAGCGAGGTGCGGGAGGCGGGGGCGAGCGAGTGGCGGTGGCTGCGGGGCAGCGAGGCGTGGCTCGCCGGCGCGAGCGAGGGCTGGGCGCCCGGCGCCAGCGAGGGGCTCGGGCGGTGACGCGCGGCTACCTCGCGCTCGTCCTGCACGCGCACCTGCCGTACGTCCGCCACCCGGAGGACGAGCACTTCCTCGAGGAGCACTGGTTCTTCGAGGCGATGACCGAGACGTACATCCCCCTGCTCCACGTCTTCGAGGGGCTCCTGCGCGACCGGATCGACTTCCGGCTGACGCTCTCGCTGTCGCCGCCCTTGGTCGCGATGATGCGCGACCCGCTGCTGCTCGCGCGCTACGCGCGCCGGCTCGACGCCCTCGTGGAGCTGGGTCACCGCGAGGTCGAGCGGACGCGCGGCGACAGCGCGTTCGCGCCGCTCGCGTGGATGTACCGCGACCGCCTGCTCGCCGCCCGCGACACGTTCCGGCGCTGGGAGGGCGACATCCCCCGGGCGTTCCGCGCCGTCGAGGACGCCGGCATGCTCGAGCTCCTGACGTGCACGGCGACCCACATGTTCCTGCCGCTCGCCGACCGGAACTGGGCGGCGTGCCACGCGCAGATCGAGCTGGCGGCGCGGGAGCACGCCCGCCACTTCGGCCGCCGGCCGCGGGGGCTGTGGCTCGCCGAGTGTGGATGGACGCGGGGCGTGGATGAGCTGCTGCGCGAGTCGGGCGTCCGCTACGTCTTCGTGGACGCGCACGGCCTCCTCTTCGCCGACCGCCGGCCGCTCTACGGCGTCTACGCGCCCGTCTGCTGCCCCACCGGGGTCGCCGCGTTCGGGCGCGACGTCGAGAGCAGCAAGCAGGTCTGGAGCGCCGAGGAGGGCTATCCCGGGGACGGCGCGTACCGCGACTTCTACCGCGACATCGCCTGGGACCTTCCGCTCGACGCTGTCCGCCCGTGGATCCACCCAGACGGCATCCGCCACGCGACGGGCTTCAAGTACCGCCGGATCACCGACCGGCGGCTGCCGCTCGACCGGAAGGAGCCGTACGATCCGCACGCCGCGCGGGAGCGCGCCGCGGTCCACGCGGGCAACTTCCTGTTCAACCGCGAGCGCCAGGTCGAGTTCCTCGCCGGCCACATGGACCGGCCGCCGATCGTCGTCGCGCCGTACGACGCCGAGCTGTTCGGCCACTGGTGGTTCGAGGGCCCGCAGTTCCTCGACGTCCTGTTTCGCAAGCTCCAGTGGGACCAGGACACGGTCACGCCCATCACGCCCTCGGAGTACCTGGCGCGCCACCCGACGAACCAGGTGGCGACGCCGTGCGCGTCGTCCTGGGGGTACAAGGGCTACGCCGAGGTGTGGCTCAACGGGGCCAACGACTGGGTGTGGCGCCACCTGCACGTGCTCGGCGAGCGCATGGTCGAGCTGGCGCGGCGCCACCCCGAGGCGGAGGGCCTGCGGCGGCGCGCGCTCACCCAGGCGGCGCGCGAGCTGCTGCTCGCGCAGGCGAGCGACTGGCCGTTCATCGTGAAAACGGGGACGACGACGGCCTACGCGGTCCGCCGCATCACGGAGCACGTCACGCGCTTCAACGCGCTCTACGACGCGCTCGCCGCCGGGAAGCTCAGCGAGCCGTGGCTCAAGGAGCTCGAGGAGCGGGACAACCTCTTCCCGGACCTCGACTACCGGGTCTACCTGAGGTAGGTGCCGGGGTCGGCGCGGGCCGTCACCTCGTGAACGCGGCGAGCCGCGCGTCGGCGCCGATCAGCAGCAGCACGTCGCCCGCGCTCACGACGTGGTCGGTCGCGGGAAAGAGGTCGAGCCGCTCGGTCCCGGCGGGGCGCACCGCCAGTACGTGAAGCTGGAAGCGCGTGCGCAGGTCGAGGTCGGCGAGCTTCTTGCCGAGCGCGCGCTCGTCGGCCGTCCAGTATGCGACCGAGACCCCGCCGCCGAGCGCGACCAGGTCGATGACGTCGGTCGCGACGAGCGAGCGCGCCACGCGCTGGCCCGTCTCCGCCTCGATCGAGATCACGCGCGTGGCGCCGACGAGCTCGAGGATCCGCCGCTCCCGCTCGGAGTTCGCCCGGGCGACGATCGTCTGGATGCCCAGCTCCTTGAGGCTCGCGACCGTGAGGACCTCGGACGCGAAGTCCTCGCCGATCGCGACGACAGCGGCGTCGACCTCGGCCGCGTCGAGGGCCCGGAGCGTGTCTGCCTCGAGGCGGTCCACCTGGGCCGCGACGGCGACCCGGTCTCGGACCGCCTCGACGAGGCTCATGTCGGTGTCCACGGCGATGACCTCGCCGCCGGCCTCCGCGAGGCCCTCGGCGACCGCGCGCCCGAAGCGTCCAAGGCCGATCACCAGGAAGTGCTTCATGGGCCCCCCTACCCGATCATGATCTTTTCGGACGGGTACACCACGCGAGTCGGGCGGGCGCGTGCGGCGAGTGCGAACCCGAGCGTGATCGGACCCACGCGTCCCACGAACATCACGGCCACGAGGACCAGCTTGCCCCAGGCGTCGAGCGTCGGCGTGAGGCCGGTGCTCAGGCCGACCGTGCCGAAGGCCGAGACGGCCTCGAACGTGAGCGCGAGCGCGTCCCCCGTCTGGGTCGCGAGCAGCGCGAGGATCGCGACGGCGACGGTCGCGAGCGAGATCCCGATGAGCGCCAGCGCCTTCGTCACCTGCTCGTCGGAGAGCGTGCGCCGGAACGCCTCGACGCGCGCCCGCCCGCGCAGCGTCGCCCAGACGGATGCGACCACGGTGGCGAGCGTCGTGGTCTTGACGCCGCCGGCCGTCGAGCCGGGGCTGCCGCCGACGAACATCAGCACCATGACGAGCCAGAGCGTCGCCGGCCCGAGGGCGCCCGTGTCCACGGTGTTGAAGCCGGTGGTGCTCTGCGCGGTCACCGCGAGGAAGACGGCGGCGAGCAGGTGCCCGGGCAGCGTGAGCGGCGCCAGCACGCCGCGCCACTCGAGGCCGAGCGCCGCGACCAGGCCGGCCGCCACGAGGACGCCGGTGGTCACGAGCGCCAGCCGGGTGTGGAGCGCGAGGCGCGGCGGGCGCTGCCGCGCGGCGAGGCTGCGCGCCTCGCGACCGAGGTCCTGGAACACGGGGAACCCGAGGCTCCCGAGCAGCATCAGCGCCACGACGATCGCGTTGCTGGCGCCGTCCGCGCGGAAGCGCGCGAGGCCGTCGGCGAGGAGCGAGAAGCCCGCGGTGCAGAACGCGGAGACGGCGTGGAAGACGGCGGCGAGGATCGGCGCCTCGATGTCCGCCCGCTCGCGCCAGCGGAGCCAGAGCGCGAGGGCGCCGAGCGCCTCCGCCGCGAAGGTCACCGCGACGATCGTCTTGACCTGGCCGCGCACC
>MGBV01000061.1:3646-7278 GCA_001788415.1 Candidatus Rokubacteria bacterium GWC2_70_16 | reverse complement strand
GCCAGCACGACGAGGCTCGCGCTGACGGCCATGGTCCCGACCCCCCCGAGCTGCATCAGGGCGACCAGCACCAGCTCGCCGAAGCGCGTGTGGAAGCCGCCGGGGTCGTACACGACGAGGCCCGTCGTCGTCACCGCCGAGGTCGCGATGAAGAGCGCGTCGAGCAGCGAGAGCTCCTCCAGGCGCTCGACCGCGAGCGGCAGGGAGAGCAGGAGGGTGCCGGCGAGGATCGTGCCGAGGAAGCCGACCGCGACCGTCTGCGCGGGCATGAGCTCGAGGCGGTGGAGGATGCGCCGCACGGGAAACTCGCCCGCGACCACCCGAAGGCCTGCCACGACCAGGAACGCGGCCGCGTACTGGCGGTAGACGTGGTCGAGCGTGGGCGGCGGCGCGGGACCGAGAAGCCGCGCCCAGACGACGGCCTTCGAGGCGAGCAGCACGAGCGCCGCCAGCGTGAGCGCGAGCTCCAGCACGCGCGCGCGCAGGACGCCCCGCACGCGTGCGGCCGCGCGGAGGTTGCGGACGGACTGCGCGACGAAGCGCGCGGTGAGGAACGCCGCGAGGCCGAACGTCAGCGTGCGGCCGGCAGCGCGCCACGGCGCCAGGTACTCCACGAGCGCGATCGCCGCCAGCAGCAGGCCGGGCGTCAGGCGCAGGCGCATCGCCAGCATCCTACCCCGCGGCCGCCCGCGGGGCGTCACGCTGTCGGCCGACCGACAGGATGTCGCCGCGCCCCGCTCGCGGCGCGGCGCGCGCCCGCGCTTGCAGGACCCCCAACTAGCCGGATCGGTTCATGTCTTTGTTGACGCGCCGCGTTGTCCCGCCTGGCATCGCCGTTGCGTCAGGGCTACGGCGTGCAGAGCCTCGCGGTCGGAAACCGGAAGGCGCTCGCCCCCGCGCGGGCGCCCCGCGTGCTCGTCGTCGAGGACGACGCCGACATGGCGGCGGTCGTGCGGGACGCGCTCGCGGCCGCGGGGTTCGCCGTCGCCCTCGAGGGCTCGGGCGAGGGGGCGATCGCAGCGGCCGAGCGGGAGCGCTTCGACGCCGTCATCGTCGACAAGGAGCTGCCGAGCCTCTCCGGCCTCGACCTCGTCTCGTTCCTCTCGCACCGCGCGCCGTCCACGCCGATCGTGCTGCTGACCGCGTTCGGCGGCGCGCTCGTCGCCGCGGCGGCGCGGCTCCGCGGCGCGACGCACTACCTCGAGAAGCCGGTGCGGCTCGCCGCGCTCGTGGACACGGTGCGGGCGCTCGTGCGTGGCGCGGCGCCGGCGGACGCCACGCCCGCGGCGCTGGCTGGGCGCGGCGCCCCGCGCCCGTCGCGCGCGCCGGCGCCGGCGCGGGGCGGCGGACCGCGGCTCTGGTCGATCGTCCTGGCGGGCGGGCAGGGGACACGCCTGCGTCCGCTCGTGCGCCGCCTCCTCGGCGAGGAGCGCCCGAAGCAGTTCACCGCGCTCGTGGACGGACGCTCGATGTTCTGCCAGACGCTCGACCGCTCGGCCCTCGCCGTGCCCGCCGCGCGCACGGTGGTGGTGAGCCTGCGCGAGCACGCGCGCTACCTCGTCTCGGAGCTCGCGGGGCGCCCGGCGCCGACGGTCCTGCTGCAGCCCGAGGACCGCGGGACCGCCGCGGGCATCCTGCTGCCGGCCCACTGGGTCGCGCGCCGCGACCCGGGCGCGACCGTGGTGGTGCTGCCGTCCGACCACCTGGTGCGCGAGGAACGGCTGTTCATGGACCGCGTCGAGGAGGCGGCGGCCTTCGTGGACCGTCACCCGCAGTGGCTCGTCCTGCTGGGCGCCCCGCCGACCGAGCCCGAGACCGAGTACGGTTGGATCGAGCCCGGCGAGGAGGTCGGCTGGACCGCGCGCCGCCCCGTCAGGCGGGTCCGCCGCTTCGTCGAGAAGCCGCCGGCGGACGTCGCGCGCGCGTGTCTCGCGCGCGGCGCGCTCTGGAACACCTTCGTGTTCGTCGCGCGCGCCGAGACGCTGCTGGACGCCGGCCGGCAGTTCGCCTGGCGCCTCCACGAGGCGCTCGGGCGGGTGCCGCTCGCGATCGGCGGCGAGGCGCTGCGGCGGGCGCTCACGCGCGCGTACGCGGCCGTCCCGCGGACCGACTTCTCGACCGCGATCCTGGAGGAGTGCGTGCCGATCCTCGCCGTGCTCGAGATGGCCGGCGTCACCTGGAGCGATCTCGGCTCGCCCCGCCGGCTGCTCCGGGTCCTGCAGCAGACGGCAGACCTGCCGTCCACGCCGGTGTCCGGCTGACGCCGCCGGGATGAGCGAGCTCGGTGGCGAGCGCGTCACGGTCCTGGTCGTGGACGACGACGCCGCGATGCGGGCACTTCTCCGGGACTGGCTCGAGCGCGCGGGGTACCATGTCCTCGAGGAGGAGAGCGGTGAGCGGCTGCTCGTGGCCGCGCAGACCGCGCGCTTCGACGCGGTGATCCTGGACAAGGAGATGGCGGGGCTCGGTGGGCTCGACGTGCTGCCGCTGCTGCGGCGCCACCGGGAGGAGGCACCCGTGATCCTGGTCACCGCCTTCGGCGGGCCGCGCGTCGCCGAGGAGGCGCTGCGGCTCGGCGCACACGCGTACCTGGAGAAGCCCTTCTCGCTGAACGCGCTCCTCAGGACGGTCCGGGCCGCGACAGGCCGGAGACCGGAGGGAGGCCCAGCCGATGACTGACTTCTGGCGCGACCTGGTCCTGGCGGCGATGCGGAACATGGGCGCCACCCTCAAGGCCGTCGTGCCGAGCGTGCTCGCGATGCTGACGCTGGTCGTGCTGGGCGCCGTGCTCGGTTGGATCGCCGGCGGCCTGCTCATGCGGCTCTGCCGCGCGGTGGACTTCGACGGGCGCAGCCGCGCCTGGGGCCTCGTCGCGGCCCTCAACCGCGCGGGCATCGACCGGGCGCCCTCCGAGATCCTCCGCCTCGTCGTCTTCTGGGGCATCTTCGCGGTCTTCGCCACGATGGGCATCGACGCGCTGGCGATCCCCGGCGCGCCGGGCGCCACCGGCATCCTGATGCAGTTCCTCCCGCGCTCGCTCACCGCCGTGCTGATCCTGATCGTCGGCTGGCTCGCCGCGAACTTCCTCGGGCAGACCGCGCTCATCGCCGCGGTCAACGCGGGCCTGCCGGAGGCGCGGCTCCTCGCCCGGGCGGCGCGCTGGGCGGTGCTCCTCTTCGCGATCGCCACGGCCCTCACCGAGGTGGGCATCGGACGCGACATGGTGCTGATCGCGTTCGGCATCACCTTCGGCGGGCTCGTGCTCTCGCTCGCGCTGGCGTTCGGCCTCGGCGGGCGCGTGCTGGCGCGCCAGATGCTCGAGCGTCGCCTGCGCCGCGAGCGGGCGCCCGAGACGCCCGAGACCATCAGTCATCTCTAGGGTCGGCCCGACTGCCGCGTGAGTCTCAAGCTCCGCGTGATCCTGATCCTCGCCGTGCCCGCCGTCCTCGTCGTCGGCGTCCACGGCGTGCTGCGCGTCCGGCAGGAGCGGGTCCAGCTCGTGGAGGAGGACCGCCGGAACATCGCCCTCGCCGCGCGCGCGATCCAGATCGCCGTCGAGAACGCCCTGCGGGACCGACAGATCTCCGACGTGCGGCGGCTGCTCGCGGAGATGGTCGAGCGGCAGGAGGCGA
>MGBV01000061.1:0-3627 GCA_001788415.1 Candidatus Rokubacteria bacterium GWC2_70_16 | reverse complement strand
CGACCGCGCGCTCAGGCCCACGCTCGTGTCGAACCCTCTCGCCGCCGGGGAGCCGGTCCCGCTCGAGATGCTCCGCCGCGTCATGGACACGGGCGTCCCGGAGGGCGTCCACCGGGAGGCCGGCGGCTCCTCGGTGCTCCACTACGTGGTCCCGCTGCGGGGACGGCGGGGCCGCGTGGAGGGCGCGATGGAGATCGTCCACCAGGCCAGCGGCGTCGACGCGCGCGTGCGCGCCGCCGGGCGGGAGGTCTGGATCCGCCTCGGCGTCGTGCTCGTGGTGATCGTGGTGCTCACCGCGGTCGCCCTCCAGCGGCAGGTCCTGCGCCCGCTCTCGCGCCTGCTCGGCGGCATCCGGAGGCTCGGGCGCGGCGAGCCCGGCGCGCCGCTGCCCGTGGAGCGCCGCGACGAGATCGGGCGGGTTGCGGAGGCGTTCAACGAGATGGCGGCGCGGCTCGAGGCGGCGCGGCTGCAGCTCCTCGCGGAGACCGAGCGCACGGTGGAGCTCGAGCAGCAGCTCCGCCAGGCGGAGACACTCGCCGTCGCGGGCAAGCTCGCCTCCGCGCTCGCCCACGAGGTCGGCACGCCGCTCAACATCATTTCCGGCCGCGCCGAGTTCCTCCAGACGACGGCGCGGCTCGACGAGGCGGGGCGCAAGGATCTCGAGGTCATCATCGCGCAGATCGAGCGCATCTCGAAGATCATCCGCTCGATGCTCGACATCGTCCGGCCGCAGAAGCTCGAGATCCAGCCGACCGCGCTCGGCGACGTGCTCGACCGCCTCCTGCCGCTGCTGCGTCACCCGGCGCGCCGGCGCGGCGTCGGGCTGCGCACCGCGATCCCGCCGGACCTGCCGCGGCTCGCGGCCGACCCGAACCAGCTCCAGCAGCTCCTGATCAACCTGATCCTCAACGCCCTCGACGCGACGCCCGCGGGGGGGTGGATCGAGGTGAGCGGCCGGCCGGAGCCCCGCCACGGGCGCGCCGGCGTCGCGGTGGCCGTCGCCGACACCGGCTCCGGCATCCCGGACGAGCTGCGGTCGCGGCTCTTCGAGCCGTTCGTCACGACGAAGCCCGCCGGCCAGGGCACGGGCCTCGGGCTGGCGATCTGTCGCGATATCATCAAGGCCCACGGAGGTGACATCGGCGTGGACAGCCGGGCGGGGCGAGGCACGACGTTCACGGCGTGGCTCCCCGACGCCACGGAGGCGCCGGCGTGAAGCCCCGCGTCCTCGTCGTGGACAACGATCCGGAGATGGTGAGCCTGCTCGCCCGCCACCTGGAGGGCGAGGGCCGCGCCGCGACCGCGGTGACGAGCGGCGCCGAGGCCGTCGCGGCGCTCGAGCGCGAGGAATACGACGTGGTGCTCACCGACCTCGTGATGGAGGGCGTGGACGGCTGGGCCGTGCTCCGCGAGGCCCAGCGGCGCCTGCCGCGCGCCCGCGTGATCCTCATGACCGCGTTCGCGAGCCTCGAGACCGCGATCGAGGCCATGCGGCACGGCGCCTGGGACTACCTCACCAAGCCCTTCAAGCTCGCCGAGGTGAGCCTGGCCGTGGACCGGGCCCTCGACGACCTCCGGCTGCGGGAGGAGAACCGGCGGCTGCGCGCCGAGGTCGAGCAGCGCTTCAGCTTCGACCGCCTCCTCGGCCGCTCGAAGGCGATGCAGGCCGTTTTCGACCGGCTCCGGGCGGTCGCGGACTCGGACGCGACGGTGCTCCTGCTCGGCGAGAGCGGCACCGGCAAGGAGCTGGCCGCGCGCGCGATCCACCACGGCAGCGCCCGGGGCGCGGGCCCCTTCGTCCCGGTGAACTGCGCGGCGATCCCCGAGACGCTCCTCGAGTCCGAGCTGTTCGGTCACGAGAAGGGCGCGTTCACCGGCGCCGACCGGCGCCGGCGCGGGCTCTTCGCGGAGGCGAGCGGCGGCACGCTGTTCCTCGACGAGGTCGGCGACATCCCGCCCGTGCTCCAGGCGAAGCTCCTGCGCGCCCTGCAGGACAAGCTCGTCCGGCCCGTCGGCGGCAGCGAGGAGATCCGCCTGGACTTCCGGCTCATCGGCGCGACCCACCGCGACCTGCTCGCGCTCGTGGGCGAGGGGAAGTTCCGCGAGGACCTGTACTACCGGCTGGCGGTGATCCCCGTCCGGCTTCCGAGCCTGCGCGAGCGGCCGGATGACATCCTGCTGCTCGCCGCCCACTTCCTCGCCCGCGCCGCGGACGCGCTGGGCAAGCCGCTCGAGGGCTTCGACGAGGACGCGACCGCGTGGCTCCTCGGCCACCGCTGGCCCGGCAACGTGCGCGAGCTGGAGAACGTCGTCGAGCGCGCCGCGACGCTCGCCCGCGGCCCGCGGGTCACGCGCGCGGACCTCGGGACCGAGTTCGTGCCCGAGACCGCGCTGGGCGGGTCGCTGCGGCCGACCCTCGCCGAGCTCGAGGAGCGTTACATCCGCCGCGTCCTCGAGGAGACGGGCGGCGACAGGGTCGCCGCCGCGAAGATCCTCGGGGTCAGCGTCCGCACGCTGCAGCGGAGGTCCCGGTGAGGGCGCGACGCTCGGTGACGACCGCCGCGAGCTCGGCCCCCGCCACGAAGATCGCCGCCGAGTAGTAGATCCACACCAGCGTCGCGATCCCGATCCCGATCGAGCCGTAGAGTCGGCCGAACGTCCCGAACATCCCGACGTACGCCCCGAAGACCCAGCGCGCCGCCTCCCAGGCGACGGCCACGGCGAGGGTCGCCGTCGCCGCGGCGCGCGCGGGAACGCGCGCGTTGGGGAGCGTCCGGTAGACGAAGAAGAGCAACGCGAGGGCGCCCGCGTAGACGAGCGGCAGCGCGAAGAGTCGGCGCAGCGCCGCCGAGGACAGCGCGGGCAGCGACACCAGGCGCGCGAGCACGTCGCCGAGCCCGGCGAGCAGCACCAGGCCGAGCGTGAGGCCGACCGCGAGCGAGCCGAGGGTCGCCACCGCGAAGAGGTCCACGGCGAAGCCGCGGACCCAGGGCCGCCCCACGGGGAGGCGAAAGGCGCGGTTGAGCACCAGGCGCGTCAGGGTGAACACCGGAGTCGCCAGGACGGCCCAGCTCAGGATGCCGACGACGCCGGTCACCGCGCGCTCGCGGACGAGCAGGCCAAGGAACTCCGCCACCTCCCGCCCGTAGGCGGGGAGCGCCACGTACGCGGCGTCGAAGAGGTACTCGGCGATCTCGTCCGACTCCAGCAGGAAGCCGGCGACCGAGAAGAGGATCAGCGTGAGCGGCGCCAGGCACAGCCGGCAGGCGAACGACAGAGCCGCCGCGAGCAGGAAGCCCTGATCCTCGACGAACCGCGGCACGACCGCCAGCAGCTCGTGCGAGAGGCGGGGCGTCCTCACGGCGCTCCATCATACCGGAGCGGAACGGGCCGTGTTGGTGAAGGGCGGAGCCGACGTGCTACAGTGACGTATCGCAGCCCCCGGAGGTCGTCGACGTGAGTGGAGTGCTCATCACGTTCGAGGGCGTGGAGGGGTCGGGCAAGACCACCCAGCTCCTCCGCCTCGAGCGATACCTGAAGCGGACCGGACGGAAGGTCGAGCGGACCCGGGAGCCCGACGGCACGCGGCTCGGCCTGGCGGTCCGCCGCGTGTTCGAGCGCCCCGGC
>MGBV01000060.1 GCA_001788415.1 Candidatus Rokubacteria bacterium GWC2_70_16 | reverse complement strand
GTGGCGGCGGGAGCCAGGCGCCCCGTGGCGAAGATCTGGCCCAGGAGCTGGGCCATCTCCTGGGCGTCGGCGTGCTTGAGGGGGATGATCTTCATCTCCTCGAGGGCGACCTGCACGTCGGTCAGCCTGATGAGCTCGAGCAGGCGCCGGATGTTCGCCGCCGTGTCGGTGACGATGAGGAGGTTGGTCTCGCGGTGGGCCGAGAGCCCGCCCTGCTGGGCCACGAAGGGGCGGAGGAGGTTCACGGCGTCGGCCGCGTTGATGTACTGGAGCGGGACGATCTGGGTGAGGACCTCGTCGCCCGGGACGGCCCCCTCGATCTCGCGCCCCACGATGGTGCGGACCGGCGTCTGGGGCGCGCCCTCGCGCGGGATGATCCGGTAGAGGTTCCCCGAGCGCACCGCCGCCAGCCCGTTGACGTCCAGGATGGTCAGGAGGACCGCGAACACCTCGTCGCTGGCGATGCGGCTGGTGGTCTGTACCGTCACCTTCTTGCCGCGCGCCGCGGGGGCGATCACGTAGTTGAAGGCGGCGATCTCGCTGGCCGCCTGCACGACGACCTCGAGGTCGGCATTGTCGAAGTTGAAGACCACGAAGCGCTTCGGGCCGGGTGGCGCCGGGGTCGGCGCCGGCGGGCTCGGCGAGGCTTGGGCGATCAGCGGCCTGGGCCCGGGCGCCCGGACGATGGGCCCCGGCTCCCGGCTCTCCCGCGGCGCGGCCGCACCGACGGAGAGCGTCTCGCCACGCGGCGCCGGCGTGGGCGAGGCCCGGGGTGCCACCTCCGCCGTCGGCGCGGGGGCCTCGGTCCGGGTCGTGACCTGGACGGCGGGCTGCTGGGAGGGTTCGGGCTTTGCCCCGCGGGGTGACGCGGTGAAGACGCCGCAGCCCGCCAGGAGCAGGGCGACCGCCAGGAAGAGCGCCGGGGCGGCTGCCGCGCGCCTACCCACCGGACTGCCCGGCGGCCGGGCCCGGAGAAGCCGGAACGCGGCGGCGGAGAAAATCGGGCGGCAGCGACTGAAGGGCACGCGGGAGCGCCTGCCCGACCTCGGGGCGCGGCGGAACGAGGGACGGCCCGGCCGGCCGGCCGGGCGTTGGCGCGATGGCAGCGCCCGGGGCTGCGGGAGCCGGGGGCGGGCTGGGGAGCTGCTGCGCTCTCCGGGCCGCCGCGGGCGTCGGCGCTGCGGCCGGCGGCGCCGGGCGCGGCTTGGCCGGATCGCGGAGCAATACCTCGATCGGGCCCTCGGGCCGCGCGATCACGACGCGATCGTCGCGGATCGCCTCCAGGCGCCCTCCGGAAACCTGATCGCCCACGGCGTAGCCGAACACCTTCTTGGACGCCGGATCCTCCAGATACGCCCGGCTCTTGCCGTCCGCGACGACGACTCCGTGGAGCAATGGCTTGGCCATGACGGGGGCGCCGGGCGTCCCTCCATTGGTCACGACCTCGGTGCGCGACGGGCTGAAGAGGTTCTTCGTCGCGATCACACCGTAAAGCGGTCGCAGATCGGGGCGCGGGCCGCCGGTGAGGCTCGGCGCGCTGGCCGTCGCGGCCGCCGTCGGGGCCGCGCGCGGCGCGGGGGGCGGCGGGAGCGGGCGGGCTCTCGACAGCTCGCGCTGGAGCTGGAACGCGAAGAGGCCTGCGACGGCGAGGAGCGCGGCGTTGACCAGGAGGAGGCGAGGCGACATGGAGAGGCTCAGCCTCGTGTTCCCGGGGCCGGCTTCGCGGCCGGCGGCGCCGGCAGGAGATAGCCCGCCACCGTGATGGTGGTGAGCAGATCGCGCGGCTGGCCCATGGAGATGACCCTGACCTTCAGGTCCTGCATGGTCAGTAGTTTACTCGTTCGCTCCAGCTCATACAGGACGTTCAGCGCCTCCCGCATCCCGCCTGCCACGGTGATCTCGATGGGCACCTCCTGCAACCCCTGGCGGTCGGCGGTGGGAAGGATGCGCTCGCTGCGGACCTCCACGTTGGCCGCGGCCGCGACCTCCTTGACCAGCTTCTGCAGCTCCGAGGCGGCGAGCGGCGGGGTCGGGCCCTGGAGCAGCCTCTCCGACTGCTCCTCGAGGCGCCTGGCGGTCTCCGCCAGCTCGCTGGCCAGGCTGGCGCCCTGAGCGATGAGGAGACGGCGCCGCTCGAGCTGCCCCTCGCGGGCAGGGATGAGCTCGGCCGCCTGCTGCCGCTGCTCCCGCAGCGGCTCGACCGCGTAGACGTAGCCGCCGATTACCGCCGCGGTCACCACGGCCAGCCCGATCAGCGAGCGCTCGCGCCTGGACAGGGCGGCCACCTCAGCCCCCCGGCCGCGGGCGCGGGGCCGGCCCCGGCTCCGCCGCTGGCGGCCGGGGCCGCGGCCTCGCCGGCCCCGCCTCGGGCCGCGCGGCAGCGGGGCGCTCGGGCTCCGCGCGCTCCGCGGCGAGGGCCGCGCCTGTCGCCGCGGGCCCGCCGGGGCCTGCCTCCCACCCGGCCTTGATGCGGAACTGCTCCTTGTCGCGCCCGCGCGTCACCGGAGAGGTGAACTCCACTCGCTCGAGCCACGGGGAGCTCTCCAGGATCGGGATGAGCTGGCTCGCCGCGCTGGCCTGTCCGGCCAGCTCCACGGACTTCGCGTCAAGGGTCAGCGTGCTGAGCCAGGCGTCCTGCGGGAGGCGCTCGGTCAGCTCGCGCATCACGGGGAGGGGGCGGATGCCGCTGTCCTCCACCGCCTTGAAGGCCGCCAGCAGGCGCTTCTTCTGGTTGAGCTCGACGGCGATCTGCTCCACGGCCTTGACCTGCGGGGCCAGGGCCCGCGTGGTCCGGTCGAGATCCTCCAGGTAGCGGCGGTCGGCATGGCCCTGGGTCAGGAGCGCGCCGAGGCTGAGCGCCGCCGCGAACGCCGCCACCCCGGCCGTCACGACCTGTCCCACGCTGAGCGCGCGCGGGCGCAGCGCCTCCGGCAGCAGGTTGAGGATGGGCTGGCGCCGCCCGAGGGCCACCGCCAGCGCGAGCACGGTCACGCCGCGGTCGCTCTCCGGGACCGTCGCCAGGAGCCTGACCACGCCGGCGCGGTACGGCGGCTCCGATACGGGAGCGCCCAGAGCGACCAGGGCCGGCGAGGAGACGAAGCCCCCGATGTCGTCGCCAGAAACCCAGACCGCGTCGCAGTCTTTCCACTTGAGGAGCCGGAGGCTCCCCGCGATCTCGGCCGCCAGCTCGCCGCCGTCCGCCGCCGGCACGGTGCGGCTCAGCCGCAACTCGCCGCTGCCGAGGAAGATGAGGTCGGTGGCCTCTCCGCGGCGATGTGCCCATACCGCGCGCCGCGCCTCGAGGCGGCGGCCGAGGAGCGCGGGAAGGTTGTGGCAGGCCACGGTGACCGACAGCGGCTTGAGCCTGGGCTCCGCCAGCAGCCTGAGCGCCCGCTCGACCGCGCGGCGCTCGCAGGCCGCCACCAGCACGCGGAGCGGCCCGCCCCGGGTCGTCGGCAGCGCGAGAGAGTCGAAGGCCATCTCCTCGGGCGGGAAGGGGACATGGCGCTCCAGCTCGAAGCGCAGCACCTCGGCGAGGCTCGACCCCGCGGCGGCGGGCAGCTCGAGCGGCTTGACCGTCACCAGGGAGCGCTGGAGCCCGATGCGCATCCGGCGCGGCCTGAGGCGCCGCGTGGCGAGCTCGGCCCGGAGGAGGGAAGGAAGATCGTCCTCGCTCGCGAGCGTGAAGTGCTCCAGCCGCCCGCGTCCGGTGACGGCCGCGACCGTGAGTCCGTGCTCGTGCAGGAAGAGCCCGACTTTCCGTCCCGTCATCGCTCCGGGTCCACCCGCCAGGACAGGACGGTGACGCCGCGGGAGGGCGCGGCGGGCGCGCCGGCGCCCCGGGGCAGGGCGGAGGCCCGGAGGGTGCCGCGCTGGACGATGGCGACGACGCGCGCCTTCGACTCGCCCGCCACGATCCCCTCGGCCTCGATGCGAAAGGTCCGGCTGCCCACGCCGAGGCCACGCCCGCCATACCGCCCCGGCACGAAGGGGTAGGGGGCGCGCTCGCGACCCTGGACGATGTCGGCGATCTCCGCGTCGGAGAGGGTCAGGGCCTTGAGGACGGCCGGGGGAGCCGTGTTGATGTTCACCGTGTTCCTGCCGAAGACGGTGACGAGCTCGCCGAGCCCGGGCCGCTCCGGTGTGCCGCGGTAGAGCGCGGGCGTCACTCCGCGGATCTGGAGCAGCTCCGCCGCGTCCTGGAGGTTCCCGTTGCGCGCCCGGTAGGGCACCGGGAGCTTGAGGTAGTGGTCCTCGCTCTCGGCGCCGTTGAGGCGGTGCTCGTCGTTGGCGTCCTTCCAGTCCTGGAGCGAATCGTTGATGATGTCCCGCTCCCGCTTCTCGATATCGAGCGCCGCCAGCAGCCGGTCCACGCGCTCGGGCGGGGCCAGGTTGACGTTGAGCCGGGACTCCTCGTCCGTGAGGCGGTACGAGAACTCGCCGGGGCCGAGCGGCACGCGCTCCCGCTCGAGCGGCGGCACCGCGGTGGGCGCCGGCTGGCCCACCGCCGTCCGGAAGAAGACCATCCGGCCGTCCTCGTCGAGGGCCTGGATCGGGGCCCCGCTCAGCACCTCCCGGATGGCCTGCTCGACGCCCGCCTCGGCGAGGTGCGTCGCCAGCACGCTCTCCTTGTAGGCGCGCACCATGGACGCCTCGAGGCGCATGGAGAGCGCGAACTCGGCGCCCACGACGCCCAGGAGTGCCAGCACCAGCATCACGGCCAGCAGCGCGAAGCCCCGCTCGCCGGTCACGCCGTACCTGCCGGGATGCTCACGATGAAGGGGGGGTGCTCGATCTCGCGCCCCCCGCTCGACGTGGTGAGCGTGATCTCCACGGCGCGCGGCAGCCGCCCTTCGGCGACTGCATCCCAGCGCTCCTCCCAGCTCCCCGCCGCGTCGCGGAGATACCGGAACGTCACCGCCCTCACGCTGCCGTCCACCAGCACCGGCTCGACCCGCTCGAAGGGGTCCGTGTTGGGCAGCGCCTTCTGGCGCACGGCGAGACCGGGCCCCTCCCCGCTCTCCGTGCCGAGGGTCACCGCGGTGAAGGCGATGGGCACCGCCGTCGGGAAAGGTGGGGTGCCCGTCACGAAAGCGAGGCGCTCGGCCTCGCCCTCGAAGAGGATCGGGGGCCGGCCGCCGCCTCGCGCCTCGCCCTGGTAGGGGTGAGCCGCGCCGAGGCTCCGGGCGAGCACCTGCACCAGGCCCCGGCCGTGCTGCTGCACCCCGGCGCGCTCCTCCCCCTGGCGCCACGCCGCGAGCCCCACCCGCAGGCTCCCGAAGGTGAGGGCCAGGAGGGCCGCCACGAGGGTCAGCGCGAGCATCAGCTCGATCAGGGTGAAGCCGCGCTCGGACTGGCGAGGGGCCCCGCGGCTCATTGCGCAGCCGTTCCCTGCGAGGGCGCCATGGAGGCGCGGAGCGTCGCGACATCCACCAGGCGGCCGCTCCCCCAGCGCACGGAGACCGCCACGGAGAAGAGCTGCGGCGCTGCCCCGCTCGGCGGGCTCTGCTCGGCAGGCACCGCGACGAGCGACACCCGCCGCTCCCACCCGTAAGGGCCCTCCCGGCCGCTCTGGACCCCCTCGCCCTCGGGCTGGGCCTCGCGGGCCAAGCGATCCGCCAGGAGCACCGCGTCCTGGTGCTCGCCCGAGAGCCTGAGCAGCCGGAGGTTCTGGGAGGAGAGCTGGAGCAGCGTCGTGATGGCGACGGCCAGGATGCTCATCGCCACCAGCACCTCGAGGAGCGTGAATCCCGACTGGTGTCTCATCGGCTCGGCGGTCTGTTCGCGTGCGCTGGTGCAAGCACGCCTTGTTCGTGAATCCGCGGTCCACGCCCGGGGGGCCAGCGGGTCCTGGCGCGGCGCGCAGCCCCGCGGTACTCGCTCCCCCGCGCTCCGTTCACGCATGGCCCGGGCTAGGCGCGGCGATTGACCACTCGACCCGTGAGGGGGTCCACCGTGATCAGGTACACACGCCGGCCGGGGGCCTCGATGCGGAAGGTCGCCCCGGTCGACAGTCCCTGGGGCAGGAACCTCACCGTGAGTGCCGCCGGCGGGCTGGCCTCGATCCGCAGGTCCGCCCAGAGCCGTCGTGATGAGCGCACCTCCACCGCCCCGGCGCCGGTGAGGACCACGAGGTGCGCCTGCGGATCGATCCGCACCTCCTGCGTCTCCCGGCGCGTGATGGCCTGCTGCCTGGCGTGGCGGAGAAAGGCCGAGAGGCCTGCCACCTCGGCGCGCACCCGCAGCGCCTCCGTCCCCCGGCCGATGGCAGGCACGGCCACCGCCGCGGCCAGCGCCAGGACGGCCATGACGACGATGACCTCGATGAGCGTGAAGCCGCGCTGCCGTCGCCCGCCGCCCGGCGCCATCCGTCGGGCCCGCCCTACCTGGTCTGCCAGGAGGTGACGTCCGCGTTCTCGCCCTCGCCCCCGGGCGCGCCATCGGCCCCGTCGCTCCAGATGTCGTAGTCGCCGTGATCCCCCGGGCAGCACTTGTAGTGATAGGCGTTGCCCCAGGGATCTCTCGGCACGGCGTTCTTCTTGAGATAGGGGCCGTTCCAGTTGGCCACGCTGGGGTTCTTGACGAGGCCGTCGAGCCCCGCCCCCGATGCCGGGTAGGCGCCGACGTCCAGGCGGTACTGGTCCAGCGCCGCTCCGAACAGCTCGATCTGGGCGCGGGCCGCCGCCTGCTTGGACTGGCCCACCCGGCCGAAGAGGCGGGGCCCCACGAGCCCGGCGAGGAGGCCCAGGATGATGATGACCACGAGCAGCTCGATGAGCGTGAACCCCCGGCTACCGTGGACTTTGGCGAGGAGCGCCGAGAGAGGCCTGGAGGGTCCGCGACGGGCTGGCATGGTGCGGGGATTATCCGCCGCGCGAGGCGCCGCCGTCAACGTGCCGTACTCGTCCGACGCCGTGGAGTGTGAGAGCGGCAGGGCGGGGCACGAGGTGCGTGAGCGCCCGCCCCCGGCTACAGCGGGATCTCGGTGATCGAGAAGATCGCCATCAGCATGGCGGCTGTACCATCACCGCAGCGCGCACGAGATCGGGGCGCTACGTTTGCCCGGTCGCGCGCTTGACAGCCACGCGTTCCCGCCCGAGGAAGAGGTACTTGGTCCGGACCCCGGTGGAGTCCTCCTCGTAGCCGGGGAAGGGGGAGCGCAGGGTCCCGCTCGCGGTCTGCTTCCGCACCCGCATCCCGGTGTAGTCATAGGCGAAGGTGGCGGTGTTGCCGCCATCGACGGTGACGGCGGCGAGGCGGCTGTCGGCATCCCAGGCCAGCGCCCGGCCGGCGCCGGTGAGCATGTTGCCGGCGACATCGTAGGAGTAGTCGGAGCCGGTGGACAGCGCGGTGA
>MGBV01000059.1:8244-9199 GCA_001788415.1 Candidatus Rokubacteria bacterium GWC2_70_16 | reverse complement strand
GCTCATAGTAATACACTTCTACAGCCTCCGGCACGTCGAACGCAAAGCGCTGCTCTTCGCCAACTATAAAGCCATGCGCCGCATCACGGGCGGCGAGCCCGTGCCCAAAAACTACCTGCTTCTCGCCATGCGCCTCGTAATCCTCGCCGCGTTCATCCTTGCGGCAGCAGGCGCTACAATCATGACCGAACTGCCTGCGAGCGCCTACGACCTGGTCATAGCAGTGGACGCGTCAAGCAGCATGTCCACACAAGACTTCAAGCCCGACCGCCTGAACGCCACGCTCGCACAGGCAACGGAATACGTCTCGCAGCTTCCCGAAGGAACGCGCGTGGGCGTGGTATACTTTTCCTCGACCGCAATCCTGCTCAACGAGCCTTCCCACCCCAACAAGGGCGAAGCAATTGAATCCCTCAACGCGATAAAAGCAACGCGCTTCGGCGGAACTGCGCTGGGAGACGCCATACTAACAGGCACCAACGCGCTCATCAATTCCGACAGGCCCAAGGCAATCATAATCCTCACTGACGGGAAAAGCAACACCGGCGTCCGCCCTGACGACGCCGCACGCTACGCATCGCAATCCGCAACGGAAATACTCGCAATAGGAATCGCTGGAGGCGCAAACGCAAGCGGCGCCGACATGGACACGCTGCGAATCATAGCAAACGAAACGCAAGGACGGGCGTTCGAAGCCAACAGCGAAGCCCAGCTCAAACAAGCGTTCCAAGACCTCGCAATCGAAGCGTCGCGCATCAAACAGCCGTTCGAACTTGCAGTCCCGCTCATGGCAATAGCATTCCTCCTGGTTTTCATAGACTGGTCGCTGTCAGGCACTCGCTACCGCATAATCCCATAAAGGCACGCAGCTGAACTTTGTTCTGCGGACAATCTAAACCTCGCTACTTGAACGACTCCAATAGTTCTTCGAAGCGCGAGAGGTAGTTTTCCAGAA
>MGBV01000059.1:0-8226 GCA_001788415.1 Candidatus Rokubacteria bacterium GWC2_70_16 | reverse complement strand
GCTCGTCGGCCCTGAGGCAGGCGGGCGGCGAGACGACCCGCGTGCGCCCGGCCACGGGAGCCCCCGGCCGGCTCAGGCGCTCCGCCCTGCGGAGCAGGGCCCGGAGCAGCGCCAGGTCCCCCGGCAGCGGCAGCGTGCGCTGCGGGTACCAGCCGATCCCCTCCCCCCAGGCCAGGAGACGGAGCTCGACCTCCGCCGCGCCGGCGGCGGTCGTCCGGACGAGCAGCTCGAGCTTCTCGTCCCGCTGGCGGCCGTCGAGCACTCCGAGGCAGATCGCATCCATCCGGGATTAGGTATACCTAAGTCATATGCTACGGTCAAGCTAAATCATGAGGCGCGACGCGTCGGCTACCGGTAGCCGATCTGGAGCTTCGCGAACGCTTCGCCCTGCTCCGGCGCGGCGACGGCGCGGGCGGCGCCGCCCCTGCGGTAGCCGGTGAGACGGTACTCGAGGAGGACTCGCGCGCTGGTCTCCTCCTGTTCGTAGAGCGTGTAGCCGGCGCCGACGCTCACGCGGGTCTCGGCCGACCAGATCTCCGCCGCCCGCGCGAGGCCGCCGTCCCAGAAGCGCTCGAGTCTCGCGGCGACGTGGAGCGGCTTCGTCAGGTTGTAGCCGAGCCCCAGCGAGACCATCGTCTCCTCGAAGGAGCGCGACAACCGCTCCCCGGAGCCCTCAAGGACATAGCGCTCCCGGCTGAGCGCCGTGGCGAACTCGACCTCCGCCGTCGCGCGACCCAGCGTGTACCCCGTCCAGAGCGTCAGCGTCCGGTTGCGCCGCCCGTCCCCCGGTTCCGAGACGAAGGCGGCGCCCGCGACGAGATCCTTGAGCGGCGACAGGGTGGCGGCGAGGATCCACGACCCGACGTCGTCGGTCTCGGCTCGGAGCCCCGCGTCGGTCGAGCGCAGCACGGACGCCGAATCGAACAACCCGGACACGAACAGGTGCGCCATCTGCTCCTCGCCCCGGTAGGCCGTGGCGGAGAGGTCCAGGTCCCAGGGCCCGGGCTTCCATCCGAGCGTCGCGCCGACCTTCTTGACCTCGTACGCGTCCTGGGTCATCGGGTCGGTGACCAGCCGCGGGAAGAAGGCGCCGAACGGCTGGGTCCGGAAACCGAAGACCCCGTAGACGGGGAATCCGTCGTCCCTCAGCGTGAGCGTCCCTTCGTCGACCGTCACCTTCTCGTCGACCGGTTGGCCCTGATCGGTCGTCTGCGCCCCGAGCCATTCCGAGGTGAGCACGAGCCGGGCGGTGACGAAGTCCAGGGGCCTCGCCTCGACTCCCACCGAGGCCCGCCGGAGGAAGAGGTCCGACGTCGATCCACTGCGCTTGTCTCCCGCGTCCCGGTGGGCGCGCCAGCGTCCCTCCCCTTCGACCCTCAGCGTGACGCCGATCGCCGCCTCGTCGGGTCGCCGGAGCTCCTGGCGCACCTCGTCTCGGAGCGCCTCCGCCACGTCCTGGGGGGTCGGCTGCGGGTCGGCCGCGGCCTCCTCGACCTCCCGCTTGAGCACGGCGTACTCCTGCGCGGTGATGATCCCCTTCTTGATGAGCAGCCGCGCGAGCTTGTCCTCACCCCCGGCGTGGGCGGGGCTGGCGCGCAGCACGATCAGCAGGCTGATCGCCAGAAGACCCGCGGTCCAGGCCCTGCGCATCCCGGTTCCTCCTTCGTGATCGTGACGTTGCCGTTCGGGGCGCGGGGCGCGGGGCCGCTGGCCGCTCGAGGCGACGAGCAGACGGCTCTACGGAGGGCTTCGGCGACCCCCGGGCGGGACCGGGAGCGGGAGGATCACGACCCGCTTGCAGCGCCGGCACTTCAGCTCGATCCCGATCGCCGACAGGCGGGCGAGGAGGCTGCCACACTCGCAGCGGCACTCGCGCCGTGGGCGCTCGGTCAGGCGGCTCCGAGCGGGGGCCGTGTCGGTCGTCGCCAGGGGCAGCCAGTCCATCGTCGGCCGGCTCACCAGAGGTAAAAGACGGGAACCCAGGCGGCGATGATGAGCGCGACACCGGCCAGGTGGGGCAGGAGCGCGAGCCTGGCGCGTCGGCGGTCGGCCGTCTGGAGCGCCAGGATCCGGCGCGCGAGGTGGAGGCTCCAGAGCGGACCGCCGACCAGCAGCACGCCCCGGATCACGTCGGTCGCCGGCCCCGGAAAGCCGACGGTCTTGAGATAGCCAAAGGTGAGCTGGCTCAGGCCGAGGAAGAGCGAGAGAAGGCTCAGGGGCGTGTAGAGGTACCCGATCCGGGTGAAGATCTCCTGCAGCGCAGTTTCCTCGCGGAAGGTGGACCGGACCACGCGGGCGGAGAGCCACGTGAGGGTCGAGAGAAAGCCGATGGCGAGCAGGGTCGCTCCGAGCAAGAAGGTCGCGATGCTGATCCCGTCGAGGAGGTTGAACACCTCGCCGGCGTCCGGGTGGTTGGACAGGAGCCACCAGGGGGCGCTCGAGCCGACCACGCCGCCGAGACCCGAGGCGAGGGCGAGGCCCCCGAGGAACTGCTTGAGCTGCTGAAACAGGGGATTGACCGTCCAGTGGAAGACGCCGAGCGGCAGGCCGATCGCGCCGAAAAGGAAGACGACCTCCCAGAAGAGCGGCTCGGCGGTGTTGATCTTGAGCAGCTCTGCTCCCGGTCGGCGAGACCGCAGGTGGATGGAGTCCCGCCAGCCGGCGCAGCGGAAGCACATGAGGCAGTACCGGTTCGTCGCCATCTTCGGGAGGTAGATGAAGACCGGGCACGGATCCTTTTTCCCGTCCTCCCCCGGTGACGGCCTCCACGCCGCCAGGCGCGAGTGGTCCACCCGGAAGTGCATGGCTCCGAGGCGCGAGAAGACGCCGAAGAGCAGGCTCACCGGGCACAGGTAGCGGCACCACACCCAGCCCCGGCGCGTGTAGATCAGCGCGAACGTCATCGCCAGCGCCGTCGACCCGCCCAGGATCAGGAGCTGGGGCCCCGGGTACTCGTAGACGCCGATGAGCTGGCCGTAGATCGTGATGCCGACGAAGGCGACGAGCGGAATCCCGCCCCAGCGCATCCAGCGCGGGATGGGTCGGTCCCCCCCGAACCGCGCGGCCCACCCGGCCAGCGCCCCCTCCGGGCAGAGGAAGCCGCACCAGGCGCGGCCGAAGACGATCATCGAGAGGACGACGAAGGGCCACCAGAGGTACCAGAAGACGAACTGCGAGAAGCGGACGAAGCTCGTGAAGGGCGTGGCGTTCTCGGGCGGCGCGGGCAGCAACGGCGGCACCAGGATCAGCATCAGGTAGAAGAGGATCATGAAGAGGTGGATCCCCGGAAGGATCCGGGGGTGCCGCAGGAAGGCCAGCTCGATGCGCGCGGCGAGTCCCGCGTCCTCGTCTCGTTCCGGCGCGACAAGGATCGCTGGATGCGCCGCTTCGTTCATGTCAGCGTCCATGTCAGCTTTCAGGTCAGCTTTCAGGTCAGCTTTCATGTCAGCGGCTCCCGCTCGGCGCGGAGTGCTTGAGCGTCCACTCCACCTGCATGGTGCTCCACCAGCGCGCAACGCCGGTCTCGAGGTCCGTGTGCCGCCCGAACCCGACCTTCACCGGAGGGTCGATGGTCAGCGTGATCGTGTAGGCTCCGGGGCCGGGGAGCCTCACGTTGTTGCCGTAGCGCATCCCGTCGCGCGTGACCAGCGGATGGAGCCGGCCCTGCGCCGTCTCGCCGCCGTCCTGCCGCCGCGCGCGGTAGGCGATCGAGAGGTACGGGACGAACTCGCCGGCCCCGAACCCGTTCCTGTTCCCTTTCAGCGCTCGGACGTCGACGGCCAGGAACAGCGACGCGCCCGCGGGCGACGCGAACAGCGGGCGGCCCGCCGCGTCCGTCCCTTCCACGGCGAGGGGCGGCTGGGAGACGGGGGTGATGGCGATGCCCGCCTCGGGCCTGGCCAGCGGCTCCAGTCGCGCCTCTTTCGGGATCGCGGTCGAGACATCGAGCAGGCCCACGCCCAGGAGGAGGCCGAGGAGCAGCGAGCCCCGAGCGAGCATCGTCTTCGCAGTCGTCATCGTCGACCCCCTAGTAGCCGCCCTTCTTGCCCGGGCCGAGGTACTTGAACGTCCACTCCAGCTTGAACGGCTGCCACCAGGGCGCTCCCGAGGCCCGTCCGAATCCCTGTCGTACCGGCGCGTCCACCCCTCCGCGGCCCGGGGGCTCGACGACGTAGGTCAGCTTGTAGTTGCCGAGCCCGGGCATCTTGATGTTCGCGCCGTAATGAGGGCCGTCGTTGGCCATCATCGGGTGGAGGATCCCCGACTGCTCCTGTCCGTTGTCGAGGTTCTTCAGCGCGTAGCGGACGGTGAGGGCCGGCAGCCACTCGCCCTCACGGAATCCCTGCTTGTTGCCCTTCACGGCGTGGATGTCCGCCTCGAGATGGATGTCCGACTTCGCCCGCGGCAGGTACAGCGGCCTGCCCTCGAAGCTGGCCGGCTCCATCTCGATCGGCTGGAGATACACGACCGCGACCTCCAGGCCCGCCGCGCCGACTACCTGCGGGTCTCCGACCGGGATCTCCTTGGTGAGCGCGGGGCTCGCGACGAGCGCGAGTATCACGGCGGCGACGACGAGAGGTCGAGACTTCACCATGGACGTCTCCTTCTTCGACGTCACGAGTGAGCGACCTCGGCGCCCACCCGCCGTCCGCGCCGCCACAGGAGGTGGACGAGCGCGCCGGCGGCGGCGACGACCAGGACGACCTGGAGCCCGACGCTCTCCCAGGTCGGGTACAGGCCCAGCAGCTCCCAGGTCGGGATCCAGGGCGCCGGGGTGGCGCCGACCACGCCCGACCCTTGCAGCTCCTGGATGCCCCTGCCGGCGAAGACGAAGGCCAGGTAATAGAGCAGCGCGGACGTGACGGTGAAGAACGGCCGGATCGGGATGTGGAGCGCGCCGGATCGGAGGACGAAGAAGACCAGGACGAGGGCGAGCGACCCGACGCCGAAGCCGGCCAGCACGGCCGCGCGCTCGGCGGGGCCGCTCCCGGCGAGGAGCGCCTCGTAGAACAGGACCGTCTCGGCGCCCTCCCGGTAGACGGCGAGGAACGCCGCGGACCAGAGGGCGACGAGGCTGCCCGTTCCCAGCGCCGCCTGAATCCTCGTCCTGACGTACCGCTGCCAGCGGTCGGCCTCCGCCTTGCTGGTGAGCCAGTAGCTCACGTAGAAGAGCACCGCGGTGGCCAGGAGCATCGCCGCGCCCTCGAGCGTCTCCTGGTGGCGGGGGCTCAGGGTGAAGAGGGTTCGGATCGCGACCGCCGTGAGGGCGCTTGCGGCGAGGGCGACGAGGCTCGCCCGGTAGACCACGCCGACCTTGTCCGCGTGACCCGACTTGAGCAGGTACGCGGCCAGGGCCGTGACGATCAGGATCGCCTCGAAGCCTTCGCGTACGATGAGGATCAGTCCGTTGAAGAAGGCCCCCCAGCGGCCGCGCTCCCCGTCCAGGAGTGCCGTCGCGTCACGGATGCGGGCCTTCAGCGCCTCCAGCGCTTCGGCCACGCTCTCGGCCGGCTTCCCGGCGACGATCAGGCCCCGGACAGAGACGAAGCCCGCCTCGATCTCGGCCTTCTGCCGCGGGGCGCGCGCCGCGACGGCGGCCTCCAGGCCCTGGCCTTCGAAGAGATCGAAGTACGTGCTCGCGAGGAGAGCCTTGGCTCCCTCGCGGTCGCCGGCCCGGTGACGCGCCCTCACCTCGTCGAGGCGCGCGGCGATCTGCGTCGTCAGGGCCTTCGCGGCGACCACGCGCGGGGCCGCCTCCGGCTCGGGCCCCACACCGTCCTCCTTCTCGGCGAGGGATGTCGCCGTCGCGCCGACCCGGACGAGCTCCCGCGCGTCCTCGTCCAGCGCCTCCCGCAGAGTCGTGATCCGCCGCCGCACCCCCGGCGCCGGCTCGCCCGTGCCGATCGCCCGGCGGATCTCCCCGAACATCTTCTCCAGGTCTCTTGCACGCCTGGCCGAGATCTCCCGACGGACCGCGGCTTCCATGCCGCGCTCCTCGAACGCGCCGAAGTACGCCTCACCGACGAGCTCCTGCGCGCCCTTCGGGTCGTTCGCTTCGTAGGCCTTCGCGGCGCGCTCGAGGACGCCCGAGACTTCGCGGACGACGTCTGGCCAGAGGGCCGGCGACGCATCCGGCGCGGCAGGCGCGACGACGGCGACCAGCAGGAGACCGACAGCGACGCCGCTTCCGCTCAGAACGCGCGCCGCTCTGCTCATCCCCGCTCTCCGTTCGTCGGTCCGCTCGCCGCGGCGCCCGGGGCGACGGTCGCCCGGCGCGATTGGCGCTGGTGATCCTAATTGATCGAATTAAGTCTGCTTAATTCTCCGGCCGGCCGCCGCGCCGGGGCAATGACGCCCGCGTCTCATTTCGATGGTGCGAGCGGGCTAGGCGCGGGGCGCGAGCAGCCCGCGGGTCAGCCGCCGCTCCGGGGCGTTCACGCCACGACCGGCACCACGGCCTCGACCGCGCCGGGCGGCCGTGAGAGAATACAGCGCGACCGATCAGACCGGGAGACCCGATGCCGCAATCTGCGCTCGTGATCATCGACGTCCAGGAGCGCCTCTTCGCCGCCATGGACGCCGAGCGGCGCGACGGCGTCATCGCCAACCTCAAGATCCTCGGCGCCGCCGCGCGGCGGCTCGGCGTGCCGGCGGTCCTCACCGAGCAGTACCCGAAGGGGCTCGGGCGCACGCTGCCCGAGCTGCGCGCCCTGCTCGGCGACCTGGCCCCCCTCGAGAAGACCGCGTTCTCCTGCGCCGGGGCGCCCGGGTTCACCGCGCGCCTCCGTGGGCTCGGCGCCGAGCGCGTGGTCTTGTGCGGGATGGAGGCGCACGTCTGCGTCCTCCTCACGGCCCTGGATCTCCTCGCCGCCGGCGTGCCCGTCACCGTCGCCGCCGACGCGGTGTGCTCACGTACGGCGGCGCGCCTGGAGCTCGGCCTGGCCCAGGCCCGGCAGGCCGGAGCCGTCGTCAGCGCCACCGAAACGATCGTCTTCCAGTGGCTCGGCACCTCCGACCACGAGGCGTTCCGCGAGGTGTCGACGCTCCTGAAGTGAGCGGTGCCGGCCCGCGCGCGGCGGGCCGGGGGGCGCCTACCGGCGGCCCCGGGGCGGGATGTTCGTGTAGGTGAGCGTGCCGTCGTCCTCGACCCGGCGGTAGACGACCGTGCGCACGGCGGCGCCCGGGTCGCCGTCGTAGAAGCGCAGCACGCGCTCGACGTACTCGCGGGTCTCGGTGTACGGCGGAATGCCGCGGTAGGTCGTGACGGCGCGCTCGCCCGCGTTGTAGGCGGCAAGCGCGAGGGGCAGGTTACTACCGAAGCGGTCGAGGAGGCGGCGCAGGTGGCGGACGCCGCCCTCGATGTTCTGCCGTGGGTCGAAGCTGTTGTGGACGCCGAGCATCGACGCAGTCTCGGGCATGAGCTGCATGAGGCCCCGCGCGCCCTTGGGCGAGACGGCGCGCGGGTCGAACGACGACTCCGCGCGGATGACCGCCGCCACGAGCTTCTCCGGGACGCCGTAGCGGTTGGCGGCCGCGCGGATCTCCTCCGCGTAGCGCGTCGTGGCGCCGGCGGCGAGCCGCAGCCAGCCCGCCGCCGTGCCGGAGCCGGTCTGCATGCGCTGGTAGCGCGGATCCGTCGGCGCGTTCGTGAAGTGCACCGTCCCGTCGGGCGCGGCGAGCCGGTACGTCTCGGCGCGCGCGGGGGGCGCGGTCACCAGCGCGGCCGTGACCGCGCACAGGATGAGGACGAGGCGAGGCACGAGACCATCATAGCGGGCGGGCGCGGCGAACTGTCAAGCCTCGCGGGCGGTGGCTTCCAGAAACTAGGACGCGACCGATAGTGGCGCGGCGCCGATCGGCTGCGGGCTTTCCTCGAGCGCGAGCCGGATCACGTCGGCCACCGACTCCACGAGGTAGATCGTCAGCTTGTCGCGCACCTCGGCCGCCACGTCCTCGAGCAGGTTCTTTTCGTTCCGCTTCGGGAGGATGACCGTGCGCACGCCCGCGCGGTGGGCGGCGAGCACTTTCTCCTTGATCCCGCCGACGGGGAGCACGCGCCCGGCGAGGCTCACCTCGCCCGTCATCGCGAGGCCAGGACGCACGCGGCGGCCGGTCAGCAGCGAGACCAGCGCGGTCGTCATCGTGATGCCCGCCGAGGGGCCGTCCTTCGGGATCGCGCCGGCCGGCACGTGGACGTGGATGTCCGACGTCTCCCAGAAGTCCGCG
>MGBV01000058.1:1870-8907 GCA_001788415.1 Candidatus Rokubacteria bacterium GWC2_70_16 | reverse complement strand
TCCCGTCGCCGCTGCCGTCGGCGCAGCAGCTGGTCCCTGACGAACCGGCCAGGTTCCACTCCACCGAGATGGCATCCGCCTGGCTCGGCGCCAGGCCGATGGCCAGCGCGATGGACAGGGCGACGGCGGTTATCGTTCCTCGTGCCCGGATATGACTCGGCATGCTGTCCTCCTTCGCGTGCGGGTCGACCCGCGAGCATCGAGATGAGCACTATCTGTGCCACACTCCGAATCACTTGGTCTTTCAATGTCTTGCAGGATTGACACAGGCGTATCCCGCCGGAATCGGCAAGAGGACCTGACGTTTCCGGGAGCCCGTACCCCTGGGAACGGGAGGGCCTGAGGGCTCCGGCCCCGTCGCCGACGGATCCGACGGGCGTCTCGGGAAATTCTTGCGCGATGCCTGCCCACAGCCTGCACCAGTGAGCATGCGCTGTCCCACCGGACAGCCCTTGCTGTCGGCTTTTCCGACGGTGAGGCGGCTCGCCACGCCCTCTGAGGGATGCGCGAGGCGGTTGGCACGCCAACTGCAGCACACCATCACCATGCGCCTGAACAAGGGGGCTTTCCTCTGGATCCTGCTGGTCCTCGGGGGCCTGGCCCTGGTCGGCGCCGGCTGCGCTCGCGATCCGGAGAGGCTCAGGCAGTACTACTTCGAGCGGGGCACCCGCTTCCTCTCCGAGGGCAAGCTCAACGAGGCGGTTATCGAGCTGCGCAACGCCCTCCGCTTCGACCAGCGCGATCCTCGCGCGTTGCGCGCGCTGGGCCAGGCGTATCTCGGCAAGGCGTGGTACGCGGACGCCGCGCGCGAGCTGCGCCGCGCAGTGGAGGTCGACCCGGCCTCCACCCCCACCCGGCTCCTGCTCGCCCGCTCGTACCTGGCGCTTGAATTCTGGCCCGAGGCCCGCGCCCAGGGGGAGCTGATCCAGGAGCGTGAGCCGGGCAATCCCCACGCGTCGTTCGTCATCGGGACGGCGGCAGCGGGGACGGGGGACTTGAAGACCGGCGTGCCGCTGCTCCGGGAGGCGGTAGGGCGAGCGCCGGAGGCCGCCGAGATCCACCAGGCGCTCGGCGATGCCCTCACGCGGCAGGGCGACATCCAGGCAGCGCGGAGGTCCTACGACGCCGCCCTGGCGCTCCGGCCCGACAACGTGGACGCCCTCCTCGGCATCGGGGCGCTTCTCCTCCTCGAGCGGCGGCTGGAGGAGGCGGAGAACATGCTGCTCCGGGCCCGCGGACTCCAGCCCGATAGCGCGAGCGTTCGCCTCGCGATGTACACGCTCCGCGCCATCCAGGATCGGGACGCCGAGGCGCTGGCCGAGCTGGAGGCCCTGCCCGAGGCGGGGTGGTCGCCTCGCTTCGAGCTGGTCCTGGGCGAGACCTACGTGCGCACGGGACGCTATGGCCGTGCCGCCGAGGTGCTGGGGCGGCTCGTGCGCCAGTTCCCCACCCTCACCCCGGCGCGGTACTGGTTCGGCTATGCGAGCCTCGGCGAGAACAAGCCCGAGCGGGCGGTGGAGGCCTTCCAGCGCGTGGCCAGCGAGATGCCCCAGCACCCCGCGACCCATTACGGTCTTGCGTCCGCCTATATACACGCGGGCAAGCCCCGCGAGGCCCTGGCCGAGCTGGGACAGGTGGCCCGCGCGCTGGAGCGCACGCCGGACTACCATCTCCAGCGCGCCCGGGCGCTCCGGCTGCTCGACAGGCTCGACGAGGCCCAGCGGGCGGCGGAGACGGCTCGTCAGATGGCGCCCGGCGAACACGACGCCTACGCCGTCCTCGGCCAGATCTTCGCCGCCCGCAAGAATCTCGCGAAGGCCACGGAGATGTACGGCAAGGCGATCGAGCTCCAGCCCAAGGATCCCGGGCTGCATCTCACCCTCGGTCAGCTGCTGACCCTCCAGAACCGGCCCGCCGATGCGCTCCGGGCCTTCGACCGCGCCGTGGAGCAGAACCCGCGGCACGAGCCTTCCGTGAACGCGAAGGTGGCCGTGCTGGTGGAGCAGGGTCGCATCGACGAGGCGCTCGCGCTTGTGGCCGACCTCGCCAAGCGCGATCCGACCCAGCCGCAATGGCCCACGCTCACCGGCGGCCTCCACTCGCGCCGGGGCGACGCCGCGCGCGCGGAGGCGGAGTACCGGCGCGCGCTCAAGCTCTCGGAGCAGCATGTCCCCGCCCGGTTCAACCTCGCGCGCGTGCTCCTCAGCCAGCGCAAGGAGGCCGAGGCCATGCCGCACCTCCAGCACATCCTCGACAAGGACCCCGGGCATGTCGCCGCGGCGACCGTGGCCGGCCGCCTCTTCGTGAAGCAAGGACGCTACGATCGGGCCGGCACCGTCCTTGAGGCCGCGGTTCGCGCCAATCCCGGTCACCCCGACCTCACCCTCCAGCTCGCCGGCCTCAACCTCGCCCGGGGCTGGGTGAACGAGGCGGTGAGGGGGTTGTTCCCGATGGTGGAGGTCCGGCCCGACCTGCTCGCGGCCCGCACGCTCCTCGGCGTGGCGCATCTCCAGCGCGGTGAGGTGCGGGATGCCATCGCGCACTTCGAGCGGGTCAACGCGGCGAATCCGCGCCTGGCCAACAACCACTATCACCTCGGCCGGGCGCGTTTTCTCCGGGGCGACGGCGCGGGCGCCCGGCGCAGCTACGAGGAGGCGTTGCGCCTCGAGCCCCGCCTGGCCGAGGCCCGGCTGGAGCTGGCCCTCGTGACCAACCCGGGCGGCAGCGAGGCGGCGGTGACCACGCGCATCCGGGACCTCATGGCCGCGCTGGCCCGTGACCCGACCGACGTGCCACTCCGCTTCTCCCTGGCCACCGCGTATCTCGGGGCCCGGCGCTTCAAGGAGGCCGAAGCCGAGCTCAAGCGGGTCCTCGACGCGAGCTCGGGCTTCGCGGGGGCCTACCAGCATCTCGCCCTGCTGCGGCGGATGGAAGGCCGTCTCGACGAGGCGGCCGAGCAGCTCCAGATGGTGACCAAGCTCAACCCCGAGCACCTCGGTGCCCGGCTCCTCCTCGCCGACTACTTCGAGGAGCGCGGCAACCGGGAGTCGGCGGCGGCCCAGCTCGAGCAGGTGCTGCGGGTGACCCCCCAGCGCCACGACGCCCGCGTCCGGCTCGCCGCCCTCTACGGTGAGATGGGCCGCCTCGAGGACGGGATCACCCAGGCCCGCACCGTGGTCACCGCCCAGCCCAAGAGCGCGGCCGGGCGCTTCGTCCTCGGCGCTGTCCTCCTCAAGCGAGGTGACCTCGCCGGCGCCCGGCAGTCGCTGGAAGCCGCGGTGGCCCTCGATCCCAAGCTGGGGTCGGCTCACGTGGCGCTGGGCAACGTCCTCGAGCGCGGAGGCGACGCCGAGCGCGCCCTCGACGCCTACCGCCGGGCTCTCGCGCTCATGCCGGACAGCCCTCTCGCCCTGAACAACGTGGCCTGGCTCCTGGCCATACGCGGCCGCGGCATGGACGAGGCCCTCCAGCTTGCCCAGCGCGCGGCGGCCCTGGCCGACCGCGCCTCGGCGGCGGCGCGGAAGAGCCTCAGGCCGCCGCTCCTGCATACCGTGGGATTCGTACGCTACCAGCGGGGCGAGTACCCCCAGGCGTTGCAGGCCTTGCAGGAAGCGGTGGAGCTGGGAGGCGCCAATCCGCTATTCCATTACCACCTGGGAATGACGCTGCGCCGGCTGGGGCGGAACACAGAGGCCGCCTCGTCGATCCGCCGCGCCCTCATCCGCGCCGAGGGCCTGGAGGCCGAGCAGGTCAAGGAGGCCCGCCGGCTTCTCCTCGAGCTGGGCGGGTAGGCCGGGTCTGGGCGGCGGGGAGCGTCAGGCGAAGCCCGCGTACCCCTCTTGCCTGTCGCGGGCGCGGAGGGCGGGATCGCGCTCGGCCGGCGGGCCGTAGCCACCGCCCCCGGGGAGGAGGATCTCCACCAGCGCGTCAGGGGGAAGCGCCTGCTCGGCCTTCGGGTTGGCGGGCCGCCGGCCGTTCACGAGCACCTCGCCCGGGGCGCCTGGCTCGCCCCCGAAGAAGCCCTGGGCCGGCACGCGGGTGCGGTCGCAGAGGATCGAGCACACGTAGGGCTCCCGGGTCCGCACCCGGAAGGCGATCACCTGGCCCAGGCCTCCCCGGTAGCGCCCGTCGCCGCCCGAGCCCTCGCGGAGGGCCTTCCTCTCGATGAGGAGCGGGGAGAGTGACTCGATGACCTCCACGGGAGTACCGAGCACGCCTGACGGGAAGGCGGTGGCTGAGAGCCCGTCCTTGATGCTCCGGGCCCCCGTGCCGCCCGAGGTGAAGAAGATGTAGGTGAAGGGCGCGCCCGCCCCGTCCTTGCCCGCCACCTGCACCCCCCAGATATTGGCCGAGCCCTCGGCCATGACGTGTTCCGGGAGCGCCTCCTTGAGGGCGCCCGCCACCACGTGGGGCAGGAGGTGCCCGATGATGTGCCGGGCGGCCACGGGCGCCGGGTGGCGGCAGTTGAGGATGCTCCCCTCCGGGGCCGTGATGCGCAGCGGGCGGAAGGCGCCCTCGTTGTTGGGCACGTCCGGGCTCACGACGATCTTCACGCCGTAGGTGGTGTAGGCCTCCGTGTAATTCATCACCACGTTGATGCCGCGCCGGCTCTCGGGCGAGGAGCCCGCGTAGTCGATCCAGAGCTCGTCCCCCCGCACCTCGCAGCGCACGGCGATGGTGACGGGCTCGCCGAAGCCGTCGGAGGTGATCGCGTACGTGTACGCCCCGGGCTTGAGCCGGGCGATCGACTCCCGCATGGCGCGCTCGGTCCGGCCGATGATCTCGTCGGCCAGCGGCTCCAGCGCCTCGATCCCGAACTCCTCCATGAACTCGAGCAGGCGGTCGCCCCCCACCGCCCCGCCGGCGATCTGGGCATGGAAGTCCCCGAGCACGAGATCGGGCACTCGCGTGTTGGCGGTGAGGAGCGCGGCCAGCGAGCGGTTGAGCTCCCCGCCCTCGTAGAGCTTCATGATGGGGATGAAGAGCCCCTCCTCGTACACCTCTCGCGCCTCGGCCGAGAGCACATGCCCGCCGATGTCGGCCGTGTGGCAGGTGGAGGCGAAGAGCGCGACGCAGCGCTCTCGCCGGAAGACCGGGCTGACGATCGTGACGTCGTTGAGGTGCCCGGAGGTCTTCCAGGGATCGTTGGTGATGAGGACATCCCCGGCCCGGAGCGAGTCGATGGGATGGGCCGCCAGCACGTGCTTCATGCACAGCGCCATGGAGTTGATGTGGCCCGGCGTGCCCGTCACGGCCTGGGCAACCATGTAGCCGCGCCGGTCGAAGACGCCCGCGGAGAGGTCGCCCGCCTCGCGCACGACCGAGGTGAACGAGGTCCGCTGCAGCGCGGCCGCCTGCTCGTTGGCCACGCCGATCAGCCGGTTCCAGCAGATGTCGAGCGTGACGGGATCCATGGCGCTCACGGACGGGACTCCGTGGGGCGGCGGGCGACGACGCAGGCCTCGTGGATCGTCTGCGTCGCCTCTCCCGTCTGCATCCAACGGGTGAAGGCCTCGACTGCGGCCAGGCGCTCGTCCTCGTCGAGATGGCCTGCCGCGACCATCTGGCGTCCCCGGCTGTCGACCACGAGCCGCCAGGCGCCGGCCACGCGCAGGAAGTCCGCGTCGCCGGCCCGCACCGTCTCGACGAGCGGCGTCACGCGGATGTCCACGAGGCCGGCGGCGGCGCACATCTCCGGCACCCGCCCGATGATGCCGTTGTCGAGCCCTCCGGCCTTGCGCCACTCGAGGAAGGCCCTGTAGAAGCGCGTCCAGGCGCCAGGAGGCCGGCTCCACTCGGCCCTCGTGTGCTCGTAGTCGAGGACGACCACCTGACCGCCGGCCCTCACGGCGCGCGCCATGGCTCGGAGCGCGGTCTCGGCGTCGGGGATCCACTGAAGTACACGCGCCGCGTTGGCCAGGTCGAACTCCGCCTGCCAGCCGCTCTGGCGGATGTCGCCCTTGTAGAAGACGAGGTTCGGGATCTGGCCGGGCGGGCTCGCCTGCTCGGCGGCGGCGATCATCTCGGGGTTCAGGTCCATCCCCACCACGCTGCCAGGGTCCACACGCCGGGCTATCCCCATGGTGAGCGTGCCGGGACCGCAGCCGACGTCGAGCACCGTCATGCCCGGCTCGAGGACCTCGAGAAGACAGCGGTGGCTGTTCTCGAGGGTCCGCGCAGTCAAGACGTCCAGGGCCTCGCGAGGGACGTAGGCGTGATCGGTCGGGCGCATCAGAGCAGTCTCGCCACGAGGGTGAGCCGCTCGTCCACCTGGACGATGGCCCCGGGGCCGATGATCGTCGTGGACTCGCGCTCCTCGATGATGGCGGGCCCGTCGATGCACATGCCGTGGCGGAGGGCATAGCGGTCGTAGACCGGCGTGTCCGCGTGGCCCCCCGCCTCGGGGAAGTAGGCCCGCCGGCGTTTCTTGACGTCGGGCTCGATGCCCGCGGCGCTGGGCCCCTCGGCTGGGCCCTCGGTGGCCGAGACCCTGGGCGCGGGGCCCGAGACCACCACGCGCCAGTTGAGCGCCTCGATGGCGACGCCCATCGGCGTCCGGCTGTAGAGCAGCCGGTAGGCCTCCTCGAAGCCGGCCGTGAGGGGCGCGAGGCTCTGCGGCCCCAGCAGGCCCCCGGGAACGGCGGCCTCCACCTCGTGCCCCTGGCCCAGGTAACGCATCTCGGCGCTGCGGCGGAAGCCCATGTCGCGCTCGGCCACGCCCGCGCGGCTCAGCACCTGCCGCCCTTCCGCCTCCATCTCGGAGAGGTGCCGGTTGACCTGCCCCCAGTCGGCCCGGTCGAGCCGCTGGGGGGCCGTGCGCACGAAGTCGAAGGCCAGCGGCGCCGTCAGGAGGCCATGGGCCGAGATGGCGCCGGCGGCGAAGGGGATCAGGACGCGGGGGACCTTCAGGATGCGGCCCACGTGCCAGGCATGCACGGGACCCGCCCCGCCGAAAGCGAAGAGCGGGTAGGCGCGCAGGTCGCGGCCGCGCTCGATGCCGTGGATGCGCGCCGCGGCGGCCATGTTCTCGTTGACCA
>MGBV01000058.1:0-1823 GCA_001788415.1 Candidatus Rokubacteria bacterium GWC2_70_16 | reverse complement strand
CGAGCGGCATGCGGCCCCCGAGGAAGAACTCGGGGTCGAGGTAGCCGAGGAGGAGATCGGCGTCGGTGACGGTGGGCTCGGTGCCGCCGAGAGCATAGCAGGCCGGGCCCGGATCGGCGCCGGCGCTCCGGGGGCCGACCTTCAAGAGGCCCATCCGGTCCACGCGCGCGATGGAGCCGCCGCCCGCGCCGATCTCGATCATCTCGATGACGGGGACGCGGATCGGCAGCCCCGAGCCCTTCTTGAAGCGGTCGGCGCGCGCCACCTCGAACTCGCGCGCCACCAGCGGCCGGCCGCCGTCGATGACGCAGGCCTTGGCCGTGGTGCCGCCCATGTCGAAGGAGAGCAGGCGCTCGGCCCCCATCTGGCGCGCGGCGCGCGCGGCGGCCAGCGCGCCCGCGGCGGGGCCCGACTCCACGAGGCGGATCGGCACGCGCCGGGCCGTCTCGGGCGTGGCGATGCCGCCCGAGGAGAGCATGATGTAGAAGCGCCCGGGGATGCCCATCTCGGCGAGCTTGCGCTCGAGGTCATCGAGGTAGCGCGCCATGAGCGGCATCACGTAGACGTTGGCCACGGTGGTGGAGGTGCGCTCGAACTCGCGGATCTCGGGCACCACCTCGGACGAGCAGGAGACGGGCAGCCCGGGCGCGACTCCGGCGACGAGGGCCGCGAGGGCCCGCTCGTGGGCGGGATTGCGGTAGGCGTGGAGCAGCGAGATCGCGATGGCCTCCGCGCCCTGGCCGAGGAGCGCGGCGATGGCGGCGCGCGCGCCGTCCTCGTCCAGGGGGCGGAGCACGTTGCCGTCGGGCAGGAGCCGCTCCGGCACCTCGAGGCGCAGGTGGCGCGGGACGAGGGGAGCGGGCGGGTCGATGAGGAGATCGTACATGTCGTACCGCCCCTCGCGGCCGATCTCGAGGGTGTCCCGGAAGCCCGCGGTGGTGAGCAGGCCGGTGCGCGCGCCCTTGCGCTCGATGAGGGCGTTGGTCGCGAGCGTCGTGCCGTGGATCAGCGTGCGCACGGAGGCCGGCGCGCTCCCGGCCTCGTGGAGCAAGGCGACGACGCCCTGCTCCACCGCCTGGGCGGGATCCTTCGGCGTCGTGAGCAGTTTGCCGACGCGCACCGCGCCCGTGCTCTCGTCCACCCAGACGAGATCGGTGAACGTGCCGCCGATGTCGACGCCGATGCGGGAGCTGGCGGGCGGCGGCGGGGCCATCGGGCACTAGTGTAAGAGGCACCTGGAGAGGCGTCAAGGACTGGCACGTGGGGCCTCGACCCGCGTCACGGGGCCGTGGTATTCTCTCGCTGCCTCCCGGAAATCCCGGGTGTCACCGACCCTCTCACCCTCGAAGGAGGTTCCGATGAAACTGCGCAAGACCCCACTCGCTCTGCTCGCCGCCGCGCTGGCCGTGGCGCTCGTGCTCCCCTCCGCGCCCTGGGCCCAGCAGCGGAGGCTCGTCACCATCGCGTCCGGCTGGGTCGTGGGCGTCTACTATCCGCTGGCGGGGGCCATGTCGCGGATCGTCTACAAGGCCAAGGACCTCAACATCCGCGCCACGGTGGAGTCCTCCGGCGCCTCCGTCGCCAACGCCCAGCTCGTCGGCTCCGGTGACGCCGACTTCGCGCTGCTCCAGAACGACATCGCCTACTACGCCTACAACGGTGTGACGCTGTCGGCCTTCCAGGGCAAGCCCGTCAAGAACATGGGCGGCGTGTTCACGATCTATCCCGAACTGGTCCACGCGGTGGCGACCAAGGCGTCGGGGATCAAGGGCATCCGGGACCTCAAGGGCAAGAAGGTCGTCCTCGGCCCGCAGGGGTCCGGC
>MGBV01000057.1 GCA_001788415.1 Candidatus Rokubacteria bacterium GWC2_70_16 | reverse complement strand
CGCTCAGCATCTCCTTGCTCTCGGCCACGGAATAGCTGGTGAACTGCGCCTTGATCCCCATCTCCCGGAACTGCTTCACGATCCGGGGCGCCTCCTGGACGAGCGAGGGGATGTGGATGATGTCGGGCTGGGCGGCGCGCATCTTCGCCGCCTGCGCCCCGAACTCGATGGCGTCGGCCTCGTGGCTCTCGACGGCGACGATCTTGCCGCCCGCGGCCTCGAAGTTCTCCTGGAAGACCTTCGCGTTCAGGCGGCCGGTGTCGTTGTTGACGTACATGACCGCGCCCCGCTTCTTGCCGAGCTTCGTGGCCGCGTACCGGGCCAGGTGCTTGATGTCCAGGTCCGCCAGGGGGAAGAAGCTGATGAGCAGCTTGCCGGCGCCGCGGATGGACGGGGCATTGGCGCCGTGGTTGATGAGGAGCACCTTCTCGCGGTCCGCCACCGGGGCCGTGGCCATGATGACGGTGCTCCAGGCACTCGAGACGACGGGGACCCGGTCCACCGACACGAGCTTCTGGAAGGCGGCAATCCCCTGCTTCGGATCGGCCGCGGTGTCCTCCACGATGAGCCTGATCTTGACCCCGTCGACCCCGCCCCGCGCGTTGACGTCATCCGTGGCCATCCGGGCGGTCTCGGCGAAGGCCCTGCCGAAGGGCGCGTTCGTGCCGGTCAGCGGAGTTGTGAAGCCGATCTTGTACTCCTCGGGCGTGGCCGCCGACTGGGCCCCAGCCGGGGCCGCCCCCCCCGCGGCGCACAGCGCCAGCAGCCCCGCGCCGACCACGTATCCCCACTTCCCTCTGGCTTCGCGAACGCCTCTCATACCGTCCTCCTTCTCTACGAGGCTTGGGTGTGCTCCCGCAGGCTGCGGCGGAGAATCTTCCCCGTGGCAGTCTTCGGCAGCTCCCGGACCAGCTCGACGATCCGGGGAACCTTGAACGCCGCGATCTTGCTTCGACAGTCCGTGGTGATCTCCCCGACCTAGCCAGGGCGGACGTGCGTCCGGATGTACGTCGCGATGTCCTCCAGCCGGGTGCCGACGCCGAACACCTCCGCGACGCCGGCAGCCTTCATCACCGGCACATCCTCGTCCTGGATGAACCCGCCCAGGAGCACCATCACGTCGTCCAGGCCCACGTTCTTCAGCTCCTGGATGATCCGCGGCACCAGCGCCCGATGATTGTCCGACAGGCTGCTGAGCCCCACCACGTCCACCGACTCCTCTGCGGCCACCTTGGCGATCTGCGCGGGACGGAGGTGGAGACCGCCGTAGATCACCTCCATCCCGGCCTGGCTCAGGGCCATGGCGACCACCAGCACTCCGCGGTCGTGACCATCCAGCCCCGTCTTGACCAGCAGCACTCGAATTCGCCGAGCCGCGACCTGAGTCCCCATACTCCCCCCTAGCAGGATGCGGAAAAACCCTGCGGGCTGCTCAAAGAGGTCCAGATGCGAGGCGGCGCCCGACGGCCGCACGCGAGGCGTACTCGCTGTACGTTGAGCGTGCGGCCGAGGGCGGCAACGAAGCAGATGGGCCTCTTTCAGCAGCCTGCTAGAAGACCTTCGGCTCCTTGAACTCCCCCCACACCTCCCGCAGCACGTCGCACATCTCCCCGATGGTCGCGTAGGCTTGCACGGCATCGATGATCGCCGGCATCAGGTTGTTGTCCGCCGTCGCCGGCTCGGCCGCCGCGGCGCGGAGCGCGGTCAGCGCGCGCCTGACTTCCCGGTCGTGTCGCGTCCGGCGCAGCTCCTTCACCGCCGCGATCCGCCGCTGCTCCACCGACGGGTCCGCCCGGTACACCCGCACCGGACGGCTCTGGTCGTTCTCCTGCCGGAACATGTTGTGGCCGATCCGGGGGATCTCCCCCGCCTCCACCCCGAGCTGGTAGCGGTACGCATCCTCGAGCATGGTCCGCTTGATGTACCCGTTCTCGATGGCCCGCAGCGTGCCGCCCATCTGGTCGACCTTCTCGATCTCCGCGACGAACCGCCCTTCCATCTCCTTCGTGAGCCACTCGACGTAGTAGGAGCCGGCCAGGGGGTCGACCGTCTCGCCGGCGCCGCACTCGTAGCCGACGATCTGCTGGCAGCGGATGTTGGTGATCTCGGCGTCCTTCGTGGGAATGCCCCACTGCTCGTCGTACGTCCGCAAGTCGATCCGCTGCGCACCCGCCAGGGCGCCGGCCAGGGCCGCCAGCGCGCTGCGCGCGATGTTGTTCAGGTACTGCTCCTTCATCAGGCTCGTGCCGCCGACCGAGGAGTACAGGCGGCACATCATGGACTCGGGCTTCTTGGCCTTGAAGCGGTCCCGCATGATCTTGGCCCAGAGCCGCCGCATCGCGCGGAGCTTGGCGATCTCGTGGAAGAACGCGTGGTGGTCGTGGCTCGTGGTCCACATGATCCCGGGACCGATCACGTCGACGTCGATGCCGCGGTTGACGGCGCTCTCCACGTAGGCGATCCCGTTGGCAAGGGCAAACGCCACCTCGTGGACGTGATTCGCGCCGAACTCCGACTGGTGGACCGAGCAGACGCTGATGGGGTAGAAGTTGGGCGCCACGGACGAGCAGTACGCCAGCGTATCCACCACCAGCCGCATCGAGGGCTCCGGCGGGAAGATGAAATTGCCGCGAGCCGTGTACTCCTTGAGCACGTCGTTTTGCGAGCTGCCCTGGAGGACCTTGAGATCCACGCCCTGCCTCTGGGCCGTGAGCAGGTTCATGGCGATGGCCATGGCGCCCGGCGCATTGCAGACCGTGCTCACCATCGTCTTGCCGAGGTCGATGCCGTCGAAGGCGATCTCCCAGTCGCGGAGGGACACCAGCGACACGCCGGTGCGCCCCACCTCGCCTTCCGCCATGGGATGATCGGGATCGTAGCCGAGCTGGGTGGGCAGGTCATAGGCGGCATACACGGTATTGAGCCCGGCCGCCGCGAGATCCCGCCAGAGCGCGTTGCATTCCTCGGGGGTTGATTGACCGGAGTACTGAGCGATCTTCCACAGCCCGGCCCGGTAGCCGACGGGGGACAGGCCCCGGGTGAACGGGAAGTCGCCCGGGAAGCCGACATCCTCGAAGTAATCGACTCCCTGGTCGGCCAGATCGAGCGGGGTGTAGAGGCGCCGGGTCACCACTCCCGCCTCGGACACGAAGTCCTTCTTGACTTCCGTTGCGAAGGATCCCTGATGGGCGGCAGCCCAGGCTGCCTGCTGCTGCCGCAGCTGCTCGAGAAAGCCCTTGTCAAACATGGTTCCCTCCGTTGGCCCGAGTCCTCATGCGGACCCCCCTGCAGCGGTGATGGGCACCCTCGCCTCCCCGCCGGTCTCGAGGAGGACGTCCACGCCTCGCCTCTCCAGGCCACGCACCAGATAGGCCGCGAACGTCTCGGCGATGTCCTTGGCCGCCACCTCACCGTCGGGCGAGTACCACTTCTGCACCCAGTTCACGGCCCCGAGCATCGCGAACACGACCAGCTTGGGATTGCAGGGCACGAACGCCCCGGAGGCGACTCCCTCGGCGACGAGCTCCCGGAGCCGCTGCTCGTACTCGTCCCGGCGCTTGACGACTAGGCGATGGAGCCGCGGGCTCAGCATGCCCCCCTCGAGCATGACGAAGCAGCCCTTCAGGTTCTCGGCCATCTGCTCGATGAAGTACCCGAGCGCCGCGCTCAGCCGCTCGCCGGCCGTCCCCCCCAGCGCCTCCGCGCGCCGGAGCCCTTCCATCCCGAGGTCCATGGAGGCCTGGTGGCACAGGAAGAGCACCTCTTCCTTGCTCTTCACGTAGTAGTACAGGGCGGCCTTGCTGACCCCGAGCTGCCGGGCGATGTCCCCGATGGTCGTCCCGTGATAGCCCTTCCGGTTGAAGCAGTGGGCCGCCGCCTGCAGGATGGTCTCCCGCCGGATCTCGTGACGCTGCCTCTTCTCGGCGGACTCGTCGGTCCATCTCGCCATGGGATTCGACCCGTCGTTCAAACTGACTAAACGGTTAACCGCACCCCCGAAGGATGAACTCATCCTCCCCGCTGATCAATAGAGAACTTGCACCCGCGACGTGGGGCAGACGCACCAGGACCCGGCGAGATCTCATCTCCCGCTTCCCTTGTCATGGACGTGCGTGCCAATATGTTCGCCGGCTTGGCCCTGGTCCCGCGGCGTCGACTGCGCCCGCCCTCGCGCCGAGCGGCGGATGCCATCATGTCGAGGGAAAGGCCGGACCGGGCTCCAACGCTACGGGACGAGGTCACGAGAGGCGGGCGGGCGTCGAGGCGAAAGGCGGGGTGACAGACGACATGGCGAGCGTGACATGGGACATGCGCGGGACGGTGGTGGCGGTGACGGGCGGAACGCGCGGAATCGGCCGGGGCATCGTCGAGGCGTTCGCGGGCGCCGGGGCCACGGTGTGGATGGGGTCGCGGGACGCGAAGGCAGGCGAGGCGGTGGCGCAGCGTCTTCGGTCGGGCGGCGGGGCCGTGCGGTTCCAGCCCCTGGATGTCGCCGACCTGGCCTCGATCCGCGCCTTCCGGGACGCGTGTCTCGGCGAGGCGGGGCGCATCGACGTCCTCGTGAACAATGCGGGGATCCTGGGCAGGAAGGCGCTCCTCGAGCTGACCGAGGAGGAGTGCGACGCCATGCTGCGCATCAACGTCAAGGGGGTCATCCTGTGTTGCCAGGCCTTTGGCGACGCGATGGTCGCCGCCAGGAGCGGCCGCATCATCAACATCTCCTCGACCTCGGCGGCGGCGGGCGCCTGGAAGAGCACCGTGTATGGCGCGACGAAGGCCGCCATCTGGCAGTTCAGCCGCATGCTCGCCCTCGAGTGGGCCGCGCACGGCATCCTGGTCAACACCATCGCGCCGGGCGCCGTCCCCACCGACCTGAACGCGGATGTCCTGGCCATCCCGGAGCAGCGGCAGACAATCCTGGCCCGGATCCCCATGGGCCGGATGGGCACGCCGGCCGACGTCGCGGGGGTCGCCCTCTTCCTCGCCTCTCCGGCGGCCGATTATCTGACGGGGCAGATCATCTTCGTGGACGGCGGCCGGATGGTCACATGAGGCCGCGGCAGCCTCCCCGTCAGGGGCGTGAGGCGGGAGCGCTCAGGGGCGGGAGCGCCCGCGCCAGGCCTGCAGCCCCAGCACCAGAGCCAGCATCGACCCGCCCACGAGATCGGTCACGAGCCCGGGCGTGATGAGCGCGACTGCTCCCACGAGGAGCAGCAGCCGCTCCAGCGGGGTGGCGCGCGAGCGCAGCCACCCGATGAGGGCGGCGCTCAGCATCAGCACACCGAGCACCGCCGAGAGCGTCACGCTGGCGACGCGGTACGCGGTGGTCCCGGGCCACGCCATGAGCGGGTCGAGCATGGCGGGCTCGTAAGCGAAGACGAAGGGGACGATGAACCCGGACAGGGCGACCAGGCAGGCGGCCCAGCATGTCCGGTTCGGGTCCGACCGGGCGATGGCCGAGAGCGCATACGGAGCGATGGCCGTGGGTGGCGTGATGTCCGCGAGGATCCCGTAGTAGAAGACGAAGAAGTGCGCCGCCAGCGGCGGCAGCCCGAACTTCACCAGGGCCGGCGCCGTCAGCGCGGCCGTGATGATGTAGGTCGGTGTCGTGGGCAGGCCGGTCCCCAGGAGCAGCGAGGCGAGCATCGCGAAGACCAGCGTGAGGAACATGTTGCCGTGGGCGAGGGTCAGGATCGCGCTGGCCATCTTCACGCCCACCCCCGTCTGCGCGACGATCCCCAGGATGACGCCCACCACGGCGCAGGCGGTGACCACGGGCAGCGCCGTCAGGGCCCCCCATTCCAGCGCGTCCACGATCTTCCGCGGCGTGATCCGGGTCTCCCGGCGCAGATAGCTCACGGGGACGGTCAGCATCGTGGCCCAGAAGCCGGCGAAGATGGCGCTCCGCCCGCTCCACAGGAAGTAGATCAGCCCCGCGACGGGGATCACCAGGTAGGCCCGCTCGCGCAGCACGCGGCCGAGGGGGGGCAGCTCCGCGCGCGGGATGCGGGGGATCCCCTGCTTGAGCGCCTCGAAGTGCACCATCGCCCCGGCCCCGAAGAAGTAGAGGACGGCGGGAATGATGGCGGCCACCGCCACCTGCTGATAGGGCACTCCGAGGAAGTCCGCCATGATGAAGGCCGCGGCCCCCATGACGGGGGGCATGATATTGCCGCCCATGGAGGCCGCCGACTCGACGCCGGCCGCGAAGTGGGGCTTGTAGCCCACGCGCACCATGAGGGGGACCGTGAAGCTCCCCGTCGTGATGGCGTTGGCGATGCCGCTGCCGCTGATGGTCCCGAAGAGAGCGCTGCAGACGATGGCGACCTTGGCGGGCCCGCCGGAGGTGGCGCCGGCCAGCGCCAGCGCCAGGTCGGCGAAGAAGGACATCAGCCCGAGGCGCATGAGGAAGCCGCCGAAGACGATGAACAGAAACGCGTACGTCGCCGAGACCCCGAGGGGGATGCCGAAGATCCCCTCGCTGGACAGGAAGACGACCTCGACGAGCTGATCGAAGGCGAAGCCGGGATGCCCGAAGCGGCCCGGGATCAGCCAGCCGACGAACCCGTAGAGGATGAAGCCCACCGCCACCAGCGCCAAGCCCGCACCCACCGCCCGGCGGCAGGCCTCGAGCACCACGAGGGTGAGGATCACCCCGGCTGCCAGATCGAGGGTCTCGAGCGGCGTCACCATCGAGATCCGGGTCGTCAGCCGATCGTGCTGGAGGACCACGTACAGGGAGGCCAGGGCCCCGAGGAGGGCGAACGCCCAGTCCCTCAGCGGCGGGGCCTCCGCCGTCCCGGCGCCCCGCCGTCGGAGCGGGTAGGTCAGCCCCAGCAGCGCCAGGCCGAAGGCCAGGTGCACGGAGCGCTGGATGGACTGCTCGAAGGTCCCGAAGGCGGCCGTGTAGAGCTGGAACAGCGAGAAGGCCACCGCGAGCGCGCGAACGACCTGCCCCGCCCAGCCGCCCGGCCGGGAGAAGGCGGGCGTCTCGAGCCGCGCCGCCTCCCGGACGCCCCGCGCTTCGTCGAGCCGCGCGCCGCTCAGTGGCGGCTTAGCGGACAGCTCCGACCTCTCGGTAGTACTTCAGGGCTCCCGGATGGATCGGAGCGACAGGGTCCCGGGCCGCGTCCTGGGCGACGAAGTGCTCCATGACCTTGTGCACGTTCACGAGCTGGGCGCGGTTCTCGAAGAGTGCCCGGGTCAGCTTGTAGACGAGGTCCTCGGCCAGTTCCGCCCGCGTCACGAGCATGACGGGCGAGTTGAGCGTTAGCGCCTCCTGGTCCTGCCCCTTGTAGATTCCCGCCTTGATCGTCGTCCGCGTATACCCGGGGAACTTCACCAGGCGCTCGACGGCCGCCGGGTCCAGCGAGATCAGCCGGATCGGCTTGGC
>MGBV01000056.1:29272-34568 GCA_001788415.1 Candidatus Rokubacteria bacterium GWC2_70_16 | reverse complement strand
TGAACGGCCTCGACGTCGCCTGGGTGCCCATGGATCACCAGGAGTACAGCGACACGGGCCTCATCGGCCGTCCCGGCAACCCCTTCACCGCCTCCGCGGAGAAGGGCAAGCGCATCATCGAGAAGAAGGCCGAGATCATGGCCGAGTTCATCAACGAGGTGAAGAAGATCAAGGTGGACGTCAAGAACCGGGACTACTGGAACCGGACCTTCCGGCCGATGTAGGCCCGCCCCAGGCGCCGGGCGGGGCGCCGGCCCGGGTCAGGGCCGCTGGGTCTGGGGCGGACGGCGACGGCGCGGGACCTTGACTCCCCGCGCCGTGCCGCCGAGGGCCGCCAGCCTCCTCGCGCTCTCCCGCTCGATCAATGCCTCGAGCCCCGCGTGCAACAGCGCGGTCTTCTCGGCGATCCCCGTGAGCCTCTGCGCCGCGGCGAGGAGATCGTCCCTCAGGTTCAGCCTCGTTTTCATGGGTCCCAGTATGCGCGGCCAATGCAGAGGCCTCAATCCCTTTGCCGCGTGTGTGTTGACGGACACAGGGTACCGGAGCAGTATCGGGGCCGGTGGCCGGGAGGGAGGCAGCCATGCCCATCGCGTTGACGAGCGAGCAGGTCTGGAAGGTGCTGGAGCGCGAGATCTTCGCCGTGCTGGCGACGGTCAACCCGAGGGGCCAGCCCCGCACCGCCGGCATCGTCTACACGGTCAGGGACAGGGTGCTGTACATCGCAACCGGCCTCAAGTCGTTCAAGGCCAGGAACGTGGCGCGCACTCCCCACGTGTCCCTCACCGTGACGGTGGGAAAGCGCATCCCCTTCCTGCCCTGGATCAAGATCCCCGCGGCGACGATCACCTTTCAGGGCCTGGCCAGCCTGCGTCCCGCCGACTCGGTGGGCGCCGACCTCCGGAAGCTCCTGCTCCGGGGCCTGAAGGTGGAGGGGCAAGCGCTGGCAGACCTCGGCTTCATCGAGGTCAGGCCGGTGGGCGAGTTCATGACCTACGGCATCGGGGTGCCGCTGATGACCATGCGCGTTCCCGAGGCCGCCCGCGGCCGCGCGCCGGTGTAGCCCGCCGCGGATGCCCCTTCGGCTCAACCCCCTCGATGCTCCGCGGGGACAGCCACTGCCGGGCTTGTCGCCAGCGCCAGCGGGTGCAGGACGCCTATGGCCCAGCCCACATCCAGAGGCTCCCCCAGCCACCCAGGGCACGCCGTTCGCGCGTGGAGCCGAAGCCCCTGCGCCGCGTGCCGCGCCCTGAGGGCCTGGACCGGATCGGCAGGCACGGCGCCCGGCGCGGGCACCTCAGGCAAGAGCCGGCCGTCCGGCCGCCGGAACCGGAGGGCGCCATCGGGCTGTCTGTCGACCTGGTAGCCCTCCTCGTGGACAGCGCGGTGGTGGCGGCGACAGAGGAGCGCGAGGTTCCGGAGCGTGGTCGGGCCTCCTTGCGCCCAGTGGCGGATGTGATGCCCCTGGCCGACCCGCACCCCGCAGCCCGGGAAGCGGCAGCCCAGGTCCCGGTGCTGCAGCGCGCGCCTCAGGGCCGGCGGAATGGTGCGGGTCCGGGCGCCGATCTCGACAACGCGCCCGTCCGGCTCGTGGCGCATGACCACCCGGCTCGCCTCGCACGCGAGCCGCCGTGACGTCTCCGCGGAAACGTGAACGCCGTCCTCGAGAACGGACTGGCCGGGCTGCTCGGGGTCCGCCAGCGCCGCCGCATCCACATGGACCACCACCTGGTACCGCTCTCCCGGGGTGCCGGGATCGAGTTCGTGGTGAAGGGCTGTCTCCGCCACCAGCGCCAGCGCGTCTGCCCGCTGCTGGGCCGTGGTTGGGGGCTCGGCAGACGGGTCAGCCGGGCGGCTGCCCGCCTCCGCGCCTCGGGTCCGCTGGTACAGCGTCTCTCGGGCCGCGTCCAACGCCCGCAGGAGCAGAGCGCCGACCTCAGGCTCGAGCCGTCCACGGACCACCACCATGCCGTCCTCGTCCTGGTAGACGTGAAGCGCGCGGCCCGCGTGCTGCCGCGCCGTCTCCCGCGCCTCGGCGTGCCGATCCACCCGCCGCCAGCCCCTCACGATCCGCTCGACGTGAGCGGCGGTGCCGGCCCGCCCCACAGCCAGGAGCCGCGCCTCGGTCTCCGGGGTCGCTACGCGCGTGAGGGCGCGGACCTTGGCGTAGGACAGCTCCCCGCGCGCCAGGGCCTGGGCCAGGAGCGGCAGCGTCCCGAGGGCGCGCGCCACGCGCACCCTCTCCCGCGCCGCACCGAGATCGAGCCCCACCCGCCAGCTCAGCCAGGCGGCGCAGGAGCGGAACCCGCTGTTCCAGCCGCCCCGCGCGTCGAACTCGCGGATGAGGTCGAGGAGGCGGGCGGTGGCGGCATCCAAGTGCGCCGACAGCTCGGCGATCTGATCCCCGAGCCGGTCAAGCTCGGCGGCGGCACTGGGGGTGGCGACGATGGCTGGCGCGTGCATCTGCATGGCGACTTCCCTCCTCGTGCCACGACTCTACACCCCGGTTTCGGCTCCCCCTGGGAGCGTCCGGGGTGGGCGATTCGAGAACGAGGAATGGTTTTCGGCGCCCCTCCCCCTCGTTCGCCCATCGTCGCGCCAATGCGGGCCCCTCGGCCGGCATCCCTCGAGCGCCGCCGACACTCGCCCGCCGTGCCTCGACGGGGCTGTCAAGCAGAAAAAGCGGGCGAAGTGCGGGGGGTGCGCCCGACGCCTCGAGGCCCCGAGGACCGCTCACTTCCCTCTTGATGTTCCGCCAGATCTTCAGGCCCGCCGGATGCCGGGAGAAGAACAGGAGGTGGTACATCCGGGCATTCTTCCGATTGGTGAACAGGGGCTCGGCGTGGTCGTAGTGCCGGTACCCGATCGTCGCCATCTTGTCCTGAAACCGAGAGACCCAAGATCTTGCCAGGTCGCGGGCCTCAACCGGGTTGAGCTGCCTGCGCGCTGCCAGCTTCGCCTGCGCCGACTCCCGCCACTCGCTGCCTCCCATGAGGGCGTCCATGCGATGGCCGGACCGGGTCACGAAGCCAGCCAGGTTTCGCACGATCCCGATCTGATCGGGAAAGAAGAAGAGAACGTCAATCTGCCGGGTGGCGAAGGCCCTGAACATGTGGAACGTGGCCCGAAGCCCGCGGGGCCGACAAACGCGAGCCCAAGGGTACGGCCGGTGAGCTGGGCCGCAACCCGCGTGGCCAGCTCATTGCAGTCGCCACAGAGCAGAGTGACACGTCCTGCGTCGCGAGGCGGGATGCGTTTCTCAAGGGCATTCACGGTCTTCCGGCCGAGGTCGCCCAGGAATAGGTGGTCGAAAAGCGGGTTGACCTTGAGCGCGCGAATAGGGGAACCATCGAACTCCTCGCCGGTGTCCCGTCGCACGCCCCGTCCGGGCCCGGCGAGCAGATCGATGTAGACAAGGCGGCCCCACTTCCCCTTCATGGCCCTCGTGAACGCCGCGGCGGACTGCTCCACGTAGGCGAGCTTCTCCATCGTCCAGGCACCGCCCGGGCGGACGGGCAGGCCATCACTCCTCGAGCGCATCACCCCATCGAGGCCACCGTGTGCCTGGAACCCCAGGATTCGGGAAGCTCGTCCGACGTCTGACCATCGAGCAGGCGTCCTCTCGCCTTGGGCGTCCGCCCTCCTCCGCTCTCCCCCCCGACGATGACCCACTGAATCTCCTCGAGCGGCAGGTTCGAGATCGGACCAAGCAGCGGCTCGATCGAGAGGAAGCGCAAGGCGGCCGGCACCCGTCGCAGGTCGTCGATGCGGCGAAGGTAGCGGGCGTTCTCGACGGACACGCCTTGCCACACGTTCGGCGGCCACGGCAGCGATGGGGCAAGGTCTGCGAGCCGCTCGCTTCGCTTGGTCAGGATCTGGAAGACGTGCCAGCTCGCCTGGGCCATCGCGTCGAACACCTGGTGGATGTATTCGTCGGGCACTGCCTCGTGGAAGAGGTCGCTCATGCTGTTGACGAAGATCCGGCGGGGCTGGCGCCAGCGGAGAGGCAGGCTGAGCTGGCCCGGCTGCAGCGTCACGATGAGACTATCACTGCTGCGGCAGGTCGTCGGTGTCCCGAATCGGATACACAGCGGCTAGCCGCCGCGCCTCAGGGCCTCAGGCCCAGGTCCTCGGCGGTGAAGGCCTCGGCCGCCGTCTTCTCGTAGAGGGCGTCCATCTGGTCATGGAGCACGCGCAACGCGGCCAGGCGCTGGACCATCGAGCGCAGATGGCGGGCTTCCGGAAGCGTCAGCGGCCTGGCGGCGCCGGTTTTTCGCTGCCATGGCAGAACCCGGGCAGCGGCGAGGCCCGTTCAGGGGCCGGGCAGTGCCTCGGCGAGGCGGGCGAACTCGGCGAGGGAGAGTGTCTCGGCGCGACGGGCGGGGTCGATGCCCGTCCCGGCGAGGAGACCTCGCAGCAGCTCGACCGGGAGGGCGAGGCCCGAGGCCAGCGCATTGGCGAGAGTCTTCCGGCGCTGGGAGAAGGCCGCCAGCACCACCGCGCGGAAGCGCTCGAGGTCGGCCACGGCGACGGGCGACGCGGCCAGGACGCGCAGGTGGATCACCGCCGAGTCCACCTGGGGCGGCGGCCGGAAGGCGCCGGGGGGCACGGAGAGGGCCAGGTGCACCGCGGCCGCCATCTGGCTGAGCACCGAGAGGCTCCCGTAGGCGCGGCTCCCTGGCGCGGCGGCCACCCGCTCGGCCACCTCCCGCTGGAGCATCAGGGCCATCTCCATGGGCGCCACGCGGGCGATGGGAGGGCCGGCCGCGAGCAGCGCGCCGAGGATGGCCGTGCCGACGCTGTACGGGAGATTGCCGACCACGAGCACCCGGCCGGCCGGATCGGGCCTGAGGGCGGGCAGCCCCGCGTAGTCGTAGCGGATGGCGTCGGCCTCGAGGATTGCCACGTGAGGGGCGGCCGCGAAGCGCTCACGCAGGCGGGCGGCCAGCGCCGGGTCCACCTCGAGCGCGATGAGCCGGCCGGCCGTGGCGGCCAGCAGGCCCGTCAGCGCCCCCTCCCCCGGCCCGATCTCGACGACGAGATCGTGCGGGCCGGGCCGCGAGAGCTCGACGATCCACCGCGCTATGCTCTCGTCACGGAGGAAGTGCTGGCCCAGCGCCCGGCGCCGGCCCGCCGTCGGCCTGACCCCGCGAGCGGGGCGTCCCGTCGCCCGCGCATTGCGGCGCGGAGTCATCCGTCGTCTCGGCGAAATGCCGAAGAGGCCACGCTGCGGCTGGGCCTCTTCGCGCCTCCAGCGATCGCTGGAGCTCGCCCGACCGCGAATGACGTTGGGGCGCGG
>MGBV01000056.1:14640-29260 GCA_001788415.1 Candidatus Rokubacteria bacterium GWC2_70_16 | reverse complement strand
GGGCGCGGCTGGGCCTCTTCGCGCCTCCGGCGATCGCTGGAGCTCGCCCGACCGCGAATGACGTTGGGGCGCGGCTGGGCCTCTTCGCGCCTCCGGCGCTCATCGGGGGGGCTGGGCTCTCATGGCCCTGAGGTCGTTGAGGAGCGCGCGGTGGACCTGGCGCACCTGGGCCTCGGTGTCGGCGCGGCTCCCGGAGTTGTCGATCACGTAGTGCGCGCGCTTGGCCTTCTCGGCCACGGGCATCTGGCTGCCGATCCGGGCGCGGGCATCGGCCTCGGGCATCCAGTCGCGCGCCCTGAGCCGCTCGAGCTGGGTCGCCTCGTCGGCGAAGACGACGACGACGCGGTCCATGCTGGCCGCCGCGCCGACCTCGAACAGCAGCGGCACGTCCCAGATCACCACGCCCTCGTACCGCTCCTCTTCCAGCGCGCGGAGGAGCCGCTCCTGACGGGCGCGCACGGCGGGGTGGACGAGCGTCTCGAGCCGCTTTCGCCGCTCCGGATCGGCGAACACGAGGGCGCCGATGCGCTTGCGGTCGAGGTAGCCGTCGGGCTGCACGACCTCGCGGCCGAACTCGGCCACGATGGCCGCATAGGCGGGCTGGCCGGGAGCCACCGCCTCGCGGGCGAGGACGTCGGCGTCGATCACCTTGCAGCCCAGCTGGGCGAACATAGCGCTCACCGTGCTCTTGCCCGTGCCGATGCTCCCCGTGAGCCCCGCCAGCAGGAAGCTCCTCATACCTGGGCCCAGTCGGTGCCCGCCTTGATGTCCACCCGGAGCGGCACGGACAGCGTCATGGCGGACTCCATCACCTCGGCGGCCAGCGCTTCCAGCGGCAGGACCTCGGCCTCCGGCGCCTCGAAGAGGAGCTCGTCATGCACCTGGAGCAGCATGCGGCTCTGGAGCCCACGGGCGCCCAGCTCGCGGTGGAGCCTGACCATCGCGATCTTGATCAGGTCGGCGGCCGTGCCCTGGATGGGGGCATTGGTCGCCATGCGCTCGGCGAAGCCGCGCAGGTTGGGGTTGCCGCTCCTGAGCTCGGGCAGCCAGCGGCGCCGGCCGGTGAGGGTGGCGACCCAGCCGCGCTCGCGCCCCTCGGCGACAGTCCGCTCGAGCCAGGCGCGGACCTTCGGGTGGCGGGCGAAGAACCGGTCGAGGAACTCCTGCGCCTCCTTCTGGGAGATGGCCAGGCCCCGCGACAGCCCGAAGGCCGTGACGCCGTAGATCACCGAGAAGTTCGTGGTCTTGGCCACATCCCGCTGCTCGGGGGTCACGGCCTCGAGCGCCACGCCGAAGACCTCGGAGGCCGTGCGCCGGTGGATGTCCTCGCCGCGTCGGAAGGCCTCGATGAGGCTCTCCTCGCCGGAGACATGCGCCAGGAGGCGCAGCTCGATCTGCGAGTAGTCGGCCGCCACGAAGCGCCAGCCCGGCTCGGGCACGAAGGCCGCGCGGATCCGCCGGCCGAGCTCCGTGCGGATGGGGATGTTCTGCAAATTGGGCGCCGACGACGAGAGTCTCCCCGTGGCCGCCACGAGCTGGTTGAACGAGGTGTGGATGCGCCCGGTGCGAGGATGGACCAGCGCCGGCAGCGCATCGGCGTACGTGGACTTGAGCTTGGCGAGCGTCCGGTGCTCGAGCAGCTTGGCGGGGAGCGGATGCGCGAGCGCCAGCTGCTCCAGCACATCGGCGTCGGTGGAGTAGCCGGTCTTCGTCTTCCTGACCGGGGAGAGCCCGAGCTTCTCGAACAGGACCACGGCCAGCTGCTTGGGCGAGGACAGGTTGAACTCCCCCCCGGCCAGCGTGTGGATCTCCCGCGTGAGCGCCTCCAGGCTCCGCTCGAGCTCCTTGGAGAACTCGGTGAGCCGCTCCGGGTCCACGCCGATTCCGTGGCGTTCCATGGCGGCGAGGACAGGCACCAGCGGCCGCTCGATCTCCTCGTACAGCGCCCGGAGGCCCGCCTCCTCGAGGGCCGTCCGCTCCCGCTCCCAGAGACGCCAAACCCATGGCGCGCGGGCGCCGGGCGCGGCGAGCCCCGGGCCCTCGCCGGTGATCTCGGCGCAGACCTCCTCCAGTCGGTAGTTGGTGCGCGCGGGGTTGAGGAGATAGGCGGCCACGGCCGTGTCCTCGATGGCCGGCGGCGCGGCCCCGCGGCCGAGCCACCACTCGACGACCGGCTTCAGGTCGTGGCCGACGAGGGCGCGCCCGCCCAGATCCGGCACCGCGTCGAGGACGAGACGCGCCCTTCCCGCTGCGGGATGAAAGAGCCCCAGCGCCGTCACCTCGGGATCAGGCGGGCCGCCCTGCCCGACCCAGTCCACCGCCAGCGGCTCCCGCGCGGGCACTCGCGCGAGGTAGCCCGCGAGGCCCTCCGCCGAGGCGAGCGCCGGCTCGTCGTCCGTGGCGGCCGCGGGCGCGGCCTCGGGCAACTGGCGCAGGAGGGTGTGGAACTCGAGCTCGCTCCAGAGTGCCCGGAGCCGATCCCAGTCAGGCTCCTGGCGCCGGAACGCGGAGAGATCCTCCGGCAGCGGCACCGCCGTGTGCACGGTGGCCAGCTCGCGCGAGAGCAGCGCCTGCTTGCGGCTCGCCGCCAGGGTCTCGCGCAGCTTGCCCGGCACCAGCGTCAGGTTGTCGTAGAGCCGTTGGAGGCTGCCGAACTGGCCGATGAGCCGGACGGCCGTCTTCTGCCCGACCCCCGGGACGCCGGGGATATTGTCAATGCTGTCGCCCATGAGGGCCAGGAGATCGGGGATCTGCGCCGGCGCCACGCCCCACTTCTCCTTGACTGCCGCCTCGTCGAGGACGATGCGCTCGCCGCGGGGCCCGGGCGAGAGCACCCGCACCCGCGGGCCCACCAGCTGGAGCATGTCCTTGTCGCTGGTGACGAGGACAACTTCCAGCGGCAGCTCCTGCGTGCGGGCCACCAGGCTGCCCAGGACGTCGTCGGCCTCGAAGCCCGCCACCTCCACGAGCGGCAGCCGGAGCGCCTCGAAGAGCGCCTTCACCTGCGGGATCTGGCTGCGGAGATCGTCGGGCATGGCGGGCCGCGTCTCCTTGTAGGCGGCGAAGCGCTCCTCCCGGAAGGTCGGCCCGGGCGGGTCCCACGCCACGAGGAAGTAGTCCGGGCCCTCCTCGCGCAGGAGCTTCCAGAGCATGGTGGACATGCCGAACACGGCGTGGGAGGGCTGGCCCTTCGAGGTGGAGAGGAAGGGCAGCGCGTGGTAGGCGCGGTAGAGAAAGCCGGGGCCGTCCAGCACGAAGAAGCGCTCTGTCACCGCATCACCGCCGCTGGCCGCGCCGCGGTCTCCGGCCCGACGCCAGAAGTCTGACCGGACGTTCTCTGAATCCTATGCCGCGCGCAGCGGGGCCAGATCGCCCCGTGTGAGTGGAGGCAGTCCCAGGCCGCGAAGGACCCTGTTCAGGGCCACCGTGGACACCCTCCCCGGAGCCGTGATCTCGATCCCGATCGGTTTGCCGCCTCGACCGAAGTCGATCGCCAGCCCCGGTGGGACGCGCGAGGTGCGGTACGACCGCTCGCCCGGTCGGCGCGGCAAGTACAGGTAGGCGGCCAACGGGCGCCCATGTCTGAATGTCACTTCCAGATACGCTTCCTTCATCTCATGCCTCCCGGACGGGGTACGCAGTCACAACCACGAGGAGCCGGGTGTCAAAGTCGGGCTCGACGATGACCTCCCACGGACGTCTTCGATAGCGGGTGACGATCACCCAGCGCCCCGCAACGACGTCGCGCCGATACGTGCGCGCCTGCTCAAGCATATGCCGAAGATCAACCTCCGTAAAGCGGCGATCGGGCCACTCACGCTTCGCCAGAGATCACACCCCGCGTTCGTGCATCGCAACCTGCTGCCCGACCGGCTGGCTTCTCGAGGCGCTCATCTGCGCCGCCGTCCGGCGAACACCACGAAGTTCCTGAGCGCCGTTCCGGCCACGACCACCCCCGAGACGACGAGCAGCGAGGCCAGCGTGGCCAGGACGGGCCACCAGGCGCGATCGACGCTCTGCCCCGTGGTCCGGTAGAAGTGAAAGGCCGTCCAGGCGCCCCCGGCCACGGCGACGAGGAGGACGCCGACATTGTAGGCGCGCACGGCCCTGGCCGAGCCGCTCCGCGGGGGGAACCGGACGAAAACCCAGACTGCCAGCCCGAGCAGCGGCAAGAGCACAGCCAGCGCGACAACCATCGTTCCCCCTCCCGCCCTCGATCAGGCCGGCACCACGCGGTCGTAGAGCGCGCGCACCCAGGCCGTGCGGCGCCTGTAGTCGTCCAGGAACTCTCTGCGCGAGGGGTAGTCGAGGCTCCGGGCGAGCCTGCCGGGGATGGTCCCCGCCAGCTCGAGGGCATCGGCAGGGCGCGCCCCGAAGAGCCGCAAGCCCCCCGAGACGCGGCGGAGGAAGCGGTACTGCTCCGCCAGGGTCGCCGCGTCCTCCCCCGACAGGAGCCCGAATTCGCCCATGGCGCGGATGGCCTGGAGCGTGTTCGGGCGGCGGATGGCCGGATGCCGGGCCCCGCTCGCGAGCTGGATGGCCTGGGTGATGAACTCCACGTCCACGAGTCCGCCCCGCCCGAACTTGACGTGGAACAGCCCGGGGGTCTCCTTGCCCAGCTCCTTCTCCATCCGCTCCCTGAGCAGCCGCATCTCCTTGAGGTCCGCCGGCGCCGCCAGCGCCCCGTAGAGGAGCGCCCGGATGAGCCGCCTCACGCGGCGGCCCACTCGCGCGTCGCCCGTGCAGAGTCGCGCCCGCGTCAGCGTCTGGCGCTCCCAGGGATCCGCCCACTCGCGGTAGTACTGCTCCATGGCCGGAAGGCTCGAGGCGAAGCCCGAGCCCTTGGAGCCCGGGCGCAGCCGCAGGTCCACGGGGAAGACGAGGCCGGATGCTGTGATGTCGCCGAGGAGACCGGAGAGGGCCTCCACCGCCCGATCGTAGAAGACGTGGGCCTCGACGCTGTCGGGGCCGTCGGTGTGGCCCGGCCCCTCGTAGACGACGAACAGATCCAGATCCGACCCCGTGGAGAGCTCGCGGCCGCCGAACTTCCCGAGCCCCACGATGACAGCGGGGATGAAGCGCCCGTCGGCGCCGCGCGGCACGCCATGCCGCTCGGCCACCTGCTCGAGCGCCATCAGCCACGCCGTGGAGAGCGCGGCCTCGGCCAGCGCCGTCATCTCGGCCGAGAAGCGCTCGGCGTCCGTCACCCGCAGGAGCATCCGCCACGTGATGCGCAGCTCCTCGGCCTGCTTCAGCCGTCGGAGCCGGTCCTTGCGCTCGCTCGGGGAGAGCCGCGGCGCCAGGGTGCTCGCCAGCCCCGCCCGGAAGGCGGCCTTGCCCCTGGGCGGAGCGAAGGTCGCTGGATCGGCAAGCCCGTTGAGGAGCCCGGGCTGGGACAGCAGCATCTGGGTGAGAAGCTCGCCGCGGGCGCAGAGCTTCACGAGGTTGGCCAGGAGATCGGGGCGCTCTGCCAGGAGATCGAGGTAGGCCGTGCGGGGCCCGGCGGCGGCCACGAAGCGCTCGAACTGGTTCAGCGCCTCGTCGGGATCCGGGCTCTGCCAGAGGGCATCGAGCAGCACCGGGAACATCCGCCAGAGGGCCGCCCGGGCGCGCACCGGATAGGGCAGGAGGGGGCGCCCCTCGAGGACGAGCCGGAGGTTCTGGCGGGCGCGATCCGGGTCGGCGAAGCCCGTGGCCTTGAGCGCGGTGAAGGTGGGCACGCGCGGCGGCTCCGCCCGGGTCCGGGCGGGACGGGTGTCGAAGAACTCCCGGAACGCCGCGTGCACGCCGCGCGTGACGCGCCGGTAGTCGGCGAGGAAGCGGCGCCGCGCGGCGTCCGGCCCGAGCGCCACGCCCATGCGGCGGGCCAGGAGCCCGAGCGCCAGCGGCTCCTCGGGCAGGGTGTGGGTCTGGAACTCGTGGAGGATCTGCAGCCGGTGCTCCACGGTGCGGAGGTAGACGAGGGCCTCTGCCAGGAGCCGCCCGAGGGCGGGCGAGAGATAGCCCCGCTCCGTGAGCCGGAAGATGGCCCGCAGGCTGTTCCGCTCGCGCAGCCACGGATCGTCCCCCGCGTAGAGCAGCTGGAGCGCCTGGACCAGGAACTCGATCTCCCGGATGCCCCCGACGCCCAGCTTGACGTTGCGGCGCTCGCTGCCCCGGGCCCGCTGGGAGCGGTCGATCTCCTGCTTCATCCGCCGGATCTCGGCGACGATGCCCGGGTCGAGCCCGGGGCGGAAGACGAAGGGGCGCGTCAGCTCGAAGAAGCGGGCGGCCATCGCCTCGTCGCCTGCGCAGAGGCGCGCCTTGATGAGCGCCTGCCGCTCCCAGGTCTCGGCGCGCTCGGCGAAGTACGTCCGGTAGCCCTGGAGCGAGAGGATCAGGGCGCCAGAGCGCCCCTCGGGGCGGAGCCTCAGGTCCACGCGGAAGGCATGTCCCTCGTCGGTCACCGACTCGATGGCGGCGACGATGGCGCGCGTCGCCTCCGTGAAGTACCGGTGGTTGGGCACGGAGCCCGCCGAGCCGCCCGTGGTCTCGCCGTCCTCGCCGTAGACGAAGATGAGGTCGATGTCGGAGGAATAGTTCAGCTCGTCCCCGCCGAGCTTGCCCATGCCGATGACGGCCAGCCCCGTGCGCGCGCCGTCCGGCCCCACGGGCGCGCCGTAGAGGGGGCCGAGCTCGCCTTCGGCCCAGCGCCGGGCGGTCTCGAGGCAGACGTCCGCGAGCCGGGAGAGCTCCTCCGTGGTGACGGTGAGATCGGCATCGCCCAGGATGTCGCGACAGCCGATGCGCAGGAGCTGGCGGTACTTGAAGCGGCGCAGCGCGTTCCAGCGCGCCTCGGGGCGAGAGAAGGCGGCGGTGCTCTGCCGGAGCTCCTCCTCCAGCTCGTCCCGGAGCCACTGGCGCATGGTCCACGGCTCCAGCAGCCAGGAGAAGAGGTGGGGATACCGGCGGAGCGTGTCGGCGAGGAACTGGCTGGTGCCCCCGAGGCGGGCGAGGAGGTGGATGGCCCCGGGGTGGGCGTCGAGGAGCCGGAAGAGGGCGGCACGCTCGCTGTGGGCGGCCAGGCGCTCCAGGTTGTTGAGCGCCATGTCGGGATCCGGCGCCGCCGCCAGCGCGCCCAAGAGCCGCGGCAGGAACGGCCTCAGGGTCTCGCCCTCGAAGGGCGTCGGCGCCAGCGCGTGGAGGTTGGCGAGCGCCGCGGCCGGATCGGCGAAGCCCAGCCGCCGGAGCTGCCGTAGCGCCCCGCGATCGCCCGGCACCGCCGCCAGCAGCCCGCTCATCCCGGTCGCGCCCGCACGGGGGGACGCTGGGGTTGCCGCGGCGGGCGGGCTCAGATGGCGGATTGCCCGGTCTCGCCGGTGCGGATGCGTATCGCCTCGCCCAGGGGGAGCACGAACACCTTGCCGTCGCCGATGGAGCCGGTCTTGGCCGCCGCGCAGATAACCGACACGATCTTGTCCACGAGATCGTCGGGCACCACCACCTCGACCTTGACCTTGGGCAGGAAGTCGATGGTGTACTCCGAGCCGCGGTAGAGCTCGGTGTGCCCCTTCTGCCGGCCGAACCCCCGCACCTCGGTGACCGTCATCCCGAGCACGCCCAGCTCGGTCAGGGCCTCCTTGACGTCGTCCAGCTTGAACGGCTTGATGATGGCCTCGATCTTCTTCATGGAGCCTCCCTGCGCGAGGTCAGGCCCGGGGCGGGCGGGCCCGGAGCGCCTTGCGGTACAGCATCACGTAGTCGCGGGCCGAGGCATCCCAGGAGAAATCCTCGGCCATGGCGTGTCGCACGAGCCCGCTCCAGAGGCCCTGGTCTCGGTGGACCGCCACCGCTCGCCTCACGGCATCGACCAGGTCCTCCGCCGAGAAGCCGTCGAACAGGAAGCCCGTCCCCGCGCGGCGGGCCGTATCGAAGGCCCGCACCGTGTCGGCCAGCCCGCCGGTGCGCCGGACGATGGGCACGGCGCCGTAGCGCAGGGCGATGAGCTGGCCGAGCCCGCAGGGCTCGTAGCGGGACGGCATCAGGAAGCAGTCCACGCCGGCATAGATCCGCCGCGCCAGGTCGTCGTCGTAGCCGATCCTGACCGCCACCCGTCCCGGGTGCTGGGCCGCGGCCTCGGTGAAGGCCTCCTCCAGATGCGGGGCGCCCGAGCCCAGGAGGACCAGCGAGGCGCCCGCGGCGAGCAGCTCCGGCAGCGCCTCCAGCGTGAGGTCGAGCCCCTTCTGCCCGGTGAGCCGCGTCACCATGCCGAGGAGGAGCTCCGGGGTGGCGTCCAGCCCGAGCTCCCGGCACAGCGCCGCGCGGCAGGCGGCCCTGCCCTCGAGGGCGGAGACCGAGTAGCGCCTGGCGAGGGCCGCGTCCGTCTCCGGGTTCCACACCCCGTAGTCGATGCCGTTGACCACGCCGCGGAGGTCCTGGCTGCGCTCCTCCAGCACGCCCTCGAGCCCGTCGCCGAGCTCAGCCGTGCGGATCTCGTGCGCGTAGGTCCGGCTCACGGTGGTGAGCAGGTCGGCGAAGACGAGCCCGCCCTTGAGGAAGTTGATCTTGCCGTAGAACTCGATGCCCGCGGGGGTGAAGAGGTCCCAGCCGAGCCCCGTCATGGGCATGTCGTAGTGCCAGAACACGCCCTGGTAGGCGAGGTTGTGGATGGTGAACAGCGTTGCCGCGCGCCCGAGCCCGGGATGGTCGTGGTAGAGCGTGCGCAGGTACACGGGGACCAGGCCCGTCTGCCAGTCGTTGGCGTGGATCAGCTGCGGCCGCCAGCCCTGCGCCGTGTCGCGCCCCAGAGTGCTCAGCGCCTCGAGCCCTCCGCGGCAGAAGAAGATGAAGCGCTCGCAGTTGTCCCAGTAGTCGCCGTCGTTGGTCCCGTACAGCCCGTCGCGGTCGTAGTAGTGGTCATGCGCGAGGAAGTAGATGGGCAGGCCCGAGGGCGCGCGCCCCTCCCACAGCGCGCCCTCCGCCATGCGATCGCCGAGGGGCACGCGCACCTGGGGGATCACGACGCGCAGCTCCCCGCAATGCGCCTCCACCCCGCGGTACTTGGGCATGAGCAGGCGGACATCGTGTCCCAGGGCGCGCAGCGCCCGCGGTAGGGCCGAGGCCACCTCGGCCAGCCCGCCGGTCTTGGCGAAGGGCGCCACCTCGGAGGCCATGAACAGAACCCGGAGACGCTGCTGAGGCATGATCCCCCCCTACACTTCCTCCAGGATCGGAAAGACCAGCGCGGTGATGTGCGACGAGATGCGCTTGAGGTTCGTGAGCACATCCAGGTGGATCTCGGAGGTCTCCAGCGACTCGGCCAGCCCGCGGCGCAGCCGCGTGAGGTGCGACTCCCGCATCTCCCGTTCCCGCTGGCGCACGATGGGCCGCTGGTCCAGCACCTCCTGGGCGAGGCTCCGGTCGTTGGCGGCGAAGGAGGCGATGGCGCGCTCGAGGTTCTTGGAGACGATGGCGTGGAACTCGATCAGCTCGGCCTCCCCGGCCTCCGAGAACTTGCGGCCCTGGTAGAGCTTCTTCCGCGCCAGCTCCATCAGGTTCTTGTCGATGATGTCGCCGATGTTCTCCAGGTTCCCGATGAAGGTGATCAGCGCGATCTCCTTCTGGGCCAGGTCGGAGCTCATGGTCTCGCGGCCGAGACGCGAGAGGAAGATCTTGATCTCCCGCTCCAGGTAGTCGAGCTGGTCGTCGCGCCGCTCGACGTCCTCGAGGAGCTCCTGGTTGTCGGTCCGCAGCACGGTCATGGCGTCGCGGAGCATGGCCTGGGCCACATCCCCCATCCGCAGGGCCTCGCGCATCGCCTGGCCGATGGCCAGGGCGGGCTGGTCGAGGTACCGGTCATCCAGGTAGCGCGTCTTGAACGGGTTGTCGGCGCGCTCCTCCTCCGGCACCAGCGCGATGATGGCACGCGCCGCCACGGCGGCGAAGGGCAGGAACAGCGCGCTGATGGCCACGTTGAAGAGCGTGTGGGCGTTGGCGATCTGGCGGGCCGGCTCCTGGGCGGTCTGGGCCACCAGCCCCGTCAGCGGCTGGATGAACGGGAAGACCAGCGCGACCCCGAGCACCTTGAAGGCGATGTGCGCGGCCGCCACGCGGCGCGCGTCGGACGAGGTGCGCAGGCTCGCCGCCAGCGCCGCGGCGCAGGTCCCGATATTGGCGCCCAGCACGACGGGGATGGCGCCGGCCAGCCCCAGCAGCCCCTGGGTCGCCAGGGACAGGGCGAGCCCGATGGTGGCGGCGGAGGAGGCCATGGTGGCGCTCAAGAAGGCGCCGGCCAGGATGCCGAGGACCGGGTTCGCGGCGAAGGCCAGGAGGACCTGGCGCGTGAGGTCGTGGCTGGCCAGCGGGGCGATGCCCTCGGTCATCACGCGCATGCCGAGGAAGAGGAAGCCGAATCCCAGGATGGCCTGCCCGATGTTCTTGGCCATGCCCCGGCGCGCGAAGAAGGACATGGCGAAGCCCACGCCCACCAGGAGAAGCGCCAGCCCCTGGATGTTGAAGGCGAGCAGCTGCACCGTGAAGGTCGTGCCGATGTCGGCGCCGAGGATCACCCCCAGCGACTGGCGGAAGGAGACGAGCCCCGCCGAGACGAAGCCGATGAGCATGAGGGTCGTGGCGGACGAGGACTGGATGAGGGCTGTCACCACGGCGCCCGAGCCCACCGCCGCCAGCCGCGTGCGCGTCATGCTGGTGAGCAGGTGGCGGAGGTGGCCGCCAGCGGCGCGCTGCAGCCCCTCCCCGGTGAGCTGCATGCCGTAGAGGAGGAGAGCCAGGCCGCCGAACAGCGCGAGCAGCGTCACGGCCGGCTCACGGGCTCAGCGCCGCGGCGCCCGGCGCGTCGAGGCCGTCGAGATGCGCCGTGTCGTTCACCGAGAGGACGCGCGGCGGCGCCACCTCGGTGAGCGAGCCGTTGGAGAGCGTGACCCGCCAGATGGCCGACAGCGACAGCCCCAGGCAATGGGCGAGGAAGGCGCTGATGACGCCGCCGTGGCAGACCACCAGCACCTCGGCGCCGTTGGGGTGCGCCGCGACGATGGCCTCGAGGGCGCCGACGACGCGCGCCTGGACATCCGGCAAGGGCTCGCCGCCCGGCGGCAGCCCCGCCACGGGGTCCCGCACCCATCGGGCATAGGGATCGCCCGGCAAGGCCTGGATCTCCTCCACGGTGCGGCCCTCCCACTCCCCGAGCGACAGCTCGCGCAGGGCCTCCACGCTCACCACCGCCACCCCGAGCCCGGCGGCGACGATCTCCGCCGTGCGCCGGGCACGCTGGAGCGGGCTCGTGTAGATGGCCGCCAGCCGGCGCCGCCCGAGCGCCGCGCCGAGGGCCTCGGCCTGGCGCACTCCGATCTCGGACAGCGGCACGTCCTGCACCCCCTGGAAGCGGCGCACCGCATTGGACACCGATTGCCCGTGCCGCGCCAGCAGCAAGCGGGTCAAGATCGCGCTCCGGCCGCGGCGAGGGCGGCCTTCAGGCGGGCGAGGGTCTCGGCCTTGCCGAGGAGGCTCACCACCTGGAAGATGGGCGGGCTCACCGTCGTGCCCGTGATGGCGATGCGAGTGAGCTGGGCGAGGTCCACGAGCTTGAGCCCAAGTTGCGCCGCCAGCTCCCGATACAGCGCCTCGACGGTCGCCGGGTCGAGGTCGGCCTGGGCCTCGAGCCGCTTGATCAGAAGCGCGTAGCGAGCATGCGCCGCGACTGTCCAGAACCTGGCCGTGGCCTGCGGATCGTAGGCCGCGGGCGGCCGCACGTAGAAGGTGGCCTTCTCGGCCATCTCCACCAGCGTGTGGGAGCGCTCCGTGAGCGTCTCCGTCACGCGCCCGAGCCAGGCCCGGTCCGGGGGCACCGGCAGGCCGGCTCTCGCGAGGAAGGGCGCGAGCTGCGCCGCCAGGCGCTCGGGCGGCGCCTGCTTGATCCAGTGCATGGAGAGCCACTCGAGCTTGGCCCGATCGAAGATGGCCGCAGCCTGCCCCACCTGCGCCAGGTCGAAGTGCCGGGCGATGTCCTCCCGCGAGAAGATCTCCTGATCGCCATGGGACCAGCCGAGCCGGGCCAGGTAGTTGAGCATGGCCTCGGGCACGATCCCGGCATCTCGGAAGGCCTGGACGGAGGTGGCGCCGTGGCGCTTGCTGAGACGGCTCCGGTCCGGGCCGAGGATCATCGGGATGTGGGCGAAGAGCGGCAGCGGGTAGCCCAGGGCCGCGTAGCACTGGATCTGCTTGGGCGTGTTCGACAGGTGGTCGTTGCCGCGGATGACATGGGTGATCTGCATCGTCACATCGTCCACCACGACGCAGAAGTTGTAGGTGGGCGTCCCGTCGCTGCGCACCAGGATCCAGTCGTCGAGCTGCGCGTGGTCGAAGGTGACTCGCCCGTGGATGGCGTCCTCCACGACCGTCTCCCCCTCGGCGGCGATGCGCAGCCGCAGCGCGCTCGGCTCCGAGGCCGGCACGGCGAGGTCGCGGCAGGTGCCGGGGTAGCGGAAAGTCTCCCCGCACTGCTGGGCCTCCCGGCGGAGGGCGTCGAGCGCCTCGGCCGTGCAGCGGCAGCGGTAGGCGCGGCCCTCGCCGAGCAGGCGGTCGGCCTGCGCCTTGTAGATCTCCAGCCGCTCCGTCTGGCGATAGCCGGCCGTGGGCGGCCCCTCGTCCCAGTCCAGGCCGAGCCAGGCAAGGGCCTCGAGGATGGACTCGATGTACTCCTCCGTGGAGCGGGAGCGGTCCGTGTCCTCGACCCTGAGGATGAAGACCCCCTGGTGGTGGCGCGCGAAGGCCCAGTTGAACAGGGCCGTGCGGGCCCCACCCACGTGCAGGTGCCCCGTGGGACTGGGGGCAAAGCGGACGCGCACCGGCTCCGGCATAGGCCTTTATTCTAACCGACTTGTGCCTGCGATTGGCTCGCCGCTGTCGCGCTCGCGAACGGCCTGCTTGAAGCCCACCTGCTCGCAGCGGGTCTTGAAGGCGAAGCCCTCGGGGGTGTGGCGGGTGATGCCGTCGAACACGGTGGCGAACATCTGGGTGGCGGCGAGCCCCATGTTCTCGTAGGCCTGGTTGACCATGAGCTTCTGCATCATGAGCTGGTTCCGCGGCACCCCCGCCATCCGGGCGGCCAGCCGCTCCACGGCAGGGTCGAGCTCCCGCGCCGGCACGGCCTCGGAGACGAGCCCGATGCGCGCCGCCTCCCGGCCCGTGATGAGGTCCCCCGTGAAGAGCAGGCGCTTCGCGCGCTCGGCCCCGACCCGGTACACCCACATGGCCGTCGTGGGGCAGCCCCAGACGCGCGCCGGCGGATAGCCGATCCGCGCCTCCTCGGCCATGACGACCACATCCGCGCAGAGGGCGATGTCGCTGCCCCCCGCGACGGCGTAGCCATGCACCTTGCAGATCACGGGCTTGAAGCTCCGCCAGAGGCTCATGAAGCAGGCGGTGTTCTCGCTCATCCCCCGGTAGTCGAGCATGGGGTCCCACGGCAGATTCTGGCTGTAGTCCTGTGGCCGCGGCCGTTCGGCGTAGCGCTCGAGGTCATAGCCGGCGCAGAAGGCCCGGCCCGCGCCCGACAGCACGATCACGTGGATGCTGTCGTCGCGGCCGGCCTCCTCCACGGCCGAGCGCAGCGCCCGCGGCATCTCGCCGTCGATGGCATTGAGCTTCTCGGGCCGGTTCAGCGTGATGCGGGCGATGCGTCCGTCTCGGGCATAGAGCACCGGGGCAGCAGCCATGGCGACCTCCGTGGGTCCGGGGTGGGTTGGCGCCGCGGCCTCAGAAGCGGATGCGGCGCATCGCGGCGTGGGGCAGCGAGCGGACCACGAGCATGATCCACCGCCACACGGGCGGCGCGTAGACCACGCGCCGGCCGGCATCGAGCGCCCTCAGTACCGTCCGGGCCACGGGCGCCGGCTCCCCGGCGAAGGGCGGCACCGGCAGTCCGTCAGTGAGGCCGGTCTTGACGAAGCCCGGCTTCACGCACAGCACGCTCACGCCGCGCTCGGCATAGGCGTGGCCCAGGCCCTCGAGGAAGGCCGACAGCCCGGCCTTGGAGGCGCCGTAGAGGTAGTTGCTCCGTCGCGGGCGGTCGCCAGCCACGCTGCTGAAGACGCAGAGCCTCCCGCCGCCGCGGGCGGCCAGCCGCTCGGCGGCCAGCTGGCACAGCAGCACGGTGCCCGTGAAGTTCACGTGGAGCATGCGCTCGAGCCGAGGCATGTCCCGCTGGAGCGCCTCGGTGGGATCCAGCAGCCCCCCCGTCACCACCAGCGTGTCGAAGCCGCCGAGGGCCTCCTCCGCGGCGGCGAGCGCGACCTCGAAGCCGGCGGGGCGAGCCAGGTCCAGGGGCGCCGTCCGCACGGGCCCCGGCGCTCCTCGGGCCTCGAGGTCCCGCGCCGAGGCAGCCAGCTCGGCCGCGTCGCGGCCGAGGAGGCAGAGGGCCTCCCCGCGCTCGGCCATGAGACGGCTGAGCGCCCGGCCCATCCCGCGGGTGGCACCGACGAAGGCGACTCTCATGGGGCTCGCTCACGCTCGCCCGTTCCCATATCCGCTCGCCTCGCCTCCGGCTGCGGCTCGCCCGGCTCGCTCACGCTCGCCCCTCTCCCATATCCGCTCGCCTCGCCTTCGGCTGCGGCTCGCCAGACAG
>MGBV01000056.1:11067-14588 GCA_001788415.1 Candidatus Rokubacteria bacterium GWC2_70_16 | reverse complement strand
GCCGCTCGGGGTCCCAGCGGTCGCGCACGGCCTGCCACTCCTTGAGGCGCGGCATCATCTTCTCGAAATCCGCCGCCCGCGTCACGGCGTCCTTGGCCAGGTAGACGCGGCCGCCGGCCTCGATCACCCCAGTGTTCAGCTCGTGGACGAGCGTCTCCGTGGCGGGGCCGCGATAGGGCAAGTCGAGGGCGAGGGTCATGCCCTCCAGGGGGAAGGAGAGATAGGCCTCCCCCGCCGGGCCACAGTCCTTGATCACGGCGAGGAAGGAGGCCGCGCCCGCCGCCGCGAGCCGCTCCAGCAGGCGGCTCAGCGCGCCGGACCCCGCGGCCCGGGGCACCGCGCACTGGTACTGGAGGAAGCCGCGCCGCCCGTACATCCGGTTCCAGTCACCCACCGCATCCAGCGGGTAGAAGAACGACTCGTGGGAGAGAAGCCGGGGGCGCGGGCGGCCGCCGTGGGCCCGGTGGTACAGCCGGTTGAAGGCGCGCATGAGGAGCGCGCTCAAGAGCCATTCCGGGGCATCGGCCGGCACGCGCCAGGGGCGGCGCGGCGCGAGCGCCCGGTCCCCCGCCTCGTCACGCGTCGCGTGGCGGCCGCGCATGAGCACGCCACGCCCCAGCGCCCGGCCCCGGGCCAGGCAGTCGATCCAGCCCACCGTGTAGGGCCACGCGCTCGCCGCGGCCGCGAGCCCCGCCACCATCGCCGCCAGATCGGGGACGCCCTCGGTCTCGACCACCATCCACGGGCTCTCCACGGGACGCAGCCGGAACGTGACCTCCACGATGAGTCCCGTGAGCCCCATGCCGCCCACCGTGGCGAGGAACAGCTCGCGCTCGAGGTCGGGCCCGCAGTCCACCAGCCGCCCGTCCGCCACCAGGACTGTCAGGCGCTCGACGAAGCGGCCGAAGGAGCCGTCCCGGTGGTGGTTCTTGCCGTGCACGTCGCAGGCGACGCAGCCGCCCACGGTCACGTGCCGCGTCCCCGGCGTCACTGGCGGGAACCAGCCGCGCGGGAGGAAGAGGCGCAGCATCTCGCCGACGCTCAGTCCCGCCTCGCAGCGAAGCCGTCCGGTGCGGGGGTCCCAGCCCAGGATGCGGTCGGCCCGCGTGGTCTCCAGCACCAGCGCCGCCTCGCTGGAGGGCACGGCCGCATCGCCATAGGCGCGCCCGAGCCCCCGCGCCAGGAGGCGCCGCTCCGCGGGAGGCGGGGCGCCCAGGCGCTCGGGGCGCGCCACGCGGCCGCGGCGTCCCGGCCGGCGGCCCCAGCCGGCGACGGGCTCCAGCCGCGGGCTCAGCGTGTCCACGGCGCGTAGATGAGCACCAGCAGCGCGAGCATCCAGAGCACCGTGTTCACCAGCAGCGCGCGGTCGGTGAGCAGGAGATCGGAGGGGTTGCCGCCGAGCTGCCGGCGGTAGAGCAGGTAGAGGTAGCGGAAGATGCCGTAGAGCACGAAGGGCAGGGTGAGCGGCAGGAGGCGGGTGTGGAACTTGGCCACCGTCTCGGGGGACATCGTGTACAGCGCGTAGGCCGTGACGGTGGAGGCGGTGACCACGGCGATCATCTGGTCGAGGAAGCCCTCGCTGTACTCCGCCAGGATCGGCCGGTGGGCCGCCGCCTCGCCGTGCAGCGTGAGGTACTCGTGGCGCCGCTTGCCCAGCGCCAGGAACAGCGCGATGAGGACGGTGCAGATGAGGAGCCACCCGGAGATCTCCACATCCACGGCGACGGCGCCGGCCACGGCCCGGAGCACGAAGCCCACCGCCACCGTGAGCACGTCCAGGATCACCAGGTGCTTGAGCCGCACCGAGTAGGCGGTGAGGAGCGCCGCGTAGCCCGCCGCCACGAGGCCGAAGCGCCACGAGAGCGCGAAGGCCCCGGCCAGGCTCGCCCCGAGGAGCCCCGCGCCGACCGCCAGGGCGCCCCCGCGCGGGAGCGCCCCCGCCGCCACCGGACGGTGGCGCTTGGTGGGGTGCAGGCGGTCCTTCTCGGCGTCCGCCACGTCGTTGAGGAGGTACATGGCGCCCGAGAGCGCGCAGAAGAGGGCGAAGGCGCCCAGCGCGGGCCAGATGAGCGGCGTGAAGAGCTGCTGGGAGAAGATGACGCCGGCGAACACGAAGAGGTTCTTCACCCACTGCTTCGGCCTGAGCGAGGCCACCGCGGCCGCGATCATCGGGGGGTCAGGTCTTGCATTCCAACATCGGCAGGGGGGCAATCTGGCACGGGGATGCGGGCCAGGGCACTGCTCGTCGTGGGCCGCTGGGAGCGCAGCAGCGGTGGGGCCGGGGCTCGGTGTTGGATTGCAAGACCTGACCCCCTAGAGGCGGATGACATGCGTGTGCGCCCCCAGCACGCCGGTGAGGTTCCGCGTGTCCACCACGAGCCGTGCCTCGCCCACGATCCGGCGGGGCTCGAACTCCGGATGCGCGGTCAGCACCAGCACGAGGTCGTAGTCCCCCAGGGGCACCTCCTGCCACCTCAGGCTCTCGAGCCGCCACCGCCCCGCGGCGACCTCCGGCACGTGCGGATCCACGTACTCCACGCGCGCCCCCTTGTCGGCCAGGGCCTCGATGATATCCAGCGCGGGCGAGTCCCGCACATCACCGACGCCCGCCTTGTACGCGACGCCGAGGGCGAGGATCCGCGAGCCTCTGACCGATCGCTCGCGCGCGTTCAGCGCCTCCGTGACCAGCTCCACCACGTACCGGGGCATCCCGCCGTTGATCTCGTCGGCGAAGGCGATGAAGCGCGCGTCGTAGCCCGCCAGCCGCGCCTTCCAGGCGAGGTAGTGGGGATCGCTCGGCAGGCAGTGGCCGCCGATGCCGGGCCCGGGGGAGAAGGACATGAAGCCGAAGGGCTTGGTCGCCGCCGCCGCCACGATCTCCCACACCGAGAGCCCCAGATGCCGGCACATGAGGGCCAGCTCGTTCACGAGGGCGATGTTCACGCTCCGGAAGACGTTCTCGAAGAGCTTGACCATCTCCGCCGCCTGCGGCGTGGAGACGGGGACCACGCGCTCCACCACCTGCGCGTAGAGCGTCGCCGCCAGCTCCAGGCAGGCCGACGTCACCCCGCCCACGACCTTGGGGATAGAGGCCAGGCGGTGGGTGGCGTTGCCCGGATCCACGCGCTCGGGCGAGAAGGCCAGGAAGAAGTGCTCCCCCACCGCCCGGCCGGGGCCCGCGAAGCGCGGCAGCAGCACCTCCTCGGTGGTCCCGGGATAGGTCGTGGACTCGAGCACCACGAGCTGGCCTTCCCGCAGCACGCTCGCCACCGCATCCGCGGCGGCCACGATGTGGGAGATGTCGGGCTCCCTGGATTTGGACAGGGGCGTCGGCACGCAGATCACGACAGCGTCGGCCTCGCCCAGGGCGGCCCCAGACTCCGTCACCCGGAACCGGTCCGCGGCGAGGCACTCGGCGATCTCGCGGCCCGAGACGTCCTCCACGGGGCTCTCGCCGCGGGCCACGAGCGAGAGCCGCCGGGGGTCGGCATCCACGCCGATCACCGCGAAGCCGGCCCGGG
>MGBV01000056.1:0-11045 GCA_001788415.1 Candidatus Rokubacteria bacterium GWC2_70_16 | reverse complement strand
GCCCACGTAGCCGAGCCCCACCACCGCGACGGTCGCCGATCGCGACTGGAGCCGCTCCTTCAGCGTGCGAGCCACCGCATTCATCGGGGCGGCACTCAGGAGAGGCAAGAGAGGGCCGTCCGGACAGCGGCCGCCACGGCCCGCACCTCCTCGTCGGCGAGCTCCGGGAAGCAGGGCAGCGACAGGACCTCGCGCGCCGCGCGGGCGGCCACGGGGAAGGCGGCCTCGGCCTCCCGGTGCCGGAACAGCGGCTGGGCGGGAAGGATGGTCGGGTAGTGGATCGCCGTCCCGACCCCGAGATCCGCCAGCCGCCTGACGAGAATCTCCCGCTGAGTCGAGCGCACCGTGAACTGGTGGTAGATGTGCTGCGCCGGCGGCCGCTCCACCGGCAGGGTCAGCGGCAGCCCGTCAAGCAGGGCGCGGTAGCGGGCGGCCAGGCGGCGGCGCGCCTCGTTCCACTGGGGCAGGCGGGGGAGCTTGACGCGCAGGAAGGCGGCCTGCAGCTCGTCGAGCCGGCTCGAGTGCCCCAGCTCCGGGTGCTCGTACTTGCGGAGCGAGCCGTGGTCGCGGAGCCGGCGCACCCGCTGGGCCACCTCATCGCGGCTGGTGAGCACCATCCCGCCGTCGCCGCAGCCGCCCAGGTTCTTCGTCGGGTAGAACGAGAGGCACACGGCGTCGCCCCAGGCGCCCACGCCGCGGCCGGCGTAGGTGGCCCCCACGGCCTGGGCGGCATCGGCGATCACGGCGAGCCCCCGGGCGCGGGCCAGGGCGGTGAGGGCGTCCATGGCGGCGACCTGGCCGTAGAGGTGGACCGGCACCACGGCGCGCGTGCGCGGGGTGATGGCCTGCTCCACCAGCGCCGGGTCCAGGTTGAGGGTGACGGGATCCACGTCCACGAACACGGGCGTCGCCCCGCACAGCGCGATGGTGCTCCCCGAGGCCACGAAGGAGAAGGCGGAGGTGATCACCTCGTCGCCCGGCTGGACGCCCAGCGCCTTGAGCGCGAAGAGCAGCGCGTCCGTGCCCGAGTTGACGCCGACCCCGTGGCTGGCCTGGCAGAGGGCGGCCAGCTCGGCCTCCAGCGCCTGTCCCTCCGGGCCCAGGATGAACCAGCTCGAGGCGAGGACGCGGGAGGCCGCATCGAGGAGCTCGGCCCGCAGCCCCTCGTGCTGTCGCGTGAGGTCGATCTGGGGAATCACCGGAGGCTCGTGCCGGCGCGCGCGCCGGCCTGGCCCAGCCCCAGGAGGTTCACCGAGAAGCGCAGCTCGTCCTCGTTCCGGTGGCGCTCCACGTACTCGAGCAGGATGGCCCAGCACTGCCAGCTGAGGTCGAGCCCGAAGCGGTTCTCCACGGAGACGCCCCGGCCCACGTCCCAGCTGGTCGCGGCGCGCGCGGCCAGGTTGCGCGTGAGCCGGGCCGCCACGTCCCCGTCCACCGTGTGGTAGCTGGCGATCTCGTCGAAGCGCGTCCCCACCCCGGCGCTGACCTCCCGGTAGCTGCCCGTCACGCCGAGGCCGGCCGTCCGGAGCCCCAGGCCGTACAGGTTCCAGGCCGCCTCCCCCCGCAGGCCGAAGTACTCGTTGGGCTTGAGCAGCACGTCCGCCTTGAGGTCCTTGAAGGGCTCCGCGGCGCCGGGCAGGAGGTTGTAGGTCTGGCTCACGACGAGCCGCGCCAGCTCCCAGCGCACGGCCTCCTGGTCGGGGCCGGCGACGGTCTTGCCGTTCACGCGGTTGGTGAGCGAGTAGGTGACCTGGCTCACCTTGCCGACCCGGTCGATGGCGGCATCGTACCGGGGCAGGGCCTTCTGGTCCTCGCCGCGGATCTCGAGCCAGGTGGCGCGGGGCTCGACGAGGTGCTGGACGGCGGCGAGCCCGCCGGCGCCCTCGAGGGCGTAGACGCGCGAGGCGCGGGTCTCGGCCTCCACACCGCCTTCGACCTGCCGCCTCACCCGATCCTCGCGCACGGCCTCCTCCACCGGGAACCCTCCGACCCGCGCGTTCCGCTGCCCCACGACGCGCTGGTCGTAGTAGGTCGCGCGGCCCCCGGCGAAGGGCGTCAGCGTCACGAGCCCCGCCACGGGAACCGGCAGGAAGAGGCGCGGGTGGAGATCGAGTCGCGGGCCCTCGGGCCCCACGACGCGGACGAACTGGGTGTACGAGGATTCCACCTCGTACAGGAGCCCGGGCAGGCCGGGCACGGGTTGCCGGATCCCCTGCAGCCGGACCTCCGGCACCCGCTGCAGCTCCACGGGCCGCGTGCTCGTGAGGTCCTGGTACCAGAGGACCGTGCCCACGAGGCTCCACGCCTCCCAGCGCTGCAAGAGCGAGACGGTGGTCTCAACGCGCTGGCTCGTGCGCTCGTGGAGCCGGTCCCCGTACTCGCGCAGGACGAAGTCGTCGGAGACGACGTTCGCGTCGACCTTGAGCGCCAGCCGCGGCGCGATCTGCCAGTCGTGCCGCAGGGAGAAGGACTCCCGGTCCGCGCCGTTCCGGGTGTCCTTGCGGCCCTGGGTGTCTCTCAGGCCCTCGTGGATGTAGAAGCCGCGCGCGACCCCGCGCGCCTGCTCCGAGAGGAGGTAGCGGTACTCGCCCTCGACGCCGACGCCGCGCTTGGCGTAGGTCTCGAGCGACACGGTGGCGTCCTGGCTGTCGCTGATGGCCCAGAAGTACGGGATCTTGGCGAAGACCCCCTTGCTGCTCGACACGCCGAGTCGCGGGAAGAGGAAGCCCGACTGCCGCTCGCGGCGGATGGCGGCGGCGAAGTAGGGGATCCAGGGGATCAGCGGCACCTTGCCCACCCAGAACGAGGCGTCGCGCCCGGAGATGAAGTCGTTCAGGTCCGCGGTGGCCGAGCCGACCCTCACGGACCAGTCGGGCGCCTCGCCCTCGCAGGTGGTGAAGACCCCTTGCCGGATCTGGTAGACGCCCTCGCCGACCCGATCCATGCGCTCGCCGGAGAGCGAGTAGTAGGGCGCCGAGAAGGCGGAGCCGTTGTAGACGACGCCCGTCCCCGTCCGCAGGTTGTAGTCGATGCGCTCGCCCACGAGCCGGTCCTCGCCGTCGTAGAAGACGACCTTGCCCTGGGCCACCGCCTCGCCCGTGTCGCGGTCGAGCTCGATGCGATCGGCCAGGAGCCGGGTGGCGCCGCGCGTGATCTCAACGTTGCCGACGGCGATCAGGAGGTTCGTCGTCCCGCCCACCTGCTGGATGCTGTCGGCCAGGATGCTGACCTCGCCGCCATCCCCCGTGAGGGTCAGCGGGGACTGCTGGGCCAGGAGCGGTCCGGGAGCGGTCAGGACGAGGGCAGCGGCCAGCGCGAGGAGGGTGCTGCCGAGCGGCGGGCGCAGGCGTATGGGCGGCATCGGATTGTCTCGGAGAGGCCCAAACCGGGCCGGGCTCCTATGCTATCAGCCGCGCTCAAGACCGCAAAGAATATCGAGACTTTCCGGGCGCTGGGCCAGGACCTCGCCGACCAGGAACAGCGAGCCCGCCACACAAATTGTGGGGGTCCTGGGGGCGGACATGGCCAGGGCTAGGGCTTCGGCCGGCGAGGCCGCGGTATGGATCGTCGAGCCCGGGGGGCGGTCGAGGCTGGCCGCCACCCTGGCCAGCGCCTCGGGGGAGGCCGCCCGCGGGTGAGCGGCCGCTGTGAAGATGAGCCGCGAGGCGAGCCCCACCAGCGGCTCGACGATTCCCACCTGGTCCTTGTCCTGCGAGATCCCGATGACGAACGTGAGGGGCTGCCCCGGGAAGTGGGCGCGCAGCGAGGCGGCCAGCGCGCGGGCGCCGCCGGGATTGTGGGCGCCGTCGAGCACCAGGGTGGGGTCGTGGCCGAGGACCTGGAAGCGCCCGGGCCAGCGCACGGCGCCAAGCCCCGCGCGAATGGCCGGCTCCCCCGCCCCGAGGGCGCGCGCGGCGGCCGCGGCGAGCAGCGCATTGCCCGGCTGGAACACGCCTAGCAGCGCGCAGCGCACGTCGTCGAGCTGCCAGCCGGGACCGCTCAGGTCGAGGCGCTGCCCCTCGAGGGTCGGCGGCGCCGCCGCGGAGACCCGGAGCTCCCGGCCCTCGAAGGCCAGCGGCACAGCGACGGCCGCGGCGCGCCGGGCGAGGACCTGCTCGACTTCCGGCTCCTGGCGGGCCGAGAGCGCGATCCCGCTCCGGATGATGTGGCCCTTCTCGGCCGCGATCTCGGCGAGGGTGTGGCCGAGCTGCGCCTGGTGGTCGTGGTCGATCCGCGCGACGATCGCGACCTCCGGCCACCCCACCGTGGTCGCGTCCAGCCGGCCGCCGAGGCCCACCTCCAGCACGGCGATCTCCACCGCCTGGCGCGCGAAGTGGTCCAGCGCCAGCGCCGTGGCGGCCTCGAACATGGTGGCATCCAGGCGGGCCACCAGCGTCCCGAGCGCCTCCACGCCGTCGGCCACGTCTTCCTCGGCGATGGGCCGCCCGTCCACCCGGATGCGCTCGCGGAACGAGCAGAGGTGCGGCGAGGTGTAGAGCCCCGCGCGGCGCCCCGCCGCGGCGAGGATCGCGGCGAGCATGGCGGAGATCGAGCCCTTGCCGTTCGTGCCCCCCACCTGCACGATCGGGAACTGGCGCTCGGGGTTGCCGATGGCGTCGAGCAGCGCGCGGATGCGCGCGAGCCCCGGCCGCATGCCCGCCATCTCCCCGCCCCTGAGGCCGAGGAGGCGGGCCACGGCCTCGCCGTACGTCATGGAGCGGGCTGGGAAGGCGGCCCCCCGAAGAAGGCGAGGATGCGCCGGAGCGTCTCCCGCAGCTCGCGCCGCTCGACGACGAGATCGAGCTGGCCGTGCTGCAGGAGAAACTCGGAGCGCTGGAAGCCCTCCGGGAGGGGCTGGCGGATGGTCTCGGCGATCACGCGCGGGCCGGCGAAGCCGATCAGCGCCCGCGGCTCGGCCATGACGATGTCGCCGAGCATGGCGAAGGAGGCCGTCACGCCGCCGGTGGTGGGATCGGTGAGGAGCGAGATGTACGGCACGCGCTCCTCGCCGAGCCGGTGGAGCGCGGCGGCGGTCTTCGCCATCTGCATGAGGGAGAGGATCCCCTCCTGCATCCGGGCGCCGCCCGAGGCCGACACGATCACGAGCGGGATGCGCTTCTGGAGGGCCAGCTCGATGGCCCGCGTCAGCTTCTCGCCGACCACGGAGCCCATGCTGCCGCCCAGGAAGCCGAACTCGAAGGCGGCGAGGACCACCGGGTGCCCCCCGATGCGCGCGGTGCCGGCGAGCACCGCCTCCTCGAGGCCGGTGGCCTGCTTCGCCGCCTTGATCCTGTCCGTGTACTTCTTGGTGTCCTTGAACTCCAGCGGGTCCCGCGAGGCGAGCCCCGCGTCGCGCTCCTCGAAGGAGCCCTCGTCCGCCAGCGAGCCGATGCGCTCCCGGGCCGAGATCCGCAAGGGATACCCGCAGCGCGGGCAGACGCGGCCGGCGCGGTCCACCTCGGCGCGGTAGACGATCTCCTTGCACGAGTCGCACTTGAGCCACAGGCCCTCGGCGATCTGGACCTTCTTGGCCCGCTCCTCGCCTTCCTTCTTCTTCCAGAACCACGCCATGGCTATGGGGTCAGGTCTTGCATTCCAACATCATCGGCAGGGAGTGTTGGATTGCAAGACCTGACCCCGCGCTTGAGGGCGGCGATGAAGCGGCCGACCTCGGCCACGAGCGCGGGGGAGCCCGCATGCTCCTCGACCACGCGCACGATCGCCGAGCCCACGATGACGCCGTCGGCCAGGCGGCCGACGGCGGCGGCCTGCTCGGGCGTGCCGATGCCGAACCCGACGCACACGGGCTTGGTGGTGATCCCGCGAAGCCGTCGCAGGCGCTGGAGGAGATCGGGCGGCAGCTCCGTCCGCGCGCCGGTGACCCCGGTGAGCGAGACCATGTAGATGAAGCCGCTGCTGGCCCGCGCGATCTTCCGCATGCGCGCAGGCGGCGAGGTGGGCGCCACCAGGTGGATCAGATCGAGCCCTGCCGGGCGAGCCTCGGCCTGGAGCGGGCCGGCCTCCTCGGGCGGCAGGTCGGCCACGATCACGCCGTCCACGCCGACCTCCACGGCCGTCTGGCAGAAAGCCTTGAGCCCGAAGGCGAGCAGGGGGTTGTAGTACGTGAGGAAGACGAGCGGCACCGACACCTCGCCCCGGATCTCCCGGACCAGCTCGAGCACCCGCGGCAGCGTCACCCCGGCCCGGAGCGCCCGCTGCGTCGCACGCTGGATCACCGGCCCGTCGGCCAGCGGGTCCGAGAACGGAATGCCCAGCTCGATGACGTCCGCCCCCTGGCGCGCCGCCTCGGCCACGAGCTGGGCGGTGAGAGCCAGCGACGGGTCGCCCGCGGTGAAGTACGGGATCAGGGCGCGCTCGCCCCGCGCACGGAGCCTCTCGAAGGTGCCCTGCAGTCTGGTCATCTATCGCGCTTGAACGTGGATGACATCGCGCTGCGCTGTGGCCTGTTCGGCCCTGCGGGGCTCTCTCTATCTCGCTTGAACGTGGATGACGTCGCGCTGCGCTGTGGCCTCTTCGGCCCTCCGGGGCTCTCTCCATCTCGCTTGAACGGGGATGACATCGCGTTGCGGTTGGGCCTCTTCGCCCCTGCGGGGCTCTCTCCATCTCGCTTGAACGTGGGTGACATCGCGCTGCGGTTGGGCCTCTTCGCCCCTGCGGGGCTCTCTCCATCGCGCTTGAAGGTGGGTGACATCGCGCTGCGCTGTGGCCTCTTCGCCCCTGCGGGGCTCTCTCCATCGCGCTTGAAGGTGGGTGACATCGCGCTGCGGTTGGGCCTCTTCGCCCCTGCGGGGCTCTCTCCATCTCGCTTGAACGGGGGTGACATCGCGCTGCGGTTGGGCCTCTTCGCCCCTGCGGGGCTCTCTCCATCTCGCTTGAACGTGGGTGACATCGCGTTGCGGTTGGGCCTCTTCGCCCCTGCGGGGCTCATCGGGATGTCGGCTCCACTACGTTTCCGTTGTTGCGTCCGAGCGCGGTGGCGACGGTGTGGACGTCCTTGTCGCCGCGCCCCGACAGCCCGACCACGATCGTCTCGCGCTTCTTCATGTCACGGGCGGCGCGCATGGCGTAGGCCACGGCATGCGCCGACTCCAGCGCGGGCATGAGCCCTTCCAGCCGCGCCAGGGTCTGGAAGGCGTCGAGGGCTTCCTCGTCGGTGACGGAGGCGTACTGGAAGCGGCCGAGGTCCCGGTAATAGGCGTGCTCCGGTCCCACCCCGGGGTAGTCGAGCCCCGCCGAGATCGAGTGGGCCTCGGCCACCTGCCCGTCGTCGTTCTGGAGCACGTAGCTCAGGCTGCCGTGGAGCGCGCCGACGGCGCCGGCGCCGAGGGAGGCCCCGTGCTTGCCGCTGGCGAGGCCGTGGCCACCCGCCTCCACGCCCACGATCCGGACCGCGCGATCCGTGATGAACGGCCAGAACAGCCCGATGGCGTTGGAGCCGCCGCCAACGCAGGCCACCAGCAGGTCCGGGAGCCGGCCCGTGAGCCGCCGCGCCTGGGCGCGCGTCTCCTCGCCGATCACCCGGTGGAAGTCGCGCACCATCATCGGGTACGGGTGCGGGCCCATGGCCGAGCCGAGGAGATAGTAGGTCGTCCGGACATTGGTCACCCAGTCCCGGAGCGCCTCGTTCACCGCGTCCTTGAGCGTGCGGGAGCCCGACTCCACCGGGATCACCGTCGCCCCCAAGAGCCGCATGCGGAAGACGTTGAGCGCCTGGCGCTCCACGTCCACGCTCCCCATGTAGACCTCGCAGGGGAGCCCGAACAGCGCCGCGGCGGTGGCCGAGGCCACGCCGTGCTGACCGGCGCCCGTCTCCGCGATGATCCGCGTCTTGCCCATGCGGGTGGCCAGCAGCGCCTGCCCCAGCACGTTGTTGATCTTGTGGGCGCCGGTATGGCAGAGATCCTCGCGCTTGAGGAAGATGCGCGCCCCGCCGCAGGCGCCCGTCAGCCGCTCGGCGAAGTAGAGCGGCGTGGGCCGGCCGGCGTAGTGGGTGAGGAGATCCTGGAGCCGGCGCCGGAAGCGGGCATCGGCGCGGGCCGCCCTGTAGGCCCGCTCGAGGTCCATGAGCGGCGCCATGAGCGTCTCCGGCACGAAGCGCCCGCCGAAGCGGCCGAAGTGGCCGCTGGCATCCGGAAGTGCCGCGGGATTCACGCGGCGGCCCTGGCGCCGGCGATGAAGCGGCGCACCTTGTCGGGATCCTTCAGGCCCGGCCGCGCCTCCACGCCGGAGTTCACGTCCACGGCATACGGGGCAGCGACTCGCACGGCCTCGGCGACATTGTCGGCGGTGAGCCCGCCCGAGAGAATGATGCGCCGGCCGGCCTCGCGCGCCTGGCGGGCCAGCGCCCACGAGATCGGGGCGCGCGCCTCCCCCTCGCTCCAGCGCGCCGGCGAGTCCAGGAGGAAGGCCGAGACGCGGTAGCGCGCCATCCGCTCGAGGGCCTCCGGTCCCTCCACCTTGATGGTCTTGATGGTCGGCAGCCGGTAGCCGCCGAGGTCCTCGGGGGCCTCGTCGCCATGGAACTGCAGCGCCCGGAGCCCGCACTCCTCGGCCACCGCCTTGACCTGGCCCGGGGCGTGGTCCCAGAACACGCCCACCGGCGTGACGAAGGGCGGGAGCCCCGCGATGAGGGCGGCGGCCTGCGCCGGGGTGACCTGACGCGGCGTCCCGTCCACGAAGATGAACCCGAGGGCGTCGGCCCCCGCCTCCCAGCAGAGCCGGGCGTCCTCGGCGGTCGTGATCCCGCAGATCTTGACCCGGACTATGGCGCTCACGAGCCCCGCAGTGTCAGCTCGCGGACCTTCGCGGCGATGTCCCCTGCCCGCACCAAGGCCTCGCCCACGAGGACCGCCTGCGCGCCCGCCGCCACGACGCGCTCGACATCCTGGCGCGTGGAGATGCCGCTCTCGCTCACCGCCACATGTTCGGGCGGGATGAGCGCCAGCAGCGCCACGGAGGCGGCGAGGTCGGTCTCGAGCGTCTGCAGATCGCGGTTGTTGACGCCGACCACGCGGGCGCCCACCGCCAGCGCCTCCTCGACTTCCCGGGCCGTGTGGGCCTCCACGAGCGTGCCGAGCCCCGCGCCCTTGGCCGCCTGGAACAGCTCCCGGAGGAGGCCGCCGCCGAGGGCGGCCACGATCAGGAGCACGGCGTCGGCGCCGGCCGCCCGCGACTCCCAGAGCTGGTACTCGTCCAGGATGAACTCCTTGCGGAGGACAGGCAGCGTGACCGCGGCGCGGACGGCGGCGAGATCGCCGAGCGTCCCGTGGAAGTACTTCTCGTCGGTGAGGACAGAGAGCGCGGCGGCCCCGGCCGCGGCATAGGCGCGCGCCTGGGCGGCGGGATCGAGGGCGGCGCTGAGCACGCCCCGGGACGGGGAGGCCCGCTTCACCTCCGCAATGAGCCTCACCCGCTCTCCCGCTGCCGGGCGGAGCGCTCCCTCGAAGTCCAGCGCGGGGGGGAGCGCCCGGCTGGCCGACCGGAGCGCGCTCAGCGGGCGGGCGGCGCGGCGTCCGGCCACCTCGGCGCGCGTGTGGGACACGATCTCGTCCAGGACGCCCATGCGGCGGGCCCCCCGCTCTCAGTAATCCCCGCGCAGGCCCCGCTCCCGGGAGGCATTGATGTCGATGCGGGCCATCTGCTCCAGCACGTACTCGCGGATGGTCCGGGGCGGCGGCAGGTCGCGCACGAGGCGGCCGGCGGCGATGAGGGGCTTGAGGAGGGCCTCGGCCGGGCTGCCGTCGGCGGCCACGGGCGCGGGCTTGTGGGCGGGCAGGACGACGTTCTCGACGGCGCCGGGCAGGCGCCACACCTGCTTGGCGCCCGAGCGCTTGCCGCGCTTGGCCATGGGCCGGCCCTCGATCTCCATGATGTCCAGCGCGAAGGAGAGCACGGGGGCATTGGCGATGGCGGTGCCGACCCCGTAGCCGTCCACCAGCGGGTTGAGTCTCAGGATCTCGTACTCGTCGATCCCGCCCGAGGCGAGGATCTTCACGTAGTCGAAGCCGCGGAAGTCCAGCTCCCAGCGCACCTCCTCGAGGATCCGGTAGAAGTCCCCGCGCCGCGAGGACGGCGTGTCGAGCCTCACGGCGTAGAGGTCCCGGCCCAGCGCCTCGGCGACGCGGAGCGCCTCGAACTTCTCGTCCTGGAGCGTGTCGATGAGGGCGACGCGGCGCACCTTGGGGTCCACCACCTCGTGGAAGGCCCGGAGCGCCTCCACGGTATCGCCGAACATCAGCACGAGGGCATGCGGGATGGTCCCCATGGGATCGGCGTCGATCAGCTCGGCGGCCCGGGTCACCGCCACGCCGTCGCAGCCGCCGACGAAGGCGTTGCGCTCGATCATGGGGGCCAGCGCCGGGTGCATGCGGCGGGCGCCGAAGGAGATCACCTGGCGCTCCCCGGCGGCGCGCTTGCAGCGGGCGGCCTTGGTCGCGATGCCCGAGGCCTGGCAGAGGAGGCCCAGCAGCGCCGTCTCGTACTCGGCCCACCCGGTGTAGGTCCCCTGGACGACGAGGACCGGCTCGTAGGGGGTGAAGATGGTCCCCTCGTCCATGGCCCACACGTCCACGGGGAGACCTTCCAGCAGGGTGGCCGCCTCCTCGATCCCGGCGAGGATGCCGAAGGACCAGTCGGCCTGGGGGAAGCTCTTCAGCCGGATCTCGGCCTTGACGGGCTTGTTGAGGTCCCTCGCCTTCAGGATCTGGACCGTCCGCGCGAAGTAGACGTCCGAGACATGGCCGGCCTTGATATCGGCTTCGGAGGCGATGTGGAAGGCCCGTTTGGGGTGGTTTGCCATACGTGTCGGGTGCCCCCTCGGCGCTGGGGCCATTCCGGTGCGCGGATTTTCCCAGAATCCCCCCGGGAAGTCAAACGAACGGCGAGCCGCCCCGCCCGCAAGTCCCCGTCACACCACCCGATTCCGGCGGACCAGGAGCCCCGCCGGCAGGATGCGGAGCAATTCCGCAGGCCGCTCAAGAAGGTCCAGATGCAAGGCGGCGCCCGACGGCCGCACGCGAGGCGTA
>MGBV01000055.1:7894-10247 GCA_001788415.1 Candidatus Rokubacteria bacterium GWC2_70_16 | reverse complement strand
CCGGGTAGTCGAGCGGGGGCCACTGCCGCCAGCTCCGGAGCGGCCCGGCGCACGTGAGCGCGCGGTAGAGCCCGGTCCACGGATTCAGGACGGCCCAGAGGTTGCCCAGCGCCGCGTGCAGATAGGTCAGGCCTATCCACCAGACTGTCCAGACGAAGAGCGGGAGCGGGTTCTCCAGCGGGTCGCGGCTGCCCAGGCGCCCCGCCGCGAGCAGTGCGATGGCGACCCCGAGCGACAGGAGACTCGGCGCGACGACGAGCGCGGCCCCGCCGGGGAGGCGCCCGACCCCGATCCGGATCCCGGTGGACTCCAGGCGCGCGAAGACCCGCGCGGGCACCAACGCCACGAGCACGAAGGACGCCACGACGACGAGGACCCCGCCGGCCACGTACAGACGAGTCGGCAGCAGGAGGATCAGGGCCCCGCCGCCGACATGGGCGGCGGCCGCGAGCGGGAAGACCGCGACGGCGATCGCGGCCACCGCCGCCACACATCGTGGGGTCAGGTCTTGCATTCCAACATCGGTACGGGGCCGGTCTTGCATTGCGATTGAGGTCAGGGCCCTGGTCACCGAGCTCCAGCAGGAGCCTATCGGCGCCGGGGTCGGGGCGAGGTGTCGGATTTCAAGACCTGACCCCAATGCCGCGGTAGAGGAAGGTGAAGGGCCGCGGCCCCCGGTTGTAGCCGCGCTCGATCTCGGTGATCTGGAATCCGCCCGAGGCGATCAGCATGTCCATGGCCCGGTTGAGATGGCACCCGCCGGCGAGCCGCTTCCAGATCGGGTCGAGCCTGTCCTGCCAGGCCAGCACTGCCGGGTCGGGCGAGCGGCCGTGCTCGATGAAGATGAAGCGCCCCCCGGGTCTCAGCACGCGCCGCATCTCCGCCAGCGCCCGCGCGGGATCGGCGATGGAGCAGAGCGTCCACGTGCTCACCACGGTGTCCACGCTCCGGTCGGGGAGCGGCACGGCCTCGGCCGAGCCCGTGATGAGACGCGCGGGCACGCGGACGTGCCGCAGTCGCCGCCGCGCCATCCGCTCGAGCTCCGGCGAGGGGTCGAGGCCATAGAGCCGCTCGACGGCCGGCCCGTAGAGGGCGAGGTTGAGCCCGGAGCCCACGCCCACCTCGAGCACGGTGCCCGCGGCGCGGGGCACGAGCTTCACGCGCTCCGCCATGACGTCTCGACTCCGCATGACGAGGTCGATGAGCCGCGGAAGCACGTGGCGCGCGTAGAGGCCCACGGGGCCCATGATACCCGCGCCCGGCCCTCGTGCTAGCATGAGTCTCCATGACGACCCTCGGCCTCTCGCTTCCGCTCATGCACCCGCTGCCGCTCGGCGTCCACCTCTCACTCGCGCGCGAGGCGCAGAGCCTCGGCTTCGACCGCGTGTGGTCCACCGAGATCGCCGGCCCCGATGCCCTGACGCTCATGGGGCTCCTGGCCGCCCACACGAGCCGCATCGGTCTCGCCACCGGCGTCGTCCCCGTGCAGACGCGCACGCCGCAGGTGCTGGCCATGACGGCGGCCACCCTTGCCAGCGCGGCGCCCGGCCGCTTCACGCTCGGGCTCGGCGTGTCGAGCCCGACGATCGTCGGCCAATGGCATGGCCTGCCGTGGGACAGCCCCCTCGAGCGGCTGCGCGAGGCCGTGACGCTGATCCGCCTGGCGCTGTCCGGCGAGAAGGTGAATTTCGAGGGGCGGCATTACCGCTGCCGGAACTTTCGGCTCTCCATGCTGCCGCCGCAGCCGGTGAAGATCGTGCTGGGCGCCCTCGGGCCCCGCATGCTCGAGCTCGCCGGCGAGATCGCGGACGGGGTCCTGCTCAACTGGCTGCCGCCCGAGGCCGTGCCGGCCTGTCTGGCCCGCATCGAGGCGGGGGCGCAGCGAGCCGGGCGGAGCCTCGCGGACATCGAGGTGGCGGGCTTCATCCGCACCTCCGTCGCCGAGGACGCCGCCGCCGCGCGCCAGTGGCTGGCCCGAGACATCACCGGCTATGCCATCGTAGACTCCTATGCGCGCTTCTTCTCGGAGTGCGGCTACGCCGCCGAGATCGCGCAGATCAATGCCGCGTGGCGGGCCGGAGACCGCGCGGCCGCCGTGCGGCAGGTCTCCGACCGCTTCCTCGACGGGCTGGGCGCGGTGGGGTCCGAGACCTTCTGCCGGGACCGGATCGCCCAGTACGCCAAGGCCGGCCTCGACGAGCTCGTGGTCTTCCCGTTCGCCGCGGGCTCCGACCCCACGCCCACGCTGTTCCGCACGGTCCGCGCCTTCGGCCCCGCCTCACCCAGGAGCTCGTCATGACTACTGCGCGCGTCAGCGTCGGCGTGCTTCTTCCGACTCGCGAGGCCGTGATGG
>MGBV01000055.1:7481-7837 GCA_001788415.1 Candidatus Rokubacteria bacterium GWC2_70_16 | reverse complement strand
CCGCTGACGCTCCTCGCCGCGGCGGCCGCCCGCACGCGCCGCGTGACGCTCGGCACGGCCGTGCTCCTGCCCGCGCTGCGCCACCCGCTGCTGCTCGCCCATGCCGTGGCCTCGGTGGACCGCATCGCCGAGGGCCGGCTCGTCCTGGGGGTCGGCATCGCGCCGGACACCCCCGGGGTCCGCAAGGAGTTCGAGGCGGCGGGGGTGCCGTTCGGGGAGCGCGTGGGACGGCTGGTCGAGACCATGGCGCTCTGCCGCCGGCTCTGGGCGCCGGAGGCCGCGGCGGCGCCCGTATCCTTCGAGGGCCGCTACTGGAAGCTCGCCGGCGCGCAGATCCTGCCGGCGCCCGCGCGCGC
>MGBV01000055.1:0-7378 GCA_001788415.1 Candidatus Rokubacteria bacterium GWC2_70_16 | reverse complement strand
CGCCGGCCGGCCGGCCTCCGCCATCGCCCCCGCGCTGTACACCACGATCAACATCGGGCCCGACACGAAGGTCGCCGAGGCCGAGATGCGCCGCTTCATCGAGGGCTATTACGGCGCGCCCTATGAGGTCATCGCCGCGCGCTGGGGCCACTACGCCGGCAGCCCCGAGGGCTGCCTCGAGTGGCTGGGCGCATTCCGCGAGGCCGGCGCCCGCCACATCGTCCTCCGCTTCGCGAGCGCCGACCAGGCCACCCAGATGGAGCGCGCGACCCGGTCCCTGCTGCCCCGGCTCGGGGGATGAAGGTCCTCGGCGTCATCCCGGCGCGGCTGCACTCGACCCGGCTGCCACGCAAGGTGCTGCGCGAGATCGCCGGGCTGCCCATGGTCGTGCACGTCCACCGGAGCGCGCGGCGGTCGCTGCTGCTTACGGACCTGCTCGTGGCGACGGACTCGGAGGAGGTGGCGGCCGTGTGCCGGGCTCACGGCGTCCCGGCCCTGATGACCTCGCCGGATCACGCCTCGGGCACCGACAGGCTCTGGGAGGTGTCGCGCGCCCGGGCGGCGGAGGTCTATGTCAACATCCAGGGCGACGAGCCGCTGGTCACGCCCGGACACATCGAGCGACTGGTCACGCCCTTTCTCGAGGACCCCCAGGTCCAGGTCACGACGCTCAAGATCCGCGCCACTCCCGAGGAGGTCCTGAGCCGCACGGCCAACAAGGTGGTGAGCAGCGCCCGCGGGGATGCCCTCTACTTCTCGCGCCTGCCCATCCCGTGCGACCGCGACGGCCGGGGCGGCGTCACGTACTGGAAGCACGTGGGGCTCTACGCCTACCGGCGCGCGGTGCTCGAGACCTTCCACGCGCTGCCGCCCTCGCCCCTCGAGCAGGCCGAGAGGCTCGAGCAGCTGCGCCTGCTCGAGCACGGGATCCCGATTCGGGTGGTGGAGACCGACGAGGAGACGATCGGCGTGGACACCGAGGAGGACCTCCGCGCCGCCGAGGCCCGGCTGGCGGCCCGCCCGCAGTGACGAACCGCTGGGCGATCCTGGCGCTCATCATGGGCGCGCAGACCATGGCCAATGTCGGCCCGCTCGGCATCCCCGCCATCGCCCCGCTGATCCGGGAGGCTCTCGGGCTCAGCATGACGCAGGCGGGCTCCTTCCTCTCGGCCTACTACATCGGCGCGACGCTCATGTCGCTGCCCGCCGGCTGGATGGGGGACCGCTGGGGGGTGCTCCTGACCATGGCCGGGGGACAGGCCGTGATCGCGCTGGGGCTCTTCGCCGTCTCCGGGTCCGGCTCCTTCCCCGTCCTCATCGCCCTCATGATCCTGGCCGGCGCCGGCTACGGCATGCTCAACCCCACCACGGCCAAGGCGGTCATGTCGTGGTTCCCGCGCCACCAGCGCGCCACCGTGGTGGGGCTCAAGCAGGTGGGGCTGCCGCTGGGCGGCGCGGTGGGCGCCCTCCTGATGCCGCCGCTGGCGCTCGGGGTGGGCTGGCGGGCGGCCGTGGCGCTGTCGGCCTCGCTGATCGGGCTCCTGGCGGGGCTCACGTGGCTCGGCTACCGGGACCCGCCGAGGAGCGAGCTGGAGGCCGCCGCGCGTCAGGAGGGCTCGCTGCGCGCCGTCCTCCGGAATCGCGATCTCTGGCTGGTCGCCACCGCCACCCTCGTGTTCGCGGGGATGCAGATGGTGTGGATGGCCTTCCTCGTGCTCTACCTCCAGGAGACGGTGCGCGTGCCGCTGGTGACGGCGGCGCGCTATCTGGTGATGGCGCAGGCGACCGGGATGGCGGGACGCGTGGTCTTCGGCCTGCTCTCCGACCGGCTCTTCGGCGGCCGCCGCCGCATCGTGCTCGTCATCGCGGGGGTCGGCTCCACCGTCTGCTCCCTCGTCATGGCGACGACGGGCCCGGGCACAGGCGCCTGGCTGCTGGCGGCCCTGGCCATCTGCTTCGGCTTCTTCGGCATCGGCTGGAACGGCGTGCAGCACACGCTCATGGCGGAGCTGGCCGGTCCCCGCGCGGCCGGCACCGCCGTGGGGCTGGGGCTGGCCATCTCCTCCCTCGGCGTCTCCGTGTGGCCGCCGCTCTTCGGCCTCCTCGTCGAGCGCGTCGGCGGCTTCGCCGTGCCGTGGATCGCGCTCGGGCTTGCCATGGCCGTCGCCCTCTGCTTGCTCGTCCCCGTGCGGGAAGGCAGAATGGGCCTCGCATGACGCAGCCCTCGTCCTACCGCTGGGTGATCCTCGGCGCCTCCTTCCTCATCATCGCCATGTCCATCGGCACGCTGTTCACGCTGGCGGTGTTCCTCGAGCCGATGCAGACGAGTCTCGGCTGGAGCCGCGCGAGCATCGGCGCCATCGGCTTCTTCAACTGGATCGTGATGGGCGCGGGCGGCTTCGTCGCGGGCTACTTCTCGGACCGCTTCGGCACCCGCATCGTCGTGCTCATCGGCAGCGGGCTCCTGGGGCTGGGGCTCCTGCTCTCGAGCCAGGTCTCCGCCGTGTGGCAGTTCTACGTGACCTTCGGGCTCATGGTGGGGGGCGGCGTGAGCGCCTTCTACGTGCCGCTCACCGTCACCGCCGTGAAGTGGTTCGGGGGCAGCCGGGGGATGGCGGCCGCCGTGGTCTCGGCGGGCAACGGGCTGGGCATCCTCGCGCTGTCGCCGCTCTCGCGCTGGCTCATCAACGAGTTCGAGTGGCGCACCGCCTTCGTCGTCCTCGGCGACCTCGCCTGGCTCATCGTCATCCCCGCCGCCCTGCTCCTGCGCAATCCGCCCGCCCCGCCCGACGACCCCGCCCCCCGGGCCCGACACCTCGCGGCCACTCCTGGCATGGCCGCGCTGGGGGTGTGGCGCTCCTGGCCCTTCTGGGCCATCGCGCTCACCCACTTCGCCTGCTGCGCCGCCCACTCGGGCCCGCTCTTCCACCTGGTCTCCCACGCCATCGACCTCGGGATCAGCAAGATGGCCGCCGCCGGCATCCTCGGCGCCTCGGGCTTCTCCTCCATCTTCGGCCGCATCGGCACCGGCATGGTGGCGGACCGGGTCGGCGCCAAGCCCACGCTCTTGGCCGCGCTGGCGCTGCAGGCCGTCATGATCTCGTCGTTCCTGCTGACCACCGACCTGGGCGCGATGTACGGGCTGGCGCTGGTCTTCGGCGTGGCCTATGGCGGCGCCATGCCGCTCTACGCGCTCGTCACGCGCGAGTACTTCGGCGAGCGCGTCATGGGCACGGCCTATGGCGCCGTGTTCTTCATCTCCTGCATCGGGATGGGGATCGGCTCCTATGCCGGCGGCGCCATCCACGACGCCCTCGGCTCCTATACCTGGCTCTTCCTCGGCTCCTTCGCCATCGGGAGCATGGCCGTGGCGCTGGGGCTGACGCTGCGCCCGCCGGCGAGGGTACCGGCCGGCGCCATGTTCTCCGTTGACATGCACTAGGTTCTTTGCTACAGAATCGCCACGCGTTACCCAGCCGACCCATCACCCCGTGATCCTGTGACGTCCCTCACGAGGCGCAGTCCTCGCGGACGGGCCCTGCCCTCCGGGAGGACCGGTCCGGCCGGCCGCAGCCGGGCGGAACGCTCGTCAACCCGCGACGGTTCACTCAGTCAAGGAGGACCAGCCCGATGAACACGGCCAAGCCAGAGGACAATGCCCCGAGCCAGCAGCAGGTCAACCGCCGGAGCTTCATCAAGACCGCCGGGGTGGCGGCGGCCGCCGCCGGCGGGATCGAGGGGATCCTGGCCGCGCGCCGGGCCCCCGCCTTCGCCCAGGGGACGAAGCTGCACATCGTCCGCTGGAACGACTTCATCCCCGAGGCCGATGTGTGGCTCAAGAAGGAAGGGATGCCCGCCGCCTCCAAGGCGCTGGGCGCCGAGGTGACGATCGAGACCATCGGGTTCAACGACCTGCAGCCGCGGATCACGGCGGCCGTGCAGTCGGGCGCGGGGGCCGACATCTTCATGCTCTACTACAACTGGCCGCACCTCTACGCCAACGCGCTGGTGGACGTCAGCGACGTGGCGGGCGAGGTGGCCAAGGCCCAGGGCGGCTTCTACGGCGTGTTCGAGCCGTCCATGAAAGTCGGCGGCAAGTGGCTCGGCATGCCGCATTCCATCGTGGGCAACACCATCGCCTACCGGAAATCCTGGTTCAAGGAGGTCGGGTTCGGGGCGTTCCCGAAGACCTGGGACGAGCTGCGCAAGGCCGCGGCCGAGCTCAAGAAGAAGGGCAGACCCTATGGCCAGACCCTCGGGCACACCTTCGGGGATGCCCCCACCTGGGCCTACCCGCTCATGTGGTCCTTCGGCGGGGCCGAGACGGACAAGAGCGGCAAGAAGGTGGCCGTCAACTCCAAGGGCACGCTCGACTCGGTGAAGTACATGACGGCGCTGTGGAAGGAGGGCTGCGACGAGGGGGGGCTGGCCTGGGACGACTCCAACAACAACCGGGCCTTCCACGCCGGCGAGATCTCCGCCTCCCTCAACGGAGCCTCCATCTACATCGTGGCCAAGCGCCAGAAGGACAAGCTCAAGGACGAGAAGGGCGAGCCGCTCTATCTCGACATCGACCACGGCTCCTTCCCGCTGGCCGGGGGGGTGGGACAGTTCCCGCTCTACTTCTCCAACGGCCACGGGATCATGAAGTACTCGAAGAACCAGAAGCCCGCCAAGGACCTCCTGCGCTGGATCCACACGAAGGAGAACTTCGAGAAGTGGTTCCAGGCCTGCGAGGGGTACAGCGTGGCCCCCACCACGGACTGGGAGAAGCACGCCATGTGGGGGAAGATCGACAAGCCGCTGCAGATGTTCCGGACGGCCGCGCGCAACACGCGGATCTTCGGCTACGCGGGGCCCGCCACGGCCAAGTCCACGGAGGTGTACTCGAAGTACATCATCGTGGACATGTACGCCAACGCCGCCTCCGGGAAGATGAAGCCGGAGGGGGCCGTCAAGTGGGCCGAGACCGAGCTGAAGAAGATCTACGAGGCGTGACCCGCGAGGGGACGCCGAGCCCCACGTGAAGCGGCCGATCGCGGGAGGCGCGGGGGGCGCCGCCGGAGTCGAGGTGGCGCTCCCCCACCCGCGGGCGGCCGGGCCCCGTCCGCTGGCGCGGCTCCTCGAGAGCGAGCGGCTCCTCGCCACCCTCCTGCTGACGCCGGCCGTCCTCCTCCTCGGCGTCTTCATCGCCTACCCGTTCGTGATGGGGGTGTGGCTGTCGCTCAGCAGCACCAGTGTCGGCAACCCCGGCCAGTTCGTCGGGCTCAAGAACTTCGCCAAGGCCTGGGACGACTCGATCTTCCAGATCGCGTTCGGGAACACGTTCTTCTACACGTTCTGGGCCACCATCTTCAAGCTGGCCCTCGGGATGTGGGTGGCGCTCCTCCTCAACCGGGTCTTCCGGGGGATGCGCCTGGTGCGGGCCGCCATGCTGCTCCCCTTCATCATCCCCACGGTGCTCAGCACCTTCGCCTGGCGCTGGATGTTCGACCCGAGCTTCAGCGTGCTCAACTGGACGCTCTACAAGACCGGCCTCATCGCGACCAAGCTCCCCTTCCTGTCGGACGGGACCTGGGCCCTCTGGTGCGCCATCGTGATCAACACCTGGCGCGGCATGCCCTTCTTCGCCATCACGCTCCTGGCCGGGCTGCAGACCATCAACCCCGATCTCCACGAGGCCGCCTCGCTCGACGGGGCCAACGGCTGGAAGCGCTTCTGGCACGTCACCTGGCCACTGCTCAAGCCCGTCACCATCGTCGTGGTGGTGTTCTCCATCATCCAGACCTTCGCCGACTTCCAGCTCATCTACGTCCTCACCGGCGGGGGGCCGGCCAACTCCACCCATCTCCTGGCCACCTACGCCTACCAGCTCGGCGTGGCGACGGGGCTCCTGGGAGAGGGGGCCGCGGTGTCGCTCTTCATGTTCCCGGTCCTCTTCGCCGTGGTATGCGTCCAGCTCTGGTATGTGCGCCGCATGGAGGGGGCCTAGTGCCGGCCCAACGAACTTCGCCATACTTCGTTCTCGGTCGGCGCGGGCGCTCAACGTACATCCAGGTACGCCTCACGCCCGCGCCTCCCTCGGGCCTCGTCTGGCTCGTTCCTTGGCCCGGCACGGTCCGGTTGCCCGGGTGGCGTGAGCGGAACTCGTTGGAGGCGCACTAGCATGGTCATCGAGCGGCGCTGGAAGCGGTGGGTGTTCTTCCGCATCCCGCTGGCGGCGTTCGTGGTGGGCACGCTCTTCCCCTTCTACTGGATGCTCGTCACCGCGGTCCGCCCGGACCACGAGCTGTACCGGTCGTGGCGGGCGGTCAACAACGCCCCGTTCTGGACGCTGCAGCCCACCCTGGCCCATTTCCAGGACCTCCTGGCGCGGACGACGTTCCTGCACTGGCTCTGGAACACCTTCTTCATCGCCTGCGCCTCCACGGGCATCTCGCTCTTCTGCGGGCTCCTGGCGGGCTATGCCCTGGCCCGGCTCAGGTTCCCCATGGCCGGGCCCCTCGGCACCGGGATCTTCGTGACCTACCTGGTGCCGCCCACGCTGCTGTTCATCCCGCTGGCGGACATCATCCGCAACTTCCAGCTCGGCAACACGCCGTGGGCCCTCATCCTCACCTACCCGACCTTCCTCATCCCCTTCTGCACCTGGCTCCTCATGGGCTACTTCAAGACCATCCCGAAGGAGCTCGAGGAGTGCGCGCGCATCGACGGGGCCACGCGCTTCGGGGCCATGGTCCGGATCGTCTTCCCCATCGCCCTCCCGGGGATCCTCTCGGCGGGGATCTTCGCCTTCACCCTGTCCTGGAACGAGTTCATCTACGCCCTCATCTTCATCTCCTCGCCGGAGCGCAAGACCGTCCCCGTGGGCGTGGTCTCGGAGCTGATCCGGGGGGACATCTACTTCTGGGGGCAGCTCATGGCAGGCGCCCTCCTGGGCTCGGTGCCCGTGGCCCTGGTGTACTCCTTCTTCGTGGAGCACTACGTGGCGGGCCTCACCGGCTCGGTGAAGGGGTAGCCGGACGGCCGAAGTGGGTCCTTGACATGGGATTCCGGCCTTCCTAGAATCCCGGCAGACCCGGTCTCCAGCCGCAGGACCCACCCAACCCGTCCCCAGGGAGGTACCAACATGACCAGACGGACATGGCGAGGCTTCGGAACCGCGGTCGCCCTCCTGGCGGCCGCCATCATGGTGGGGGGCGCGCTTGCCCCGCCGCCCGCGGGGGCCCAGCAGACGGTCACCCTCAAGATGCAGGCGGCGTGGCCGGCCGGCTGGACCCTCTACGACAACTTCACGCTGTTTGCCGAGCGCGTCAACAAGCTCTCCGGCGGCCGGCTCAAGATCGAGACCCTCCCGGCCGGCGCCATCGTGCCCCCC
>MGBV01000054.1:9832-15862 GCA_001788415.1 Candidatus Rokubacteria bacterium GWC2_70_16 | reverse complement strand
CTGTGGCGGCCCACCTGCAATTCCTCGCCGATGGCCGGGATACGGTGCACCGTCGCGAGGACGAGGCCGGCGACGGTCTCGAAGTCGCCCTTTGGCAGCTCCCAGTCGAGGGATTCGTTCAGCTCGTCGATCCCGACGCGCCCGGCGACGCGGTAGCTTCCGTCCGGGAGGCGCTCCACCATGGCCGGGGCGCGGTCGTGCTCGTCGTGGATCTCGCCCACGATCTCCTCGACGATGTCCTCCACGGTGACGATGCCCACCGCGCCGCCGTACTCGTCCACCACCACCGCGAGCTGCACCCGCGCCTTCTGCATCTCGGGCAGGAGGTCGTCGATGCGCTTCGACTCCGGCACGTAGCTGGCCGGGCGCATCAGCGACCGCACGTCCCCTGCCACGACCCCGCGCCGCAGGAGGTCCATGGCTGTCACCACGCCCACGACGTTGAAGACGCGGTCCGTGTAGACGGGGATGCGCGAGAAGCCGCGCTCGCTCATGAGCCGAACGGCCTCGTCGGGCGTGGCCGTCTCAGGCAGCAGGACGACGTCCACCAGGGGCACCATCACCTCGCGCACGGCCGTCTCCCCGAGGTCGAAGATCTTGTCGATCATCTCGGCCTCGGAGGTGCTCACCGCGGCTTCCTCCGGCTCCATCTGGAGCAGGAGCTTGAGCTCCTCGCGGGAGACGAAGTGCCTGGCGGCTGTGGGCTGACGCCCGACCAGCGCCAGCGCCCCGCCCACGAGGGTGTTGGATCCCCAGGTGAGCGGCTTGAGGATGTAACTCGCCACCTCGATCAGCCGGAAGAGGTGGCGGATCAGTGCCGTCGCCCACTCCTGCGCCACGGCCTTGGGGATGACCTCCCCGAAGACCAGCATAAGCGGCGTCAGCCCGAGCGTGACGATGAGGGCTGCGGCCCCCCCCACCAGCGGGAGCAGGGCCCACGTGGCGACCGACGAGGCCGTGATGTGGGCGATGGTCACGCCCATCATGGCGGTGGACAGCACGCGCTCGGGCCGCCGGAAGGACTCGAGGTAGCGCGCTGCGATCCGGTCACCGCCCTCGGCCAGGTGGCGCAGGCGGACCCGGTTGGCGGCGATGAAGGCCATCTCCGCCGCCGAGAAGAGCGCCGTGACCAGGAGAGCCAGCAGGATGATCCAGAGGTAGATCACGCCCCCCCCCGCCTGTCCAGGGCGCCCCTGAGCCTCACCAGCACCTCCACCACTCGGGTCCGCTCCACCTTCTCGACGGTCACGATCACCTGCGGGGTGTCGGTCTTCTCCCCCTTGTGGGGGATCCGGCCGAAGAGGTCCAGCACCCAGCCCCCGACCGTGTCGTACGCCTCGTTTGAGACGCTGAGCCCAGCGGCGGCGTTCAGCTCGTCGATGGGCAGCTTGCCCGACACACGGAAGGCGCCGTCGCCGACGGGGTGGATCAGGCGCTCCTCCTCGTCGAACTCATCTCGGATCTCGCCGACCAGCTCTTCCAGCACGTCCTCGAGGGCCACGAGGCCGGCGGTGCCGCCGTACTCGTCCACGACGATGGCCAGGTGGAGCTTCTTCGCCTGGAACTCGCGGAGCAACGCGTCGGCCCGCTTGGACTCGGGGACGAAGTAGGGCGGGTGCAGCCGGGCGCGGAGGTCGAAGTCGGCGGGGAGCCCCCGCAGGTGGGAGAGGAGGTCCTTGGTGTACAGCACCCCGACGATCTGGTCGATGGTCCCCTCGAACACCGGCACGCGCGAGTGGAGGTTCTCCCGGAGGAGATCGAGGAGTCGCTCGTGCGGCGTGGTGACGTCCAGGCAGAACATGTCCGGACGCGGGACCATCACCTCCCGCACGAGCGTGTCCTCCAGCTCGAAGACCCGGTGGATCATCTCCCGCTCCGTGCGCTCGACCACGCCCTCGCGCGCGCCCACATCCACCAGCGTCCGGAGCTCCTCCTCGGAGATCTCCGGCTCGCTCCGCTTCCGCTCCGACCCGATCAGACGCAGCGTGAGCTTCGTGAAGCTCCCCAGGATGATGCGCACCGGCGCCAGCAGTGCCGAGAGCCAGGCCACCGGCCGGCTCACCCATGCCGAGAACCGCTCGGGATGCTCCACGGCCAGCGTCATGGGGAGGACCTCGCCGAACACGCTGAGCAGGAAGACCATGCTGGCGATGGCGATGACCAGGCCGGCGCTGCCGAACAGCCGCTCGGCCACCGCGGCGGCCAGGGCGGCGGCGCCGATGTTGATGACCGTGATCCCCACCAGGAGCGTCACCAGCAGCTCGTGGGGCTGCTCCAGGAGCGGTGCGATGGGGGCCGCGTCCGCCCCGCGTTGCTCGGCGAGCCGTCTGAGCCGCGCCCGCCCCAGGGAGAAGTAGGCGGCCTCGGCGCCGGTGAGGAGCGCCGAGAGCAACACCAGCGCGGCGAGCGCCGCCAGCGCCACGACAGTGAGGCTATCCACCGAAGTGCTCGTGGCCGGCCCGGACGGCCACCCGGCGGCCATCCGGGCCTAGCCAGACGATCCCGGTCTCGGATCCCTCGATCTCGCCGATGACGGTGAGCCTCGTGCCGGTCGCCGCGCGCAGGCCCGCCGCCAGAGCCTCCGCGGATGCGGGATCGCAGGTGAGGAGGAGCTCGTAGTCCTCGCCGCCGCCGGCCGCCCACTCGATGGGATCGCGTCCCAGTGCCAGCGCCGCCTCTCGCGCCGCCTCCGCGACGGGCAGGCGGTCGAGCCGCACACGGGCGCCCCCGCCGCTCTCCCGGCAGATGTGGCCCAGGTCGGTGGCAATCCCGTCGGAGCAGTCGATCATGGCATGCACGCCCGCGGCCTCGCCGAGCCAGCGACCCTCGGCCACCCGCGCCGTGGGGCGAAGGTGAGCGCGCACGCATTCCTCGGCCGCGGCGGGATCCATCGCTGCCGCGCGCGCTCGCTCGGCGCCCATCTCGAGGAGCGCCAGCCCCGCGGCGGCCCGGCCCAGCATGCCGGTGACGGCGACGGCATCGCCGGGCCGGGCCGCCGAGCGCAGCCGCGGTGCGCCGGTGTGCTCGCCGAGCAGCGTGACGTTGACGAACCAGCCGCGAGGCGACTCGGACGTGTCGCCGCCGACGACGGCGACGCCGTGCGGCGCCGCGGCCTCGCGCAGGCCATCGTAGAAGGCCTCCACGTCCTCGACCTCCGTGGACGTGGGGATCGCCAGCCCCACGAGCGCCCAGCGCGGTCGGCCGCCCATGGCGGCGATGTCGGAGAGATTCACCGTCACGGCCTTCCAGCCGATGTCGCGGGGAGAGGCCGACGCGCGCCTGAAGTGGACATCCTCTACCACGAGGTCCGTGGTGGCCAGGAGCACCGCGCCGGGTTCGAGGGCCAGGACTGCCGTGTCGTCGCCGATGCCCAGGACCACGCCCGGGTCGTCAACTCCGTTCCTCGCGTCGCGGATCCGGCGGATCAGCCCCAGCTCACCCACCCGGCGGATGTTCACCGGATCACTCGCTCGGCGCGGCCGCGGCCCCGGGCCGCACGCGACGAGCCCGCGCGGCGACCTGGGGGTCGGGGTCGCCCATCACGCCGACCGCGCGGGCGACAGCTCGAGAAAGTTTCGGAGCAGGGCCTTACCCTGGATGGTCAGGATGGACTCCGGGTGGAACTGCACGCCCTCCACCGGGTACTTCCGGTGGCGGAGCCCCATGATCTCCCCGTCCTCGGCTCGCGCCGACACCTCGAGATCCGCGGGGAGACCTTCGTCCAGCACCACGAGCGAGTGGTAGCGCGTGGCCTCGAAGTCCTGGGGCAGCCCCCGGAAGGCGCCGCGGCCATCGTGGTGGATGCGGGAGGTCTTGCCGTGCATCTGCGCGCGGGCGCGCGCCACCGTGCCGCCGAAGGCCTGCCCGATGGCCTGGTGGCCGAGGCAGACACCGAGGATCGGTGTCGTGGCATGGAGGGCGCGGATCAGAGCCAGCGAGATGCCCGCGTGGTCGGGATTGCCCGGCCCCGGCGAGATGACGATCTGCTCGGGCGCCAGGCGCGCCACGTCGTCCACGCCGAGCGCATCGTTCCGCGCCACGTGGACCTCGCCGCCGAGCTCGCCCAGGTACTGGACCAGGTTGTAGGTGAAGGAGTCGTAGTTGTCGAGGACGAGGATCACGCGACCGCCTCCCGCCCGGCGATGCGGAGGGCCAGGATCATGCCGCGCGACTTCGAGCAGGTCTCGAGCCACTCCATCTTGGGATCGGAGTCGGCCACGATGCCCGCGCCCACCTGGATGGAGGCACGGCCTCCGTGGCAGACCACGGTGCGGATCGTGATGCACGAGTCCAGGTTGCCCGAGTAGGAGATGTACCCGACGGCGCCCCCGTAGGGGCCGCGGCGCGTGGGCTCCAGCTCCTCGATGATCTCCATGGCGCGGATCTTCGGGGCCCCCGTGAGCGTGCCGGCCGGGAAGCAGGCCGCCAGCACGTCGAAGGCGTCCTGGCCCGGCGCGAGCAGCCCCCGCACGTGGCTCACCAGGTGCATCACGTGCGAGTAGCGCTCCACGACCATGAACTCGGTGACCTCCACCGAGCCGATGCGCGACACGCGCCCCACGTCGTTGCGGCCCAGGTCCACGAGCATGACGTGCTCGGCGCGCTCCTTGGGATCGGCCGCCATCTCGGCCGCCAGGCGCGCATCCTCCTCGTCGGTGGCGCCGCGCGGATGGGTGCCGGCGATGGGGCGCTCCTCCACTCGGCCGTCCTCGAGGCGCACCAGCACCTCGGGGGAGGAGCCCACGATGCTCGTCCGGCCGAGCCGGAGGAAGAAGAGGTACGGGGAGGGGTTGACGCTGCGGAGCGCGCGGTACACGGTGAACGGGTCGGCCCTGAGCTCGGTGTCGAGCCGGCGCGACACCACCACCTGGTAAGCGTCCCCGGAGGCGATGTACTCCTTGGCGCGGCGGACGCGCTCCATGTACGAGGCCTCGTCCATGGTCGAGGCAAAACCCTCCTCGCCGAGGGCGACGAGCGGCGCGGGATCGGGGAAGGTGAGTGGCGCCGGCGGCCGGGCCGGCCGGCCGAGCTTGGCCAGCAGCATCCCGATCTTCACCGCGGCCTGGTCATAGGCGCGGTCGAGGGAGGCCGGGTCGGTCTTCCCCACGTGGGCGTTGGCGATGACGAGCAGCCGGTGGCGGAGGTTGTCGAAGGCCAGCAGGCTGTCGGTGAGCATGAACACCGCCTCGGGGAGCCGGAGATCGTCCTTGGCCAGCCGGGGGAGGCGCTCCACGTGGCGGATAATGTCGTAGGCGAAGAAGCCCACCGCGCCGCCCTGGAAGCGCGGCAGCCCGGGCACCGCCACCGGCGTGAAGCGCGCCAGCACGCGCCTGAGCCCCTCGAGGGGGTTCGCCGTCGGCATCTGCTCGGTGCGGCCGTCGGCGTGACGGAGCGCCACGCGGCTGCCCTTGGCGGTGAACACCATCAGGGGGTCACTGCCGAGAAAGGAGTAGCGCGCCCACTTCTCGCCGCCCTCCACCGACTCCAGCAGGAACGCGTAGGGGCCAGGCCGCAGCCGCAGGAAGGCGGAGAGCGGAGTGTCGAGGTCCGCGGCCAGCTCCGCGTAGACCGGCACCACGTTCCCCCGCGCGGCGAGCGTGCGGAACTCCTCGCGCGACGGCGACAGCGGCGGGATGCCGGGCCCGACCGATGGCATGGCCCGCGCCGTCAGGCCAGCGCGTCCAGCTTCTTCTTGATGTGGGCCTTCGGGACCGCGCCCACGATCTGGTCCACCACCGCGCCGCCCTTCAGGAGCAGGATCGTCGGGATCGACCGGATCCCGTAGCGGGCGGCCAGGGCCGGGTTCTCGTCCACGTTGACCTTGGCGAGAATGACCTTGCCGCTGGACTCGCGGGCCAGCTGGTCGAGGGTCGGCGCGATGGCGCGACAGGGGGCGCACCACTCCGCCCAGAAGTCGACCATCAGGACCTCCTGGTGCTTGCCCACCTCCGCGTCGAAGGTCGCCTCGCTGAGTTGAAGCGCGCTGTCTGCCATGGGGCGTCTCTCCTTGGATTGGGATGCACTCATAAC
>MGBV01000054.1:0-9820 GCA_001788415.1 Candidatus Rokubacteria bacterium GWC2_70_16 | reverse complement strand
CCTGGACCTCGCACCCTCGTCACGGCCGATCCGCGGACATGGTGCAAACGAGAGGGGCGGGCGCCGGCTTCGAGAGCCGCTACGGCACGGGTCCAGGCAGCGCCCCCGCCTGCCGGCCCCCGGCCCATTCGCGTAACCGTATTCGGCAAGAATCATCAGCGGGGCTTCTTGCGCCTGACGCCGTCGAGGTAGCGCGCCATCCACTCCCGCGCCAGGTCCTTGCACCCCAGCCCAAAGGCCAGCGCCAGGGCCAGCGCCACCGCGCCGAAGAGGATCACGAAGGCCGACCGGACCAGCTCGGCGGCGATCCCCAGCTCCTGCAGCGTCACCGCCACGGTGAAGGTCACGATGGCGTAGCGCACGAGCGCTCCCAGCACGTCGGCCTCGCCCATGCCGGCGTTGGCGGCGGCCGCCCTCACCACCCCCGCGAGGAAGTTGGCGAAGAACAGCCCCAGGATCAGGGCCACGACGGCGGCGATGACCTTCGGGATATAGAGCAGGACGTGGTTCAGCAGGTCGGACGCGGAGGACAGCCCCAGCGTGTTGATGGCCGTCATGAGCCCGATCAGCAGGACGAGCCACTGGGCGAGGAGCGCCACCAGCTCCGCGGGGCTCTGGCGCAGCTCCGCGCGAACGAGGATGTCGTCGATGCCGGCCTTCTCCGAGGCCACATCGAAGCGGACGGCCAGGAGGAAGCGGAACACCAGGAGCCGCACGGCCTTGGCCAGGAGCCAGCCGACAAGGAACACCAGGAGCGCCGCGAAGAGGCTCGGGAGAAACGCGGCGACCCTGGCGACGAAGGCGCGTCCGGGCTCGAGGACTGCGGGCGAGAGTTCCATACAATCGCAGGCCTACTCTAATACACCGCCCGGGACACCGCAAGCGCGCCGCCGCGCGGGACGGCGTCAGTGGCCGAGGAAGATCCGCTTCACCTCCGCCGAGCCGAGCAGCGCGGCCGAGGGCCCGTCGAGGATGGTCCGCCCCGATTCCAGCACGTAGCCCCGGTGCGCCAGGCGGAGCGCCAGCTCCACGTTCTGCTCGATGAAGACCACCGCGATGCCGCGCTCGCGGTTGATGGCGGTGAGGACCTCCGCGATCTGCTCCACCACGCGCGGCGCCAGCCCGAGGAACGGCTCGTCGATCATCAGCAGCGCGGGCCGCGCCATGAGCCCCCGCGCGATGGCGACCATCTGCTGCTCGCCGCCCGAGAGCGTGTGGGCCAGCTGGCTGGTGCGCGACCGGAGGAACGGGAAGAGCGCCTCGACCTCGGCGAGGCTCCCCTCCCGGTGGGCGCGGGCCTCGGGATTGTAGGCGCCCAGGATGAGGTTCTCCCTGACGGTGAGGTACGGGAAGAGCCGACGCCGCTCGAGCACATGGGCGAGCCCCAGCCCCACGATGCGGTGTGGGGGCAGACCGGAGATGAGCTGGCCCTTGAAGGTGATCTCTCCGCTCCGGGCCCGCACGAGCCCCGAGAGCGTGTTCATGAGCGTGGACTTGCCCGCGCCGTTGGGACCGAGGATGGCCACCACCTCTCCCGGGGCCGCGCGGAAGTGGGCGTTCCAGAGGATCTGGTAGTCGCCGTAGAGCACGTCCAGGGCGCGGGCCTCAAGCATGCCGGGGCTCACGCATGGTGATAGGCCTGGCCGAGGTACGCCTCGATCACCCGCGTGTCGCGCGCCACGTCCCGGGGCGGGCCCGAGGCGATGACCTCGCCCAGGTGCAGCGCCACGATGCGCTGGGAGATGTCCATGATCACGCGCATGTTGTGCTCGATCACCACCAGCGCCGCCCCTTCCCCGTGGAGCCGGCGTACCAGGTCCACGAGACCGGGGATGCTGCCCTGGTCCACGCCCCCCGTGACCTCGTCGAGGAGGAGCAGGCGCGGCCGCGTGGCCAGCGCGCGCGCCAGCTCCAGGCGCTTGCGCTGGCCCGTGGAGAGCACGCGGGCGTGGGCCTCCTCCTTGCCTGCGAGCCCCACCGACAGGAGCGCGCCGAGGGCCCGGTCGCGCGCCTCGGCGGGGTCGGCGGTCTTCTGAAAGGCCCCCACCATCACGTTCTCGAGCGCCGTCATGTGCGCGAAGGGCCGCAGCTTCTGGAAGGTGCGGGCGACGCCGCGGCGGCTCACCTGGTCGGGGCGCAGGCCCGTGATAGGGCTGCCGTCGAGCAGCACCGTCCCCGCATCGGGCGCGAGGAAGCCGGTGATGACGTCGAAGAGCGTGGACTTGCCCGCGCCGTTGGGCCCGATGATGCCCACCAGCTCTCCCGGCGCCACCTGGAAGGAGATGTCGCGGTTGGCGGTGAGCCCGCCGAAGCGCTTCGTGATGCCACGGACCTCGAGCAGGCTCATCTAGTGCCGGGCCAAGGAACGAGCCAGACGAGGCCCGAGGGAGGCGCGGGCGCGAGGCGTACTCGCTGTACGTTGAGCGCCCGCGCCGACCGAGAACGAAGTATGGCGAAGTTCATTGGCCCGGCACTAGCCGGTCCGCCGCCGGCCGCGCTGGGCCAGCGCCATGATGCCGCCCGGCTGGATCACGGAGACGGCCACGATGAGCGCGCCGAAGACGAGCAGGTCGATGGCCTTGCCCGTGCCGCCGAGATAGATGCGTGTCCCCTCGCTGAGGGGCACCAGGATGGCGGCGCCGATGAGCGGCCCCCAGAGCGTGCCGACCCCGCCCAGCACGGCCACCAGGCAGATCAGGATGGAGAGCGATAGCGGCAGCACCGACTCCGGGTCGATGAACAGGATGTACTGGGCGTAGAAGGTCCCCCCCAGCGCGGTGAGCCCCGCCGACAGCGCCATGGCGCGCTGCTTGTAGCGGGCCACGGGGATGCCGAGGCTCGCCGCGGCGTCCTGATCCTCGCGGATGGCGCGGAAGTAGTAGCCGGTCCGCGACCGCTCGGTCCGGCGGGTGATCCAGAGTGCCAGGAGCAGGAACCCCAGCGCGATGTAGTAGTAGGTCTGCTTGCTCTCGTGGAACTGGAAGTTCAGGAAGGAGTCGGGGCGCTTGATGGGCACGAAGAGCCCGCGGGCGCCGCCCACCCAGTCCCAGTTGATGACGAGCGTCTGCACGATCTCGCCCACGGCGATGGTGGCGATGGCGAAGTAGTGGCCGCGGAGCCGGAACACCGGGTAGCCGATCACCTGCGAGAGCGCCACCGCCACGAGCGCCCCCGCGAGCATCCCGAGCCAGGGCGTGAGCCCGAGCTGCCTGACCAGGACGCTGGAGGTGTAGGCGCCCGCGCCGAAGAACACGGCGTGGCCCAGCGAGATCTGGCCGCAGTAGCCTGCCAGTAGGTTCCACGCCTGGGCCAGCATGGCGTAGAGGAAGATCATGATCATCACGTGGCGCGGGAAGGGGAGGGTGAAAACCAGCGGGAAGACCAGCAGCGCCCCCAGCGCCAGGAGGCCGGCCGCGATCCGGAGCCGGCGGGGCATCAGAAGCGGCCAAACAGCCCCTGGGGACGCACCAGCACGACCACCAGGTAGATGACGAACACCGCCACGTACTTGAGCGCGGGCGCGATGAGCAGCCCGCCCAGCACCTCCACGAGCCCCACGATCACCCCGGCCGCGAGGGTCCCCGGCACGTTGCCGAAGCCCCCCAGCGCCACCGCCACGTAGGCGAGCAGCGAGAAGGTCGCGCCCACGTCGGGGAAGACGTAGAAGAAGATCGTGAGGAGCGCCCCCGCCACGCCGACGCAGGCGGCGCCGATGCCCCAGCCCAGCGCGAACATCCGTTCCGTGTGGATGCCCATGAGGGAGGCCGCCTGCCTGTCCTGGGCCGTGGCCTGGAGGGCGAGCCCCGTCTCCGTTCGACGGATGAACCAGTAGAGGAAGCCGAAGGCCACGACCGCCCCCACGCTGGCCACGAGCTGCGGCAGGCCGACGTAGAGCCCGCCCAGCGAGATGCGGCCCTGCACCCACGGGTTCTTCACCAGCTGGAAGTCCGCCCCCCAGAGCGCCTGGGCGGCCGAGCGTAGGAAGACGGCCAGGCCGAACGTGGCGAAGATCTGGGCCAGCATGGGCGCACCGAGGATCCACCGGATGATCCCGTGGTACGTGGCCATGCCGAGGAGGAAGAGGAGCCCGGCCGTGAGGGGGAGAGAGACCAGCGGGTCGAGCCGCCACAGCGACCAGGCCCAGAAGGTGGAGAACATGGCGAGCATCAGGAACTCACCGTGGGCGAAGTTCACGATCTCCATGAGGCCGAAGATGAGCGAGAGGCCGGCGGCGATGAGGGCGTAGATGAACCCCATGAGGAGCCCGCCGATGATTCCCTGGAGCAGCACCTCGACGGTCATCGGCGGCTACTGTACCATGCTCCCCTGCGCGGTTTGCCCCCACCGACCCGCCGGACCCTCGACGCGCTCGCGCGCGCTCAGCTGATGTACGCCCGGCGCAGCGCGTCGCCGTCCAGCAGCCTCGACGGGTCGCGCTCCTCCATCACGATGTGGCCGAGCCGCATCACGTACACACGCGAGGCGATGCCGAGCGCCGCCCGCACGTTCTGCTCCACGACCAGCACGGTGGTGCCCCGCTCCCGCGCCACGCGCCCCAGCACCGCGAACATCTCCTTGACCAGGAGCGGACTCAGCCCCTCGGACGGCTCGTCGAGCAGGAGGAGCCGCGGCCGCAGGATCAGCGCCCGGGAGATCGAGAGCATCTGGCGCTCGCCCCCGGAGAGCGAGCCGGCGCGCTGGGACAAGCGCTCGCGGAGCCGCGGGAACAGCGCGAAGACCTCCTCGAGCCGGCGGTGGAGCTCCTCGCGGCTCCGGAGCAGGTACGCGCCCAGCTCGAGGTTCTCCGCCACCGAGAGCGGCGCGAACACCCGCCCCCCCTGCGGGACGAGGGCCATCCCGTCCCGCACATGCTCCGACGCGCGCGTCCCCTCGATCCGCCGGCCCCGGTAGACGATGGCGCCCTGCGACGGGCGCAGGAGCCCGAAGATCGTCCGCACGGTGGTAGTCTTGCCGGCCCCGTTGGGCCCGAGCATCGCCACGATCTCCCCCTCGTCCACGCGCAGGGAGACGCGTTCGAGTACGACTTTCTTGTCGTACCCCGCCGTCACGTCCGACAGCTCCAGCAGCCGCGCGCCCATCCTCCGCCCGCCGTCCCCCTCAGAGCCCCAGGTACACCCGGACGACCTCCTCGTTGTGCTGCACCTCGTCCGGCGCGCCCTCGGCGATCTTGCGCCCGGCATCCAGCACCACCACCCGGTCGGAGACGTCCATCACCGCCTCCATGTGGTGGTCGATCAGCAGCACGGTGCGCCCGCGCCGCACGAGCCCGCGGATCACGCCGAGGATCGTGTCCGTCGCCTCCCGCCCGAGCCCGGCCGCGGGCTCGTCGAGGAGCAGCAGGTCGGCCTCCGTGGCGATCGCCCGCGCGATGGCCAGGAGCTTCTGCTCGCCGTAGGCCAGGTTCTGCGCCAGCTCGCCCGCCTTGGCCCCGAGCCCAAGCTCCTCCAGGATGGCTCGCGCCCGGCCCCTCGCGACCTCCCGCTCCGCCCGGAGGGCCGCCCGTCCGAACACCGCGTGGGCCAGCCGCTCGCCACGCTGACGCTGGAGCCCCAGCGCCACGTTCTCGAGCGCCGTCATCCGGTGGAAGAGCCGGAGATCCTGGAACGTCCGCGCGAGGCCCAGCTCGACGATGCGGTCGGGCCCGAGGCCCGTGATGTCGTGGTCGCGGTAGCGCACGTGTCCGGCCGAGGGCCGGACGAAGCCCGAGATGAGGTTGAAGGCCGTCGTCTTGCCGGCGCCGTTGGGGCCGATGAGGCTGGTCACCTTCCCCTGCTCGATGGTGCAGGACAGCCCGTCCACGGCCCGCAGGCCGCCGAAGTCCTTGGTGAGGCCCTCGATCTCGAAGTACGCCATGGCCTAGCGGGCCGGCCGCTCGCGGAGGAGCCCCGCGGGCAGGAACCGCATGAACGCCATGAGCAGCACCCCGTACAGGACGCGGCGCAGCGGATCGGCGATGCTGGACGGCACCGCCAGGAACTTGAGCAGCTCGGGCAAGACGATGAGCACGAGCGCGCCCAGCATGGAGCCGAGCACGTTCCCCTTGCCGCCGATGATGACGATGGCCAGGATGAAGATCGACTCGTGGATGTCGAAGCTCGGGGGATCGATGAACGAGGTCACGCCCGCGTAGAGCGCGCCGCCCAGCGCGGCCAGCGCGCAGCCGACGACGAAGACCTGCACCTTGAAGCGCGTCACGTCCTTGCCGAGTGAGCGGGCGGCGCCCTCGTCCTCCCGGATGGCCCGGAGCACGGCCCCGAAGGGGGAGACGGCGATCCGCCACGCCACCCAGCCCGCGAGCCCGGCGAGCGCCACCGCCAGCACGAGCAGGCGCGGGTAGCTCGCGAAGGCGAAGCCGAAGAGCGACGGGCGCGGGATCCCCGAGATCCCGAACGGGCCATTGGTCAGCGCCGGCCAGTTCAGCAGCACGCTGATGATGATCACTTGGAAGCCGAACGACGCGATGATGTAGTGGTCGCCGGTGACCTTGAGCGTGGGCACGGCCAGCAGCGCGGCCACCAGCGCCGCGAGCCCCATGCCGACGACGGCGGCGGCGAAGAAGTTGGCGCCGGCCTTCGTGGTCAGCAGCGCCGTCGCATACGCGCCGATGGCCATGAACCCCGCGTGGGCGATGGACACCAGCCCGGTGAGCCCGACGAGCAGGTTCAGCGAGACCGCCAGGATGGCGTAGAGGCTGGCCAGAATCAGGACATAGAAGATGTAGTCCATCGGCCGCTACTTCGCCTGCCGCGGCCCGAGCAGCCCGGTCGGCCGGAGGAGGATGAACGCGGCGAGGACGCCGAAGGCGATGGCCTGCTTCCACTCGGAGGCGATCTTCCAGATGCCGACGTTCTCGACGACACCGATCAGGAACCCGCCTGCCACGCCGCCGGACACGGCGTTGGTGCCCCCGACGATGACCGAGATGGTCGCGATGAGGAGGGCGCTCATCCCCGAGGAGGGCGCGATGCCGGTGTCGATGGCGGAGAGCACCACGGAGCAGCCGGCCAGGAGCGAGCCCACCGCGTAGACCACGAGCCGGATCCGGTCCTCGTTGATGCCCACGATCTCCGTCATCTCCGGGTCCGCCGCCAGCGCGCGGATCGCCTTGCCCACGCGGCTCCGTCGGAGGAACAGCGCCAGCCCGCCCCAGAGACCGAGGCTCGCGACGAGGCCCACGAGCTGCAGGCCCGTGATCCAGACGGGACCGAACGGGAGGCCCTGCTGGAGTGGCTCGGCCACGGGCACCAGGCGCGGATCGCTCTTCCAGACGATGATCACGAGGTTCTCGATGAGCACGTAGAGCCCCAGCGAGCTGAGCAGGGTCTCCATGTCGGAGGCCCCGATGGCCCGCAGGGGCCGGTACACGAACCGCTCGATGGCCATGCCGAGGAGTGCCGTCACCAGGAGGGTGGCCGCCACCGCCACCACGAAGGGGGCCCCGAGGGCCACGAGCGTGTGGTAGAAGACGTAGCCCCCGAGGGTGTAGACGCCGCCGTGGGCGAAGTGGAAGGTCCGGGTCGTGCCGTAGACGACCCAGAAGCCCAGCGCCAGCAGCGCGTACGCGCTCCCCGCGATGAGGCCGTTGACGGTCAGCTGCAGCAGCTCGCCCATGGGGATCGGGGAGGGGGCGTCCCCCCCTCCCCGCCGGGGGGATCCTACCGGCCGTAGGGGGTGAGCTTGCCCCCCTTCACCACCATGAAGCGCGCCGGCCAGACGACCTGGCCGTCCTGGTCGAAGTTGAGAGTCCCCGAGACGCCCTCGAAGTTCTTCACCTTGTAGATGAAGTCCCGAATCTCGGGGCCCGTGGTGGCGCCGCTGCGGAGCGCCTCGCCGAGGAGCCGGTAGCCGTCGTAGCAGGTGGCCACGTAGATGGCCGGCACCTTTCCGTGCTTCGCCTGGTAGCGCGCCACGAACTCGCGCATCTTGGGCGTGCCCCCCACCGGATCCCATGGCCACTGGGGCATGATCGCGCCCTCGAGGGCCGCCCCGGCAATCTCGGCAGTGACGGGCGCGCTGGCCCCGGAGTACAGCAGCCACGGCGTGTCGATGCCGAGCTGCTTGGCCTGCTTGAGCGCGTAGCCGATCTCCTTGTCGTGACTGTACATGAAGATGAGGTCCGGCACGGCGGCCCGGACCTTGGTGAGCTGCGTCCGGTAGTCCGTGGCCCCGATGTCATGGGCCTCGGCGACCGGCGTCGTCATGCCGACCCGCGCCGCGGTCTGCGAGAATACGGTCCGGCCCGAGAGCCCGAACTCGTTGTTCACGTACAGCATCGCGACCTTCTTGGCGCCGAGCTTCCGGGCCGCGAATTCCGCGGCCTGGACCACCTCCACCTCGCTGCCCGCGATGTTGGAGAAGATGAAGTCGCCCGCCTGCCGGATCTTCTCGCTGGTCGCCATCGTGTTCAGCAGGACGACCTTGTTCTGCTCCGCGAGCGGGGCCAGGGCCAGCACCACGCTCGAGCCGTAGGTGACGAAGGCCGGCACCTTGTGGAGGCTGATCAGCTTCGTCAGGCCCGCGATGGCCAGCTTGGGCTGCGCCTGACAGTCCTCACGAATCACCTCGAGCTTGCGCCCCTTGATGCCGCCCTCCCGGGCGATGTCCTCCAGGGCCAGCTCCATGCCTTGCTGGCAGTACTCGCCGAACTGCGGCGCCGGCCCCGTGCAGAAGCACACCTCGCCCAGCCGGTACGGCTCCTGCGCGCCTGCCGGCAGCGCTCCCGCCAGCAGCGAAAGCCACGCGACCGCCATCCCCACCCGCATCGTCCTCATACCGTCCCTCCTCGTCGGACTGCGCCGGGCGTCATCGTCCCCGGGCCATCCTCCCAGATGCGTTGCGCTACTTGCGGTCTTTCCAGGGCTGCAGCGGGTACCCCACGTCGGCCGACGCCAGCTCGAAGGGGTAGATCGTCGCGTAGGCGCCCTTCTGCACCTGCTGCAAGATGGCGCGCACGCCCGTGTTCTGCCCCTTCTCGTCGAACTTGACGCCGCTCCACGGCATGATGAGCTGGTCGGGCGGGATGTTCGTGGCCACGAGCGCCTTGCGGATCTCCTCGGGGTTCACGCTGCGGGCGCGGCTGATGGCCTCCGCGAGCGTGAGGAAGCCCGTGAAGGCGCGGGCGGGAACGTCCGAGATGTCGCGGCCGCCCGGGTTGTCCTTGAGCTTCTTGAAGGCCTCGTTGACCTGGCGGATCATCGGCTTCTTCGCCGCCATGTCCAGCGCGAAGGGCGCCCGCGTGATGTGCCCCTCCACGTCTCGGCCCAGCTCGGTGACGAAGGTGGGATCGGTCCAGCCGGCGTTCTGGGCGAGGAGGAGCTTCGGGTTGTAGTCGAGGTTCTTCGCCGTCTTGACGAAGAGGATCGCGTCCGAGGTGTACGAGGTGGGCAGGAACACGTCCGGGTTGGCCGCCTTCAGCTTGCCCACCTCGGCGTCCAGGTTGGTGGTCTTGGCGCGATACGCCATCTTCACCGCCACCTCGTAGCCGTACTTCTTCGCCAGCTCCTCCTGCACCTTGGCCGAGTCCACGCCGAACAACGTGTCCTCGTGCATGATGCCGAGGGTCTTGATCTTCACCCCGCGGCGCTTCTCCAGGTCCTTCATGAAGTCGAACATGGCCACGCTGAAGTGCCCGTCGTGGGGCGAGGTGCGGAAGAACCACTTGAAGCCGCGCTCGGTGAGCCCCGGCGAGGAGGACTCGGCGTTCATGTAGGGCATGCCGTAGCGCTCGGCCACCTGGCTGGCGGTGGCGGTGACGCTGGAGAAGTACGCGCCGAAGAGCGCGTGCACCTTCTCCTGGGTG
>MGBV01000053.1:17319-21136 GCA_001788415.1 Candidatus Rokubacteria bacterium GWC2_70_16 | reverse complement strand
GCGCTGCGCCGCCCAGGCGGCGGCCAGGCCCACCGCTTCCCCCACCGACATGGCGGTGCCCATGACCCGCGTCGAGCCCAGCGCCTCGTGGGTGGTGCTGATGCACCGCCCGGCCGCCTGGACATTGGCCAGGCCCAGCGGCAGCAGCGCCCGGTGCGGGATCTCCATCCACCGGTCGTCGGGCAGCCATCGCCACAGGGCGCCATCGGGCCGGTGGATCTCCATCGGCCAGGCCGCATAGGCGACGCCATCGGGGAAGGTCCGGGCCGCCAGCAGGTCCTCCGCCGTCACGACGTACTCGCCCACGATCCGCCGCGTCTCCCGGATGCCGAGGGTGGACCCGTAGAAGCTGAGATAGCTCTTCTCGAAGCCCGGCACGCGGTCGCGGAGGAAGCGGGCGTACTCCTGCACCTGCCGCCGGGCCACGATTTCGGCCTCGGTGGCCTCGGCGGCCCGGGTGAGGTCCAGCCCCGTGACCCGGGTCATGTTGCAGTTCACCTCTCCGGGATGGGTGGTGGCGAAGAAGTAGCCGTCGGTGCGCGGCAAGGCATAGCCCTCGGCGCCCGCGCGCTCGGCCAGCTCGCGGAAGCGGTCGCGCGAGACGATCCCGGTCGCGTCGAGGTCGACGCCGGCCATCCGGAACACGAGCGTGGAGGGCTGGGTCTCCCCGGCCTCGCCCCCCTGCTCCGTGCGCCCCGTCGCCCAGTGGACCACATCCGCATTGCCGCTGGCGTCGATCAGCTGGGAGGCCCGGAGGACGCCGTGGTCCTCCACGTTGTCGACGACCACACCGTGGACCCCGCGGGCATCGGCGAGGACCCCGGTCACCAGCGTGTGCAAGAGCAGCGTGGCCCCGCTCTCCACCGCTAGCTCGTCCAGCACCTGCTTGAGCCCCCCGATGTCGTAGTGGACGACCCGCGTCTTGCGGATATCGACAGTCCCGCAGCCGCCGCGCTCGGTGAGGCGATGGAGGACGTCGGCGGCGAAGCGCATGGGGATGGGCGGCTTCTCCGGCCCCCCGGCGTAGAGGCCGCAGAAGGTGCCCACCATGCCGCCGGTGCCCATCCCCCCCAGGTAGGCCTGGCGCTCCACGAGCACGGTGCGGGCGCCGCTCCGGGCCGCCGTCACCGCCGCGCTGACGCCGGCCGTCCCCCCGCCGATAACCGCCACGTCACACTCGCCGACCACGGCCAGGCGCCGGCTCCCCGGCTCGAGGCGGCGCTGTCCGCCGGTCACGGGCGGTACGGGCCGAGCCGGGCCAGCGCCTTCTGCCGGAAGGACTCGTCGAGCATCTGCTCCACCGGCACGGGTGTCTGGTAGTCGGTGAAGCCCGCCTCCCGGTGGCTCTTCTCCTGGCGCGCGATGTTGTCCCTGAAGATCTCGAGATCCGGCGAGTAGACGAGCGGCGTCGAGGACTTGATGGTCTCCGCCCGGACGCCGGTGTACTTGGTCCAGATCGCCAGGTTCTTCTCGGAGGTAAGCTGGGCCCCCTGCATGGCCCGCGCGCCCTGCAGCAGCGCCAGCGTGAAGCGCTCGGCCACCGCCGGGCGCTCCTTGATGAGCTTGCCCGAGTAGAGGAAGACGGTGGTGGCCGCACCGGGCTCGAAGTTCTGCAGGAGCGGCACCGCCCACCCCTCCGTCACCGCCTGGGTCGCGAACGGCACGCCGGCCAGCCCGGCGTCCAGCGCCTTGTTCTTGAGGGCCACCGGGACATCGGCGTTGGCGATGCTCACGACCTGCACATCCCGGATGGTGAGCCCCACCGTGCGCAGGGCGGCGTCCACGAGGTAGGCGCCCGCGGAGCCGGTGCCGCCCGCGATCCCGACCCGCTTGCCCCGGAGATCGGCGATGGTCTTGAGCTCGCCGCTCTTCACCTTGTCGGCCTGGCCCAGGATCATGACGTCGTGCTTCGGGCCCCAGACCGAGGCGGTGGCCACGATCCGCATGTCGAAGCCGCGGTTGAAGGCGTTGAAGATGCCGCCCGCCAGCCCGATGGCCCCGACGTCGACCTGGCCCTGGGCGAGGAAGCCCACCGCCTGGGTGCCCGAGGCCACGCGCTGGAGGTCGACCTGGATCCCCTGCTCGGCCATGAAGCCGTTGTCGATGGCCGAGTAGAGGATGGCGAAGGTCATCAGCGGCACATGGGCCACCACCACCTTGTCGGGCCGGCCGGCCGGCTGGGCCTGGGCAAGCCCGGCCGCCAGCGAGAGCGGAACGAGGAGCGCGAGCGCCGCCAGGCGCCATCGGGGGAGCGTCATGGGTCTCTCCTTGTGCTGCGCGCGGGCTAGACGCTGTCCTGGCGGGAGGCGAGGTCGATCTCCTCGTCCCGCCAGGGCATCACCAGCCGCCCCACGCGGTGGATGAGCCAGGTCGAGAGCATGCCGAGGACCGCGATCACCGCGAAGCCCACGAACATGTTCTCCGTGACGAGCGTCGTCCAGGAACGCCAGATCAGGAAGCCGATGCCCTCGTTGGCCGCCACGAACTCCGCCGCGATGATCACCAGGAGCGCGGTGCCGGCGGCCAGCCGGAGGCCGACGAAGATGCTGGGGAGGGCGCCCGGAAAGATCAGGTGGCGGAAGAGGTCGAAGCCGCGCGCCCCGAAGTTCCGCGCCGCCTCCAGCAGGATGGGCTCCATCTGGCGCACGCCGCCGAGGCTGTTGATGGCCACCACGAAGAAGGTGGCCAGGGCGACGATGGCGATCTTGGACCCCTCGCCCAGGCCGAAGATCAGCATGATGAGGGGGAGGATGGCGATCTTCGGGATGACGTAGAGCGCCGAGAGGACGGGGTCGAACATCACGCGCAGCACGCGGAAGGCGCCGAGCGTGAGCCCCACCGGGATCCCGATGGCCACGCCGATGGCGAACCCCGCCACGATGCGGAAGAGGCTGGCGCCGAGATGCACCCACAGCTCCCCGCTGCCGATGAGCGCCGCCCCGGCGGTGGCGATCCGGGTCGGCGGGGGGAAGAAGCGGTAGTCGAGGAGGTTCACCCGCACCAGCGCCTCCCAGAGCACGAGGAGCAGGAGCGGCGTCGCCACGGCGAGCAGCAGATCCCGGGAGCGCCGGAGGCCGGGCTCGGGCCTCACGCCTCGGCCTCCATGGCGCGCAGGACCTCGTCCTGGAGCGCGCTCCAGATCGTGTAGGTGGTGCGGGAGAACTCCGGCGCGGCGGTCAGCTCGAGGCCGCGCGGCCGGGGGAAGTCGATGCGGTACTCGGCCTTGGGCGTGCCCGGGTGCGCGGTCATGAGGACCACGCGGTCCCCGAGGAGCACGGCCTCCTCCAGGCTGTGGGTCACGTAGAGCACGGTCTTCTTGTCCTCCTCCCACAGCCGCAGCAATTCCTGCTGGAGCACGACGCGGGTCTGGGCGTCGAGCGCGCCCAGCGGCTCGTCCATCAAGAGCACCTCGGGGTCGTTGGCGAAGGCCCGGGCGATGGCGACCCGCTGCTTCATGCCGCCGGAGAGCTGGCGCGGGAAGGCCTCCGCGAACTTGCGCAGCCCCACCTTGCCCAGCCAGTGGTCCACCACCTCCCGGCCCTCGCGCGGGGGGAGGCGCCGCATCTGGAGCCCGAAGCCCACGTTGTCGCGGACGGTCTTCCAGGGGAAGATCGCGTACTCCTGGAAGACGATGCTGGTCAGGGGCTGGCCGTGGTCCGCGCTCCGCCGCAGGATCTCCACCTCGCCGCTCGACGGGGTGAGGAGCCCGGCCACCAGGCGCAGGAACGTGCTCTTCCCGCAGCCGGAGGGGCCCACCAGGCAGAGGAATTCCCCCTCCGCGACGTCCAGGGAGAAGTCCACGATGGCGTGAACAGGG
>MGBV01000053.1:0-17239 GCA_001788415.1 Candidatus Rokubacteria bacterium GWC2_70_16 | reverse complement strand
CTAGCAGGCTGCTGAAAAAGGCCCATCTGCGTCGTTGGCGCCCTCGGCCGCACGCTCAACGTACAGCGAGTACGCCTCGCGTGCGGCCGTCGGGCGCCGCCTCGCATCTGGACCTTTTTGAGCAGTCTGCGGGGTTCTTCAGCAGGCGGCTAGTCCGTGACAGGCCGGACAGCCCAGCTCGTCGGCCCGGGAGTTGCCGTATCGCTCGGCGGCGGCTTCCCGCGTCACGTACCCGTTGAGCACGTCTTCCCGCAGCCGGGCGGGGTCCCGCTCGGACGGCGGGCCATAGCCGCCGGAGCCGGGGGCGCGCATGACGATCCGGGCGTCGGGGGGCGCGGTGAAGGTGCCCTTGCTGTGGAGCCGGCGCTCGCGGCCGTCGGGGGCGATGAGGGTCACCCGGGCGCCGGCGCCGGGGCCGCCGCCGGCCAGGCCGAAAGGCGGGGCCACGCTGCGCTCGCAGCAGACGCTCACCTGGGCGGGGCGGCCCAGGATGCGCCACACGCGCTCGACGCCGCAGCCGCCGCGGTAGCGTCCCGCGCCGCCGCTGTCCGCCACGATGGCGTAGCGCTCGATGCGCACGGGGAAGCTCATCTCGAGGATCTCGATGGGCGTGTTCATGGTGTTGGAGATGCCGCTGGCCACCCCGTTGATGCCGTCCTTGGTGGGGCGGGCGCCGAAGCCGCCCTTGATGGTCTCGTAGGAGACGTAGCGGGCGCCGTTGCGGTAGTCCACGCCGCCCACGATGAAGATGGCGGAGGTGCCCTGCGAGCAGGCCATGACGCGCTCTGGGGCGAGCTGGGCGAGGGCGCCGAAGAGCATGTCGCAGACGCGGTGGGAGATCTCGTGGTTGGCGAAGACCACGGGCGCGGGGGCGAGCGCGTTGACCACGGTGCCGGGCTCGGCGCGCAGGTCCACGGGACGCCAGCAGCCCGAGTTGGGGGGGACCAGATCGGTCGGGTCCGCCACCATCTTGATCGCGCAGTAGATCCCGGAGGCGGTGACGGCGAGCGGAGCGTTCATGGGGCCGGGCACCTGCGGGTCGGTGCCGGCGAAGTCCACGCCGATGGTGTCGCCGCGCTTGGTCACTCGCAGGCGGATGCGGAAGGGGCGGTCCTGGCTCTCGCCGTCCTCCACGATGCCGTCGCCGTCGCAGAGCTCCTCGAAGGCGGCGGTCCCGTCGGGGAGGGTGGCCAGCATGGCGCGCATCATGCGCTCGGAGTAGTCCAGGACCTCCTGCATGATCTTCAGCAGCCGCCCCGCGCCGTGCTTCCTCGCCAGCTCCTGCAGGCGCAGCGTGCCGCGCAGGTTGGCGGCGACCTGCGCGCGCAGATCGCCGCGCCGCTCCTCGGGGTTGCGCACGTTGGTGAAGATGATCTGCTCGATGTCGCTGGCGAGCACCCCCGCGCGGGCCAGGCGCACCGGCGGCAACCGCAAGCCCTCGCCGTAGATCTCGGTGGCGGCGCCGTAGGAGCCGGGCGTGTTGCTGCCAATGTCAGGCCAGTGGGCGCGCACGCAGGCGAAGCCGAGGAGGGTCCCCTCGTGGAAGGCTGGCGTGACGACGTTGACGTCCGGCAGGTGGCTCCCGCCGAAGTAGGGGTCGTTGTGGATGAAGATGTCGCCGGGCTCGACCTGCGGGAAGGCGCGGATCACCGCCTTGACGGCCAGCGGCATGGAGCCCAGGTGAATGGGCAGGTCGGGGCCCTGGGCCACCATCTCGCCCGCGACGTCGAAGAGGCCGCAGGAGTAGTCGCCCGCCACCTTCAGCAGCGGGGAGTAGGCGGTCTTGGCGAGCACCACCTTCATCTCTTCGGCGGCGCAGTAGAGCGCGTTCTTGACGACTTCGAAGGTGGCCGGATCGGTGGCGGTCATGCCGGGATCTCCCCCTGGCCGAGGACGATGCAGCCGCGGGCGTCCACGCGGCAGTGCCAGCCGGGCGGCACGACAATGGTGGTGTCCACCGCCTCGATGATGAGCGGCCCCGCGCGGCGCATGCCCGGCGGCAGGGCCTCGCGCGGGAGCACGTCGCAGCGGACCAGCCCCGTTTCCCCGAAATACGCCTCGCGCGTGGTGGCCGGCGGCGCCGCCGCGCCCGGGCCGGGCCGTCGCGAGAGGTCGAGGCCGGCCAGCTTCCCCACCGCGGAGAGGCGCAGGTTCACCAGCTGGACGGGCTCGTCGGCATTGGCGTGGCCGTAGGTCAGGCGGTGCTTGTCATGGAAGTCGGCGGCCAGCCGGCGCAGCACCGCGGCGGTGACGGGCCCTGCCGCCACGGGCACGGTGAGCTCGTAGGCCTGGCGGATGTAGCGGCAGTCGGCCGCGCGCGCGATCTCCCGGCGCCCCTCGGGCACGCCGGCGCCGCGGAGCATCTCGCGGGCGGAAGCCTCCATGGCCGCGTAGACGGCGGTCACGTCCTCGAGGCGGGCCTTGTCCAGCCGTGCGTAGAACGTCTTCGCGTAGTCGCGGCGGACGTCGCTGGCGACCAGCCCCAGCGCCGAGAAACCGCCGGGCAGCGGCGGCACGATCACCTGCGGGATCTCCAGCTCCTGCGCCAGGCGCGCGGCGTGCACGGGGCCGGCGCCGCCGAAGGCGACCAGGCTGAAGTCGCGCGGATCGTGGCCCCGCTCGACGGAGACGATGCGGAGCGTGGCGGCCATGCCCGCCGTCACCACGTCCACGATGCCCGCGGCGGCCTCGAGCAGGCCCTGCCCGAGCGGGCGCGCGATCCTGGCCTCGATGGCGGCGCGCGCGCGATCCAGGTGCACGGGGAGCCCGCCGCCGAGGAGCGCCACCGGGTTGAGGTAGCCGAGCACGAGATCGGCATCCGTGACGGTCGGCCGCTCGCCGCCCTGGCCGTAGCAGACGGGCCCGGGCTCGGCGCCCGCGCTCTCCGGCCCCACGCGAAGCGCCCCGCCCGGGTCGATCCAGGCGATGCTGCCGCCGCCGGCGCTCACCTCGGCGAGGTCGATCACCGGCACGCGGATGGGATACCCCGTGCCGTGCGTCCACCGGCGCGCATGGCCGCTGCCGCCCACCTCGTAGTCGCTGGTGGTGCTGATGGCGCCCTGCTCGATGAGGCTCGCCTTGGCCGTCGTCCCGCCCATGTCGAAGGAGATGAGGTTGGGCAGCCCGAGCTGGCGGCCCAGGAGCTGGGCGGCGATGACGCCCGCCGCCGGGCCGGACTCCACCGCCATGGCCGGCATCCTGAGCCCTTCGGCCACGGTGAAGACGCCGCCCGAGGAGCCCATCACGTAGGGCGCCGGGAAGCCCTGGCGCGTCAGCGCGGACTCCAGCCGCTCGAGATAGGAGGCGAGGATGGGCGCGACCGCGGCGCAGACGGCCGTCGTGCTCGTGCGCTCGAACTCGCGGATCTCGGGCAGCACCTCGCTCGAGAGGAAGACGGGCACCTCCGGCAGCGCCGCGCGGAGGCGCGCGCCGATGCGGCGCTCGTGGGCATCGTCGAGGAAGGAGTAGAGGAGGCAGACGGCGACGGCCTGGACGTCGTGGCGCTTGATGAAGTCCACGGCCTCGTCCACGTCCTCCATGTGGAGCGGCTCCACCACCTGGCCCTGGGCGTCCAGCCGCTCGCGCACCTCGAGCCGGAGGTGCCGCGGGACGATGGCGTCGGGACCGTCCTGGAAGAGGTCGTAGAGGCTCGCGCGCGCGGAGCGGCGCAGCTCGAGCACGTCGCGGCAGCCGGCCGTGGTGAGGAGCGCGGTGCGCGCCCCCTTGTGCTCGAGCAGCGCGTTGGTGACGACGGTGGTGGCATGGGCCAGGAGCGAGACCTGCCCGGGCTCCACGCCATGCGCGCGCGCGGCGGCGGCCAGCGCCTCCAGCACGCCCTGGGCGAAGTCACGGGGCGTGGTCGGCACCTTCACCACGTCCAGGCGCCCGCCGCGCTCGTCCGCCACCACCACGTCGGTGAAGGTGCCGCCGATGTCGACGCCGATGCGCCAGCGCATGGCCGCGGCCGTTACGCCTTGGCGCCGGGTGTGCTCCTCGGCAGCGCAGCCAGCGCGCCCTCGAAGGCCTGAAGCGTCTGCGCGATGTCCGCGTCGCTGTGCGCGAGCGACATGTAGAGCTTCTCGCGGCCCTTGCAGACGCCGCGCCTGAGGCATTCCGCGTTGAAGGCCTTGAGCAGGGCGCCGTCGGCGGTGAGCAGCGACCGGTAGTCGGTGACGGGCCTGTCGGTGAAGACGATGTCGAACACCGTGCTCTCGCCGATGACCTGGGCGGGGAGGCCGGACCTCTCCACGAGCCGGGTCAGCCCGTCCTTGAGCCGGCGCCCCGCGGCGTGCAGGCGCTCGTAGGCGCCGGGCCGGCGCAGCTCGGCCAGCGTGGCCAGGCCCGCGGCTGCGGCGATGGGGTTGCCGTTGAGCGTGCCGATCTGGGCGACGAACTCGCCGCTGCCGTCCAGCCGCGGGTCGAAGGCGCGCATGATGTCCCGGCGCCCGCACACCGCCGCCAGCGGGAAACCGCCGCCCAGGATCTTCCCGCAGGCGGCGAGGTCCGGCACCACGCCGTAGTACTCCTGCGCCCCGCCATAGGCGAAGCGGAAGCCGGTCACGACCTCGTCGAAGATGAGCGGGATCTCGTGGCGCCGCGTCGCCCCGCGCAGGCCCGCGAGGAAGCCCGGCGCCGGCGGGATGAGCCGCTGGAAGGGCTCCACGATCACGGCGGCGAGCGTGTCGCCATGGGCGGCGAGGAGCGCCTCCACGGTCGAGAGGTCGTTGTAGGGGGCAATCAGCACCTCGCCCTCGAGCGCCTGCGGGATGCCCGCCGAGTCCGCCATCGCCGCGGGGAAGGCCTTGGGCGACCTCGGGGTCGAGGACATCAGCGCGTAGTCGTGGCTGCCGTGGTAGCCACCCTCGAACTTGAGGATCTTGTCGCGCTTGCGGAAGGCCCGGGCGGCGCGGAGCGCGAAGAAGGTGGCTTCCGAGCCCGAGGAGGTGAAGCGCACCTGCTCGGCGCAGGGCACGGCGCGGCACACCTCCTCGGCCAGGCGCACGATGGGCTCGTTGACAAGGTAGTAGGTGGTGCCGTCCTCGATCCGCTCGCGCACCGCCTGGACCACCGCGGGGTGGGCGTGCCCGAGGACGAGCGGCCCCGAGCCCAGCAGGTAGTCGATGTACTCGCGGCCGCTTCCGTCGTAGAGCCGGGAGCCGCGGCCGCCCGTGACGATGAAGGCCAGCTCATCGGGGAAGCGGGCGGAGCCGAGCACGCCGCCCGGCAGCGTGCGCGCGGCGGACTCGAGCAGGGCCATCTCCTCGGCGGTGCGGGAACGGGACGGCTGGCTCATGCGGCACCTCTCTCGGGGGCGATGGAGCCGGGGGCGGGAGTTGAACCCGCGACCTATCGATTACGAATCGATTGCTCTGCCACTGAGCTACCCCGGCTGGTCAGTGACCGGCGCGAGCGGCGCCCGTCAGTATAGCACCCGGGAACACCGTGTTCACTCCTGCGGGCCCCACAGCGGCGCCGCCTCGAGCAACCTGAACCGCTGGCGCTCCGCCCAGGGCGGGGGCAGGTGGGCGACGATCAGGCTCCGGAACTCCGCTGCCAGCTCCGGGGGGAGCTCGGGGCGTCCCGCCACGAGCTCCGCCAGGCCTTCCGGGTCGTCGTAGGCGCGGCGGCTGACGGCGGCGACGTGCCGGAAGAAGCGCCGCACCCGCCGGTCCACCTGCGCCTCGGAGAAGCTCTGGGCGACCCGGGCCAGCGCCTCGGTGAAGGGCGAGTCGAGCTTGAGGAAGCCCGAGATCCTCATGGCGCAGTAGGTGACGCCGTCGGGGCCCTCCACGTGCTCGCTGTCGAGGAGGACCACGAGCCGCCCGGACAGCGCCGGCAGCAGCGGCGGGTCGTAGCGGCCGGCGAGGTGGAAGAGGCGCCGCCCCGGGGCGGCGAACACCGGCGTGAGCCAGCCGCGCGCGCCGCGGCCGTCGTCGGCCTCGTAGGCATCGCCCACGCGCCGCAGCCGGTACTTCCCCTGCCGCAGCGCCCGCGCCACGTCGGCCGCGAAGTCGGGGTGGTCGAGGAGGAACTCGAAGACGGCCGGGCGGCTCCGGAAGGCGATGTCGCGCACCTCGCGCTCGACGAGGGCGCCGACCACCACCTCCCGCACCAGATCGTAGGCCCGCGCGTCGAGGCGGTCCCAGGGAATGCCCTGCGGCCGCGGGGGAGCCTCGAGGGCGAGCTCCATGGACGGCGAGCCCGGGTCCGTCGTGGCGGCGCTCCCGCGCGCGTGCTCGCCGCTGCGGGTGTCCGCGTCGAGGTCGGGGTGCCGGGGCCACGCGGGCGAGGTCACTCCCGCCACGACGGCCAGCGCGGCGCTCAGGAGGAGGGCGGCCGGGCCGTGACGCATGATGGGCAACGATACCACCACCCGTCTTGACCCTCCAAGCCCGGGTCTGCTAGCATGCGACCCTCCCACCATGACCCGCGCGGACCTCGTGGCCTCCATGGCATCGGCGAGCGGCTGGACCAAGGCCGCCACCGACAGGGCGCTCCGGGCGCTGCTCGCATCCATCCGCACCTCGCTCAAGCGCGGCCAGCCCGTGACGCTCGTGGGCTTCGGCACCTTCTCGGTGAGCCGGCGGAAGGCGCGCAAGGGCAAGAACCCGCGCACGGGGCAGCCCATGAACGTGGTGGGAGGCCGGACACCGCGGTTCCGGCCCTCCAAGGAGCTGAAGCGAGCCGTCCGGTAGGCTTTTCTCTTTTCACGAGCGCCCCGCCTCGCGTAGAATTCACGATGGTGCGCTCGATCCTCACGCTCGGCCTGATGCTCTGCCTCGCCGCGGCGCCGGCCTGGGCCCAGAACGGCCACGCTCCGGCGCTCAGCGCCGAGGCCGTCCTGCTCCTCGACTCGGACGGCAAGGTGCTCTTCTCCCGGAACGCGGCCGAGGATCACGCCCCCGCCAGCCTCGTGAAGCTCATGACGCTCTATCTCGCCTACGAGGACCTGGAGGCCGGGCGCGCCCAGTGGGAGGAGCCGGTGACCATCAGCCGCCGCGCCGCCGAGACGCCGCGCTACCGGATGGGGCTGCGGGCGGGGGAGAGCGTCTCCCTCGGTACGCTCCTGGAGGGCGTGGCCATCGCCTCGGCCAACGACGCCGCCACGGCGGTCTCCGAGCATCTCGGCGGCGCCGAGGAGGAGTTCGTCATCCGCATGAACGCCAAGGCCGCGGAGCTGGGGCTCGCCTCCACTCACTTCGCCAACGCCCACGGGCTGCCGGATCCCGACCAGCGCACGACGGCGCAGGACATCGCCACGCTCATCGGACGGCTCGTCCAGGACCACCCCGTCTCGCGCACCATCCTCGGCGGCAAGAACTTCATCTACCGGGGCCGGGTGTACAGCCGGCGCATCCCGCTCTTCGACGACCCGGGCGGCGTGCAGGCGCTCAAGACCGGCTTCACCAACGAGGCGGGCTACAACCTGGCGGTGGCGGCCTGGCGCGCGGGACAGCGCTTCCTCCTCGTGGTCCTCGGCGCCCAGACCCGCAGCCTCTCCTTCCGCGACGCGAGACGGCTCCTCCAGTACGGGTTCATCGCCAACGGCCTCGAGTCGGGCGAGGAGCCCCGGCGCCCGGCTCCCGCGCGCCAGCCAGCCCCTCGTCGCCCGAGCGCCTCCCTCGCCACTGGCGGCTGAGCCGGCGCCGCGGGCGGGAGCGCGGACTTCGCGGGACAGGCGGGGCCGCCGGCCGGGTGATCCTGGAGGCGCCGGGCGAAGCGAGGATGACCCGACCGGGATGACGCCCTCCTACTTCTTGGCGAGCTTCTTCTTCTTCACGTAGGCCCAGATCTTCTTCGTCATCTCGGAAGGGCCGATGGGTGCCGAGCCCATGACGGACTCGAGCGTGTCGGCGCAGCCCTTGAAGTTGATCGAGTAGCCCCCGAACGCCAGCTTCTTTGCCTTCGCCATTCTCTCTCCTCCCTCGAGTGGGTGTGGGATTCGCCGCCCGGCGCCTCCCGATCCGGCTGAGGGTATTATGCCCGGACGCCGAGGGAGGGCAAGCGAAAAATACTATCCCTGGGGCCCCCGCCACGAGGGAGTAACTACCCGGTGGGGGTATACCCCCCCGGGGTCACCTGGCCCTCCACCCCCCGTCCACCGCCAGGGCATGCCCCGTGATGTAGGCGGCTCCGTCCGAGGCGAGGAAGCAGGCCGCGGCGGCGACTTCCTCCGCGGTGCCCCGTCGGCCGGCCGGTGTGATGGCGCGTACCTGCTCGTCGCTCACGGCGATGCCGCGGCCGCTCATGTCGGGGGTGCCGGGGCCGAGGATCTCCCGCGAGTGGGCGCGGAATTCCGTGAGCACCACTCCCGGACAGATGGCGTTCACCGTGATGCCGCGGCCCGAGTAGGCCACCGCCATCTGCCGCGTGAGGCCGACGACACCGTGCTTGGCCGCGACGTAGGCGGCCCCACCGCCCGTGCCGCCCAGCCCGGCCGCCGAGGCCATGTTGATGATGCGCCCCCGCCCGCGTGGCAGCATCTCCCGCAGCGCGCGCTTGCAGCCGAGGAACACGCCCGTCAGGTTGATCTCCACCACGCGCCGCCACAGGGCCTCGTCCATCTCGTCCACGCTCCAGTACCCGTCGAGGACCCCGGCGTTGTTCACCATGATCTCCAGCGGCCCAAGCGCCTCGCAGGCCGCCGTCACGGCCCGGTCCACGTCGCCGGAGCGGCTCGTGTCGGCCTCGAGCGCCAGCGCCTGGCCGCCTGTCCCGGCGAGGAGCCGCGCCGTCTCCCGCGCCCGCGCCTCATCGATGTCCACGACGGCGACGCGCGCCCCCCGCTCGCTGAGCGCCTGCGCGATGGCACGCCCGATCCCCGCCCCCGCCCCCGTCACCACCGCCACCCGGTCCCTGAGCAACACGCGCGGCGCCTCACATCCCCAGCGCGTAGCCGTCACGCCGCGGGTCGGCGCCGGCCATGAGCGCTCCCGACTCCGGGTCGCGAGCGATGCCCTGCCCGCCGCCGACGATCCACGACCAGTCCTCGATGACGTTGATCTGGTGGCCGCGTCCCGCCAGGGCTTCCCGGGTCTCCCCGCCGAGGCGCCCCTCGGCATCCACCAGGCGGTCGCGATAGACGCGCACTCGGGGCGCCTCGATGGCTTCCTGGACGTTCAGGCCGAACTCGAGCACGTTCAGGAGCATCTGCGTCGTGGTCTGGAGAATGCCGTAGGAGCCGGGCGTGCCGACGGACAGGGAGAAGGCGCCGTCCGTGAAGACCTGGGTGGGCGACATCATGGTCCCCGCCTTCTTGCCCGGGCGCAGGACATTGGGCGACTCCGGGTCACGGTCCATCCACTTGAGGATGTTGTTGAGCACGAGTCCCGTGCCCGGCACGGCGAAGCCCGAGCCGAAGGGGACCCCGAGGGTCTGGGTGACGGAGACCACGGTCCCCTCGGCATCCGCGCAGGCGAAGTGGGTGGTCTGCTCGTGCGCGAACTGAGCAGGATGCCCCTCGCCGATCTGCCCCGGGAGCCGCTCGCGGCTGTGACGCTCGCCCTCGCTCACCGCGGCGCGCGCGGGATCGATGCGGAACCGCTGGGAGGCGGCATAGGCCTTGGAGACGAGGCCGCGGATGGGCACCTCGGGCGAGTAGGCGTAGGCGAGCCGGTCGGCGGAGGCGAGCTTCACCGCTTCGATGAGGTGGTGGAGGTAGTCCGCGGAGTTGTGCCCCCAGGCGGGGAGGTCATAGCCCTCGAGGATGTTGAGCGTCTCGAGCATCTGGAAGGCGGAGAAGGGCGGCGGCACCGAGCAGATCTCTCGACCCCGGTAGGTCATGGTGACGGGCTCCCGCCACTCGGCCGTGAAGGAGGCGAGATCCGCCTCCGAGAGCCACCCGCCGGCCTCCGTCACCGCCCGGGCGATGGCGCGGGCGATGGGCCCGCGGTAGAAGGCCTCCGCCCCGCCCTCGGCGACCTGGCGGAAGGTCCCCGCCAGCTCCTTGTAGGTCACGACCTTGCCCGGGCGCGGGCCACCGTTGCCGAGGTAGAGGCGCTGCGCCTCCGCCGAGCGCGCCAGCGTCTCGCGGGACTTCCCGAAGAACTGCGTGTTCATCCAGGTGAGCGGCACGCCCTGCTCGGCGAGGTCGATGGCGGGGCGGAGCACGCGGGCCGCCGGCATCGTGCCGAAGCGCCCGAGCGCGGCGAGCCAGCCGCCCATGTTGCCGGGCGTGGCGCAGGACTTGGGCCCGCCGGCCAGCTCATCCTCCGTCGCAAGGGCGGGATCGGCCGCCGCCGGGGCGCGCCCGATGAAGTCGAGCACGTGGCGCTCGCCCGTGCGCGCGCGCGAGATCAGCATGAGGCCGATGCCGCCGGCCCCGGACATGAACGGCTCCACGACGTTGAGCGTGGAGGCCACGGCCACGGCGGCATCCACCGCGTTGCCCCCCTCGAGCAGCAGGCGGATGCCGGCCATGGAGGCCAGGGGGTGGGCCGAGGTGACGGCCCCGCGCGTTCCCATCACCACGGGACGGTAGGCCAGTCGATGAGGCGGCATGGACCTCTCCTGTCAGGAACGAGGTGAGCGTCGGGCCAGGGCCTCGCCGACGGCGGCGGCGAGCTTGGCCACGTCGAAGGGCTTGCTGATGAGACCGTCCACACTGACCCCCTCCGGCGTCTCGACCACCTCGCCCCAGCCGGTCAGGAGCAGCACCGGGGTGTCCGGGCGCCGGGCGCGGATGGCCCTCACCACGTCCCAGCCCGTCATGTCCGGCATCCCCAGGTCGGTGATGACGAGATCGAAGTGCCCGGCTCCGAATAGCTCGATCCCCTCGCGCCCGCCCGTGGCCGTTGTCACGCGGTGGCCCTTCGAGGCCAGCACGTCGGCCACCAGCTCGCGCACGGGGGCCTCGTCGTCGATCACCAGCACCGTTCCCGTCCGCGCCAGCGCGGCCGTCGCGGGCGCCGCGGCAGGAGCCGCGGCCGCGGCGGGGGCCAGCGGGAGCCAGAAGGAGACGGTGGTCCCCTCCCCCTCCGCACTCTCCACCGTGATGTCCCCACCGTGGCGGCGGATGGTGCCGTAGGCGACGGCGAGCCCGAGGCCCGTGCTCTTCACTCCCTTCGTGGTGAAGAAGGGCTCGAAGGCCCGGCGCTTCACCTCCCCCGACATGCCGACCCCCGAGTCCTGGACCGAGACGACCGCGCGATCGCCGGCGCGGGAGGTCCGGATGCGGATCCGCCCCCCCTTCGGCATGGCGTCCACGGCATTGAGGATGAGGCTCGCCATGACCTCGCGCAGCTCGGCAGCCCGCCCCGAGACGCCCGGCAGGGACCCTGGCTCGAACACCATCTCCACCCGAGCGCCCTTGACCTGAGCCTCGTGCTCCCAGCGCGGCCGGGTGAGCTGGATCCCCTCGCGGACGATGGCGTTTACGTCCAGCTCCGCCGACCAGGCCTCCCCCCTGTCGGTGCGGCCGAAGGCCTGGATGCGCCGGACGGTATCGGCGGCGTCCACCACCGCCTTCTCGATGGTCTTGAGGCTCTGGATCATCGGCGGGGGCGGCTCGCGCATGAGGAGCAGCTGGGTCCGGCCCAGGATGACCGCCATCAGGTTGTTGAGGTGGTGGGCGGCGCCGGCCGCCAGCTCGCCCACGGCCCGGAGCGTGGCGCCGCGGACCACGGTGTCCTGGGCGGCCTTGAGGTCCTCCAGGGTCCGCCTGAGATCGCTCACGAGCCGGGCATTGTCCATGGCGATGGCGGCCTGGCGCGCCAGCGCGGTGAGCAGGCGGATCTCGCGCTCGTCGGGCGCGTGCGGCTCCTGCCAGTACACACAGACCGCTCCGAGCGCCGTCTCGCGGCTGATGATCGGCACCCCGAGGATGCCGCGGTACCCGTGACCACGGATCGCCTCGCCGAAGGTCGTTCCGAGCTCCTCCACCATGAGGTCAGAGCCGGGCAGGGGCTGGCTCAGGACGTCAGCGCTCCACACGGGCGCATGGGTGAGGGCCGCGGCTCCGACGGCGCCCTGGCCGAGCCTCACGGGAAAGCCCACGGCGACCGCCGCGCCGCGCACCGCCCGCGCCCGCAGGCAGGCGGCCGCCTCGTCCAGTTCGAACACGGCGGCGCGCTGCGCCCCGATCAGGGTGACCGCGGAATCGGTGACGGCCTCCAGCACCGCCTGGAGATCCAGGGTGGACGCGAGCGTCTCTCCGATGGCGGACAGCGTCTCGACCTCGGCCGCGCGCTGGGCCGCCTCCTCGTACTGGCGCGCGCGGTCCACGGCCAGCGCCACCTGGGCGGCGATGGTCATGGCCAGGTCCAGTTGCCCCTGCGTCCACTGCCGCGGCCCCCGGGTGTCGCCCAGGAGCATGACCCCGATCGTCTCGTCCTTCGAGACCAGCGGCGCTGCCAGCACTGCGCGTGTCTGGAAGGCCTCGACCCACCTCGCGGGGATGAGGGGACTCCCCGCGGCGTCCTCGACGGCCACCGCCCGCTTGGACCGCGAGGCCTCCTCCATCAGCGGCACGCGCTCCCAGCCCTCCCTCCGCATGCCCTTCAGCGTGCCCCACATGTCCGGCACCGCGCGCCCGTCGGCGAACTGGGACATGAGCGGGACGAGGTGGCCCTCCTGCCACAGGCTGACGGTGCAGCGCTCCACCCCGACGGCCAGCGCGGCCTGGCGCGACACCTCGCCGAGGAGCGGCTTCAGGTCCAGCGTCGTGCTGCAGGCCCGCGCGATCTCCAGCAGCGCGGCGTTCTCGCGGGCCCGGCGCCGCTCCTCCTCGAAGCCCCGGGCCTTCTCGATGGCGACGGTCGCCTGCTGGGAGAGGCGCGCCAGCCGCTCCTCGTGGTTGGCCGTGAAGGGGCTCGCGCTCCGGTTGAACGCCCAGAGGAATGCCAGCGCGACCCCATCCCGATCGATGACGGCCGCCCCGATCATGGCCTTGATCCCCTGGGCGCGCGCCCAGGCGTCGAAGTCGGGGATCCGGACGAAGCGCGCATCGGCGAAGTAGTCGTCCGTCCGCACGGGCCGGCGCGCGGCGAGCGCCTCCCCCCCGAGCCCGGCGCGGGGGGCGACCCGGTAGCGGGGCAGCCCTGCCGTCTCCACCCCGAGGCCGACGATCCGGTCGGTCCGCTGGGCTGAGGGTTCCACGAGCGAGCAGATGGCGGCATCGGCCGCGAGGAGGTGCCGAGTCTCTCTCACGAGCGCCCGGAGCGCCGTCTCGAGATCGGGGGAGGCCAGGGTCTCGGCTGTCACCCGCTGGAAGGCCTGGATCTCCTCGAGCCGGCCGAGCGCCTCGGCGTGGATGCCTGCGTTCCTCACGGCCTGGGCCGCCGGGGCGGCGACCGCGGCGGCGAGAGCCACATCGGCGGCCAGGAACTCACGGCGTGCGCGCGTGATGCAGGCGACGATGCCGATGGGGGCCATGTCGAGCACGATGGGGACGAGCATCATGGACGTGAGGCCCTCGGCCTCGAACCACACCCGGTTCTTGAGCCTCGGATCGGTGATCACGTCGGCGACGAAAATGGGCTCCCCGGTGGCGATCACGGCCCCTGCCAGCCCCTCGCCCGAGGCCAGCCTAGTCTGGAAGGCCACGTCCTGGCGACGGCTGCCCGTCTGGGCGCGCAGGAGCAAGTCGCCCGAGGTCTCATCCCTCAGCCAGATCCTCACGACGTCCACGCCGAGCTGCACGCGGGCGATGCCGGCGAGGCGGTCGAGCACCTCGGCCAGATCGAGGGTGGAGGCGACGAGCCGTGAGGACTCGGCGAAGACCTCTAGCTCGCGGGTGTGCTGATCGGCGGAGGCGTCGCGCTCCTCGCGCGTCATCTGCGGCGCCGCGGCGGGCAGAGTACGGCGAGGCGCTGCAGCCGTTGCGGGATTGACCCGAGCCCGGTCGGTGACATGCTCGCCTCGTGCGCGCCCCACCCGTGAGCGGGGGGCGTCCGGCCCGGACTATAACGCAACGGCCGCCCGGGCGCTCGGCTTTATGCGGGGCGCCGGCCCCAGCGCGCTCCGGCGGCCACCCCCCTCGACGGGTTGACCGGGGTCGGGCGGGCGCGTACGCTACGACTGTCGCGGAAGTCTGAAACCGCGGGAGCTCGGGGAACCGGGCTGAGAGGGCGGCCGCCGGGCGCCGCCGACCGCTATCCACCTGACCTGGGTAATGCCAGCGTAGGGAGGCCCTCATGAAGACCTACCTTTCCGGCTCTCTTCCCTCCATCCGCGTCCCCGTCCGGGAGATCAGGCTCGGCAATGGCGAGAGTCTGCGGCTCTACGACACCAGCGGGCCGTACACCGATCCCGACTTCGCTCCGGACCTGAAGCAGGGGCTCCCGCCGCTCCGGCGCCCCTGGATCCTCGACCGAGGCGACGTCGAGCCGGGGGCCGGCGGCCGCTGGGGGCTCCGCGCCCGCGCGGGGCGTCGCGTCACCCAGATGCACTACGCCCGCCGCGGCGAGATCACGCCCGAGATGGAGTTCGTGGCGCTGCGCGAGGGCATGGCTCCGGAGACGGTGCGGGAGGAGATCGCCCGCGGGCGCGCCATCCTCCCCGCCAACATCAACCACCCGGAGTCCGAGCCCATGATCATCGGGCGTCGCTTCCTGGTGAAGATCAACGCCAATATCGGCAACTCGGCGGTGACCTCCTCCATCGAGGAGGAGGTGGAGAAGATGACGTGGGCCACCCGCTGGGGCGCCGACACCATCATGGACCTCTCCACGGGCAAGAACATCCACGAGACCCGCGAGTGGATCATCCGCGCTGCGCCGGTCCCCGTGGGCACGGTGCCGATCTACCAGGCCCTGGAGAAGGTGGGCGGCCGGGCCGAGGACCTCAGCTGGGAGGTCTACCGGGACACGCTCGTCGAGCAGGCCGAGCAGGGCGTGGACTACTTCACCATCCACGCGGGCGTGCTGCTGCGCTACATCCCGCTCACGGCCAGGCGCATCACGGGCATCGTCTCCCGCGGCGGCTCCATCATGGCCAAGTGGTGCCTGGCGCATCACCGGGAGAGCTTCCTCTACACCCACTTCAGGGAGATGTGCGAGCTCCTGGCCGGCTACGACGTGGCCTTCTCGCTGGGCGACGGCCTCCGCCCGGGGTGCCAGGCCGACGCCAACGACGAGGCGCAGTTCGCCGAGCTGGACACGCTGGGCGAGCTGACGCGAGTCGCGTGGGAGCATGACTGCCAGGTCATGATCGAGGGGCCGGGGCATGTGCCCCTGCACCTCATCAAGGAGAACATGGACCGCCAGCTCGCCGTCTGCCAGGAGGCGCCGTTCTACACGCTCGGGCCCCTCACCACCGACATCGCTCCCGGCTACGACCACATCACCTCGGCCATCGGCGCCGCCATGATCGGCTGGTACGGCACGGCGATGCTCTGCTACGTGACGCCCAAGGAGCACCTGGGGCTGCCGGACAAGCAGGACGTCAAGGACGGCGTCATCGCCTACAAGATCGCGGCGCACGCCGCCGACCTGGCCAAGGGCCATCCCCGCGCGCGCGACTGGGACGACGCGCTCTCGCGCGCCCGGTTCGAGTTCCGGTGGGAGGATCAGTTCAACCTGTCCCTGGACCCGGAGACAGCCCGCAAGTTCCACGACGCGACGCTTCCCGCCCAGGGGGCCAAGCTCGCCCATTTCTGCTCCATGTGCGGGCCGCACTTCTGCGCGATGAAGATCACCCAGGACGTGCGGGAGTACGCGGAGAAGCAGGGTCTCGACGAGGCGGCGGCGCTCGCGCGGGGGCTCAGCGAGAAGGCCGAGGAGTTCAGGACAACCGGCGGCGAGGTGTACGTGCCGCGGTCGTAGCCTCTACTGCCCTCGCCGGATCAGCGCGCGGAAACCGTCGTCCAGGCTCTCCACCGCCAGGAGCGCATGCCCCGTGCGCTTGCTGAAGGCCTGGATGTCGGGGACGAAGCCCGGATCGGTGGCGAGCACCTCGAGGACCTCGTTGAGGCCGAGTGTCCTCATGGCCTTGGACACCTCGACCACGGGCCCGGGGCAGAGCCTGTCACGGCAGTCCAGGGTTCGATGTGCTGCGCTCACCATATGACTCCTCCGAACCAGCGATTTTGCGCGCATCATGCAATTCCCGGTCGGAGTTGTCAAGAACTTATTTCGCCCGGGGCGATGCCGTGCTCCTTGAGCTTCTTCCTGAGCGTGTTGCGGTTGATGCCGAGGAGCTGGGCGGCGCGGACCTGATTGCCGCCGGTCTCCCGCATCACGGCGCGGAGCAGCGGCTTCTCCACGAGCCCCACCATGAGGGCGTGCAGGTTGGCAGAGGCATGGCCGCGCAGGCCGCGCACGCACTCGTGCATCTTCCGCTCGATCACCTCCTCCAGGCTCGCGTCCGTGGCGACGCCGGCCGCCGCCGACACGGGGCCGATGGGCAGGTGCTCGGGCAGGATCACGCCCGGCGTCGCCATGACCATGGCGCGCTGGATGACGTTCTCCAGCTCGCGGACATTGCCCGGCCAGTCGTGGCCCACGAGCCGGTCCATCGCCTCGGGGACGACGACCCGCTCGCCGAGCGCGTCGGCGTACTTCGCCAGGAAGTGCTCGACCAGCAGCGGGATGTCGCCGCGCCGCTCGCGGAGCGCGGGCAGGTGGAGCATCACCACGTTGAGCCGGTAGAAGAGGTCCTCGCGGAAGCGCCCCTCCTTCATCAGGGCCTCGAGGTCCCGGTGGGTGGCGGCCAGCACCCGGATGTCCATGCGGATCAGCTCGTGGCCGCCCACCCGCTCGAAGGCGCGCTCCTGGAGCGCCCGGAGCAGCTTCACCTGGAGCTCCGGCGGCATGTCGCCGATCTCGTCGAAGAACACGGAGCCGCCATGGGCCAGCTCCAGCTTGCCCAGCCGGCGCTCCCGGGCGTCGGTGAAGGCGCCCTTCTCGTGGCCGAACAGCTCGGACTCCAGCAGCGTCAGCGGGATGGCGGCGGCCGAGATGCCGACAAACGGGCGGCCGGCGCGCCGGCTGTAGTGGTGGAGCGCGCGGGCCACCACCTCCTTGCCCGTCCCCGACTCGCCGCGGAGGAGCACGCTCACGTCGCTGCCGGCCACGCGACCGATGGTCTTGTACACCTCCTGCATAGTCGGGTGGCGCCCCACCAGCGCGCCGAACTCCCACACCTCCTTGAGTCCCGTCCGGAGCGCCGCCACCTCCTGGGTGAGCCGCCGGGCCGACAGCGCCCGTTCCGCCAGCAAGAGGGCCTCGTCCAGGTCGAAGGGCTTGGCGAGGTAATCGTAGGCGCCCCGCTGCATGGCCTGGATGGCCGTCTCCATGGTCCC
>MGBV01000052.1 GCA_001788415.1 Candidatus Rokubacteria bacterium GWC2_70_16 | reverse complement strand
GGGGCGCGGGCCCCGTCAGCGGCACCCTCTTCGTGATCGCCCGCCGGGGCGCGGGGCCGCCCGTGGCCGTCAAGCGGATCGTCGAGCCGAAGTTTCCCGTCAGCTTCGTGCTGGGCCCCGAGAACGTCATGCAGCCGGGGGCGGAGCTCGCGGGCGAGGTCACGCTCGTCGCCCGGCTCAAGCGCGACGGACGCGCGGGTCCCGCCGCGCCGGGTGACCTCGAAGGCGCGGCGCCGGGGCCGGTGGCGGTCGGCACGACGAACGCCCGCATCACGCTCGAGGCCGTGCGATGAGAGCCGCCATCGCGGCCTGGCGCGCCCACCCTCTGACGTGGATGCTCGCCGTCGGGGCGCTCGCCGGCGGCGCGTACGCCCTCGTCTACTCCGGCGGCGCCGCGGGAGCCGGCGTGCTGCGGGGCCGCGTGCTCGTCGCGGCCGGCCTCGGCGGCTGGGCGCTCGCCTTCACGCCCCCGCTCCTCGTCCTGCTCGTCCCGCTGGCGACGACCGTCTGGCTCGGGACCCCCGAGCGCGGCTCCTCCGGTCCTCGATGGCCCTGGGCCCCGCCGGCGCTGTTCCTCGCCGGCTTCTCGCTGACGTTCGTGGTCGCGATCGGCGGCGTCCCGGACCCGCTGGCTCGCGCCATGTACCGCGCCCACCACCCGCTCGGCGAGGTCGCGCTGGGCGGCCTGCTGCTCCTCTGGGGCCTCGCCGTGACCGTGCGCGTTCCCCCGCACGTCCGGGCGCGATCCGGCTGGTACGCGGCCGCACTCGGCGTCGCCATGGGGCTCGCGCGCTACCACGAGCTCGATCCCTCGTTCGACTCGGTCTTCTTCGCGACGGGCAACGCCGTCGCCGCCTCCCACGCGCCCCTCACCGTGGCGGTCTTCTCGACGGCGCTCTCGGTCCTCCACTTCGTCGTCGCCGCGACGGCGAGCCGGTGGCGGCTTCCCGCCGCTCGGGCGCTCGCGGGGGCCGGGACCGTCGTCCTCGGCGCGGCGGTCGCCGGAAGCGGACTCGGGACCGCGGGCGCGATCCTCCCGCGATGAGACACGCTGACGAGGAGGATCGCATGAGCGACACCCCTGGCACCGTCCACGACCGTGCGTCCCGCAACGAGCGCCGCCGGCTGCAGGCGCAGCAGAAGGAGACGGCGCAGCGCCGTCGCGCGCGGCTCCGGAGGCTTCGCGCGGGGCTCCGCTGGGGTGTCCTCGGCCTAGTCGCCACCCTGGGCCTGGGCTGGCTCGGCTACTCCGTGGCGACCGCCAAGCGCCTGCCTCCCACGTCGATGACCGGTCACGTCGAGGCGGCGCCGGGCGCTCACATCCTGACCGAGCCGATGCCGCTCGAGATCCAGAAACAGATGCTGGAGCACGCCGACGGCGGGGGCCCGCCGGGCGTGATCATCAATTACAATTGTGCGAAGTTCGGGTGCCCGGAGGGGTTGATCGACCGCCTCGCGGCGGTCGCGCGCGCCTACCCGACGTTCGTCTATCTGGCGCCCTACCCGGAGATGGACGTCAGGATCGCCGTGACCAGGCTCGGAAGGATCCTGGTCCTCGACGAGCTGGACGAGGGCCGGATCCGCCGGTTCATCGAAGGGTAGGACCGAGCCAGGAGCTCTCGCGCCGTCAGCGTCGCCCGAGCACGGCCGCGAGCGTGAAGCCCGCGACGAACAGGAGCGCGAAGATCGCCAGTCCGCCGAGCATCGGCGTCACCCAGCCGTGGCCGGCCCAGGCCACGCCCGGCACGAACGAAGCTGCGAGACCGGCGCCAGCCGCCACGAGCCGAGTCATACGCGAGCCAGCGTACCGCATTCGACCGCCGAAGGGCGTGCCTCCCCGCGCGGGGCAGTCGGTATAATCATTCGGAGGATCAGGAGTGACCCTTCCTGAGCGCCTGCGCGATCTCCGCCGGCTTCCGCTCCGCGCGCCGGCCCTGGTGGCGATGGCCATCGCCGCGCTCGTCTACTTCCCCGGGCTGGGCGCGATGCCCTTCATCGATCCGCCCGAAGGGTTCCACGCGGAGATCGCCCGGGAGATGGTGAGCAGCGGGGACTGGGTGCTGCCGCGCCTCAACGGCGTGCGCTACTTCAGCAAGCCGCCGGTGCCGTACTGGCTCATGGCGCTCTCGTTCACGGTCGGCGGCCCCACGCCCTTCGCCGCCCGCGTCTGGTCCGCCCTCGCCGCGGTCGCCCTCGCCGGCCTCACCGCGCGGATCGGCGCGTTCCTCGGCGGCCCCCGCCTCGGGCTCCTCGCGGGCGTGCTGGTCTCGGCGAACCTCGGCGTGTTCGTCTTCGGCCGTCTCCTCAAGCCGGATCTCCTGTTCATCCTCGCGATCGCGCTCGCCTTCACCGGCTTCGGGCTGGCCTACGCGGCGGGGCGGCGATGGGGCCTCGCGCTGTTCTACGCGGGGCTCGGCGCGGCGGCGATCACCAAGGACGTCCTCGGCGCCCTCGGTCCGGCCGCCGCCGTCGCGGCCTTCCTCTGGTGGTCGGGCGAGCGCGACGTCCGGCGGTGGGTCCCCTGGTGGGGCGTGGGCCTCTTCGCCGCCGTCGCCGTGCCCTGGTACGTCGCGATGGAGGGGCGAAGCCCGGGGTTCCTCTGGTTCACCGTCGCCGACGTCCATCTCCTGAACTTCACGCGGCGCCGCAGCTTCCCGGACGAGGACGTGCCGCTCTCCACGCTCGAGTTCCTCGGCGTGACGGCGCTGGCCTTCCTGCCGTGGGCCCTGATGGTTCCGGCCGCGATCGCCCGCGTCGTGCGCACGGCGGCGCAGAGCGTCCAGGATCGGCTGTGGCAGCTCGTCGCGGTGTGGGCGGTCGGCGTCATCGCGCTCTTCGCGGTCTCCCCCTTCAGGCTCCCTCACTACGGCCTGCCGGCCTTCCCGGCCCTCGCCCTGCTCGCCGCCCGCGCCTGGAGCGAGGCGACGGACGGGGCGGCGCGCGCTCGGCCGGGGGCACGGCGGCTCGCCCCCGTGCTCGCGGCCTTCGCCCTCGGCGCGGTGCTCTTCGCGGTGGCCAGGGCGGGGATGCTTCCCGACACCCGCGCCGCCTGGCAAGCGGTCGACCTCGCCGCGCGGAACGCCGCGGCCCGAGGACAGGCCGCGGAGTCCCTCCTCGAACGGTTCCGGCCCCTCCTCGGCGGCATCGGGCTCACGCTCGGCGTGGGCACGCTCCTCGCGGCGCTCGCCCTCGCGCGACGCCGCGCGGGCGCGGCGATGGCGGTCGCCGTGGCCACGATGCTCGCCTTCCTGCTCCTGGCCGGGCGCGGCGTGGCGCGCTTCGCCGAGGCGCGCTCGGTGCGCCCGATCGCCGAGGCGCTGGCCCGGCAGGTCCGGCCGGGCGACGTCGTCATCCACGAGGGGCCCCTCGAGAACAGCGCGTCGCTGCTGCTCGGCCTGCGCGCACCCATGCCGGTCGTCGGCGGCACCGCCTCGAACCTGGCCTACGGCGCGACCTTCGCCGACGGGCGGGAGCGCTTCTGGAGCCCCGAGCGGCTCGGACGGGAGTGGGAGGCCGGGCGCCGGTTCCTCGTCTCCGCCGTCGCGCCGGATCGGAGCGTGGTCGGCGCGCTTCCCGCGGGGAGCGCGCGGTTGCTCGTCGCCGCCGGCGGTCGGCGTCTCTACGCCAACGCGAAGGCGGCCGGGAGTGCGCCATGAGGGCCACGGTCGACTTCTCGGTGATCGTGCCCGTCTTCGACGAGGTGGCAAGCCTCCTGCCCTTCTGGACGACGCTCGAGCCGGTCCTGGGGGCCCTGCCCGGCGAGACCGAGGTCGTCTTCGTGGACGACGGCTCGACCGACGGGAGCACCGAGGTGATCCGCGGCCTGGTCCACCGCGACGCGCGCGTCCGGCTCGTGCGCCTCGCGGCCAACGCCGGCCTCAGCGCCGCGTTCCACGCCGGGTTCGCGGCCGCGCGCGGACGGATCCTCATGACGCTCGACAGCGATCTCCAGAACGACCCGGCCGATCTCCCGCGACTGCTCGCCCACCTCGACCGCTGGGACGCGGTCGTCGGCGCCCGGGACGCGCGCCACGACCCGTGGCTCAAGCGCGCCTCCTCGCGCCTCGCGAACGCCGTGCGACGCCGGGTGACGGGCGACGAGTTCCGGGACTCCGCCTGCAGCCTGCGGATCATGCGCCGGGAATGCGCCGCCGCGATTCCGCCCCTCGACGGCATGCACCGGTTCCTGCCCTTGCTCCTGCAGCTCGCCGGCTACCGGGTCGTCGAGGTTCCCGTCCGCCATCACCCGCGGCCGTTCGGGCGCTCGAAGTACGGCGTGCGCAACCGGCTCGCCCGCGCGTCGCTCGATCTCCTGGCGGTGCGCTGGATGATGGGCCGCCGGTTCCGGTTCGAGATCGCGGAGGTCGCGGAGGAGGGCGAACGTCGCGCGCCGACCGGCGCCCCCCCGGCGACCCGGCCGGCGGGCTGAGGTCTCGCCCGGCGCGCCGCTGACAAAATGTCGGAGGCCGCCGGCTCCGGCGCGCCGCGTTCGACGTTCGGTCAGCCGCCACGCGCCGGCCTCCCCGGCGCCGTCCTCCCAATCGGCTGAGCCCGCGCGTGGTTCTGCGCCTCGGGGGACGTGGCACTTCGCTTGCTTCTGAACGGGCGAGTCGCGCAACCGGTCTCCGAGGCGGGGCGGCCGTGACGACTGCCTTCGGCGGCCCGCTGTCATCGGCACCCAGGGAACGAGGTCAGACATGACGCAGCGAATCTTCTCCCCAGCGTGGAACCGCTGGCTGCTCGTCGCGAGTCTCTCGCTCGCCGCGTCGGCCCTGCCCGTCCCCGGACAGGCGGCGGAGCCGAAGGACCGACCCGAGCGCGCCATCGCCGTCTCCACGGAGTACTCCGAGATCGCCGTGCCCGTCGGCGAGACGGTGCGGATGGACCTCACGGTGGAGAACCGGGGCCGCCGTGACGAGAACGTCCTGCTCAGGCTCTCGCAGATCCCGAAGGGCTGGAAGGTGACGATCAAGGGCGGGCAGTTCCTGGTGACGGGGGTGCCGGTCGCCCCCGAGAAATCCCGCGTCCTTACCGTGTCGGCCGAGCCGGACAAGGGCGCGCGGCCAGGCGCGTACAGCTTCGAGATCCAGGGATCGACGGCGGACGGCGCGCTCCGCGTGACCCGGACCCTCACGGTGACGCTCGAGGAGCGGCGGGGCGGCGCCACGGTCGAGCTCGGGATCTCCACGTCGTATCCGGTGCTGCGCGGCCCCACGGACTCGAGCTTCGAGTTCTCGCTCGAGCTCAGCAACAAGGCCGACGCCGACCGCGTCGTGAACGTCGCGGCCGAGGCCCCGAAGGGCTGGGACGTCACGATCAAGCCCGGCTACGAGGCCAAGCAGATCACGAGCCTCAAGGTCCGGGCGGGCGCGAGCGAGCGGGTCACGCTCGAGCTCAAGCCGCCGCGTGAGGCGCAGGCCGGCGAGTACCCGATCCTCTTCCGGGCGTCGACGGACCGGGCGCAGGCCGACTCGCGGCTCCGGGTGGTCCTGACGGGCATCTACCGGCTCGACGCGACGACCCCCACCGGCCGGCTCTCGCTCGACGCCGTCGCCGGGAGGTCCGCGACGGCGACCTTCATCGTCCGCAACAGCGGCTCGGCGATCAACCGCGGGGTCAAGCTCTCGAGCTTCGCGCCCGAGAACTGGAAGGTCGAGTTCAGTCCCGAGCGGCTCGAGGGGCTCGAGCCCGGCGCGCTCCGTCCGGTGGAGGTGAAGATCGTCCCGGCCGCCCAGGCGCTGGTGGGCGATTACTCAGTGACGCTCACCGCCGACGGCGAGAAGGCCTCGAAGTCCGTCGAGCTGCGGGTGACGGTGAGCGCGCCCGCGACGTGGGGCTGGATCGGCGTCGGCGTGATCGCGGCGGTCATCGGCGGCCTCGGCGGGCTCTTCGCGTGGTTCGGGCGGCGCTGAGCGGCGCGCGCCGCGCGGTCCGTCCGGTGCCCGCGCCCGGGGAGCGCGATGGCTGAGCCGGTCGTCCAGACCATCGAGCTGACCAAGCGGTACGGGGCGCAGGTCGCCGTCGACCGCCTGACGCTCGAGGTGTGCGAGGGCGAGGTCTTCGGCTTCCTCGGCCCCAACGGGGCCGGCAAGACGACCACGATCCTGATGCTCCTCGGGCTCTCCGAGCCCAGCAGCGGCACCGCGCGCGTGTGCGGACTCGATCCCACCCGCGCGCCGGTCCCGGTCAAGCGTCTGGTCGGCTACCTGCCCGAGAACGTCGGCTTCTACGAGGACATGACGGGCTACGACAACCTCCAGTACGTCACGCGCCTGAACGGTGTCCGGGACCGCGACGCCCGGCCACGCATCGAGGGCGCGCTCGAGACGGTGGGCCTGGCGGGCGAGCGGCGCAAGCGCGTCGGCGCGTACTCGAAGGGGATGCGGCAGCGGCTGGGGATCGCCGAGGTGCTGGTCCGGCAGCCGCGTGTGGTCTTCCTGGACGAACCCACCGTTGGCCTGGATCCGGACGCGACGCAGCGGATGCTCGAGCTGATCCGCTCGCTCAGCCGCGACCAGGGCATGACGGTCTTCCTCTCCTCCCACCTGCTCGACCAGGTCCAGCGGGTCTCGGACCGCGTCGGGATCATGCTCGCGGGGCGGCTCGTGGCCGCCGGCTCCATCGACGAGCTGGCGCGCCGGTCGCTCGGGGTGGACCAGGCGCGCTACACGCTCGAGGAGATCTTCATGCGGTACTTCCGGCAGGAGCAGCCGGCGGCCGCCCCGGCGGGGCGGTGATCGCCGTGCGTGGGTTGTCGGCGATCTACCGCAAGGAACTGGAGGACCACTTCAGCAGTACGCGCTTCACCCTGGTGCTCACCGTCGTCCTGATGGTCAGCCTGCTCATGTCGTGGATGACCGCGACGAGCGTGCGGAAGGAGCTCGAGGGGTTCGCCAAGCCCTCGCTCGTGTTCCTGGTGCTCTTCACCTCGAGCGGGGCGATGTTCTCGTTCGCGCAGTTCGTGGCGTTCTTCGGCCCACTGATCGGGCTCGTCCTCGGATTCGACGCGATCAACCGCGAGCGCGCGCTCCGCACGCTGCCCAAGCTCGTCTCCCAGCCCGTCCACCGTGACGCCGTCATCAACGGGAAGTTCCTGGCGGGCCTGACGACGGTCGGCGTGCTGCTCACGGCACTCGTCGCGATGATCGCGGGGCTCGGGCTTCGCGTGCTCGGCGTGGTGCCGGGCTGGGAGGAGATCGGTCGCCTCGGGCTCTACCTCGTCGTCAGCACCGTCTACGTCGGCCTCTGGCTCGGCCTGGCGATCCTCGCCTCCGTCGTCTTCCGCGGCATGGCGACCTCCGCCCTGGCCGTGCTGGCGCTCTGGATCTTCCTCGCGTTCTTCGTGCCGGTCGTCGCGAGCCTGGCCGCCGACGCGCTGGCGCCCGTGCCCCCGACTCCCACCATGGAGGACATCCCGGTCGTGCTCCAGAACGAGCAGATCAAGCGGGCCGTCTCGTACGTCTCGCCGATGACGCTCTACAGCGACGCGAC
>MGBV01000051.1:9720-9911 GCA_001788415.1 Candidatus Rokubacteria bacterium GWC2_70_16 | reverse complement strand
GGTGCTCTCGCCGGCCGAGGTCTACCTTGAGGGGCTGATCGACATGGCTGCGCGGAGGGGCCTCAGGACGGTCGCCCTCGTCCACGAGGACACCGTCTTTCCCGCGGCGATCGCCCGGGGGACAGTCGCGCTGGCGGGGAAGCGTGGGCTGCAGATCGTCGCCGTCGAGGCCTATGCCAAGGACACGACCG
>MGBV01000051.1:0-9573 GCA_001788415.1 Candidatus Rokubacteria bacterium GWC2_70_16 | reverse complement strand
ATCTCCCGAAGTTCTACGAAGTGCTCGGGCGCAGCGCGGAGTTCGTCTACGGCGCGGCGCAATGGGAGCCGGGGCTGGTGACGCTGCTCCGTGGCGGCGAGCTGATCCCCGTCGCACGCCGGTACCCGGGGGCCCGGGAGTTCGTCGAGGCCCACAGGAAAGAGTTCCCCGGGGCCGATCTCTCCTATCACACGGCCCAGGGGTACGGGGGATGCCAGGTCTTCGTGGAAGCCGTCAGGCGCGCGGGCTCCCTCGATGGGGAAAAGGTCAGGGCGGTCATTCTCAACCTGAGTCTCAACACGGTGTACGGCGGGTTCAAGGTGGACCGCGACGGCCTCCAGATCGCGCACACGATGCTCCTGTTCCAGTGGCAGGAGGGCAAGAAGGTCATCGTCTGGCCCGACGAGCTGGCGCCGGGCAAGCCGCGCTTCCCGACGCCGCCGTGGGCGGAGCGGCCCTGAGGGCCGCGACCTCGCAGAACCGTGGGGGATCGCAGGACGGGACGATGGGCATGAGAGCAACGTGGGCTCTCACTGGTCTGGGTTCGGGCGCCGCCGCGGGCGCGCTGGTGCTCGCCCTGGCCGGCGTCGCGGAGCCCCAGGCTCCGCTCCGGGTCGGGGGATCCATCTCGAAGACCGGCGCCTATGCGGCCATCGCCCAGAACGTCCTCCGCGGCAATCAACTGTGCGTCAAGCATACGAATGAGAAGGGAGGGGTCCTCGGGCGGACGCTCGAGTACGCAGTGGAGGATGACCAGTCGCAGCCTGCCAGCGCGGTCCGCATCTACGAGAAGCTCATTGCGGAGGGCAAGGTCGACGCCGTCTTCTCGCCATACTCGTCGCCGATCACGGAGGCGGTGGCGGACGTGGTCGAGAAGCACCGGATGCCCATGGTCGCCAGCAGCGCGGCCACCACGAGTATCTTCCGGAAGGGGCGCCGGTTCCTCTTCATGTTCACCTCGCCGGCAGAGGTGTACCTGGAGGGGCTGATCGAGATAGCGGCGAAGCGCGGCCTGAAGACGCTGGCTCTCCTCCACGAGGACACCCTGCTCCCCAGGGCGATCGTCGAGGGAGCCGCCGAGCTGGCCCGGAAGAAGGGGCTCCAGATTGTCCTCGCCCAGCCCTACCCTCGCGAGACGGAGGACTTCTCCACGCTGCTGCGCAAGGTGCGAGACCTGAACCCCGACGTGCTGGCCGCCCCGGGGTACTTCAACGACGCGGTGGCCATCGTCCGCCAGATGAAAGACCTGAACGTGAATCCGAGGATGTTCGCCGTCACGTCAGGGGGCGACCTCCTCAAGTTCCACGAAGTGCTGGGGAAGAGCGCCGACTTCATCTACGCGCCTGCCAAGTGGGAGCCGGAACTGGTCACGCTGCGCGCCGGGGGGCTCATCCCCATCGCTCGCCAGTATCCCAGAGCCCGCGAGTTCGTGGAGGCGCACCGCAAGGACTTCCCGGGCGCCGATCTCTCGTACCAGACCGCGGAGGGGTACGGAGCGTGCCAGATCTTCGTGGAAGCCGTCAGGCGCGCCGGCTCCCTGGACGCCGACAAGATCCGTGACGCCGTTCTCAAGATGGATCTCAACACCGTGTTCGGGGCGTTCAGGGTCGACCACAACGGCTTCCAGATCGCTCACCGGATGATCACGTTCCAGTGGCAGGACGGCAAGAAGGTGATCGTCTGGCCCGACGAGCTGGCGCCGGGCAAGCCGCGCTTCCCGACCCCGCCGTGGAGTCAACGCCCATGAGGACCTTCATCGTCGCGGCTGTCTCGGTTGCGGTGTCGGTGAATTGGGTTGCGCCCTCGCCGGCCCAGCAGCCCATTCGCGTCGGGGCGTCGCTCTCTCAGACCGGCACGTATGCCCCCTTCGGTCCGGTCCAGCTCCGCGGCTACCAGCTCTGCATCAAGCACACAAACGACAAGGGCGGGGTCCTGGGGCGCAAGCTGGAGCTGGTCGTGGAGGACGATCGGTCCCAGGGGGCCACGGCCGCGCGCATCTACGACAAGCTCATCACGCAGGACAAGGTGGATGCGGTACTCGGGCCCTACGGCTCGCCCATGCTGGAGGCCGTGGCCGACGTGGCCGAGAAGCACCGGATGCCGATGATGGCGGCGACCGGTGCGACCTCCTCCATCTTCAAGAAGGGGCGGAAGTTCGTGTTCATGGTGCTGTCGCCGGCGGAGACATATTTTGACGGCCTCATCGACATGGCGGCAAAGCGGGGCTTGAAAACCCTGGCGGTCGTCTACGAAGACACCCTCTTCCCCGGGGCCTCGGCCCGGGGCGCCCTGGATCTGGCGAAGAAGAAAGGCCTGCATGTCCTCCTGGCCGAGGTCTATCCGAAGGGCAGCACCGACTTCTCGCCGATCCTGGACAGGGTCCGGGCGGCGAACCCGGACGTGCTGGTGGTGCCGACGTACTTCGACGACGCGGTCACCGTCACCCGCAAGCTGAAAGAACTGAACGTGAACCCCCGGATGTTCGGCGCGTCGGCGGGTGTGGATCTGCCGAAGTTCTACGAGGTGCTCGGCCGCACGGCGGAGTTCGTCTACGGAGCCTCCCAGTGGGAGCCAGAGCTCGTGACGCTGCGCGCCGGCGGATTGATTCCCGTCGCGCGCCAGTACCCCGGCGCCCGGGAGTTCGTGGAGTCGTACCGGCAGGCGTTCCCTGGGGCCGATCTCTCCTATCATTCCGCCTCCGGCTACGGGGGCTGCCAGATCCTCGTGGAGGCCATGAAGCGCGCGGGCTCCCTGGCGGGCGAGAAGCTGCGCGAGGCGATCCTCAAGATGGACCTCCACACCGTCTTCGGGGCGTTCAAGGTGGACCAGGATGGTCTGCAGATCGCGCACAAGACGCTGATGTTCCAGTGGCAGGACGGCAAGAAGGTCATCGTCTGGCCCGACGAGATCGCCCCGGGCAAGCCGCGCTTCCCGACGCCGCCGTGGAGCCAGCGCCCGTGAACCTCGCCAGGTCGATCCCCGGCGCCGCGGGTCTGGCAGCCGTGTGGCTCATGTGGGTGACCACGGCTCAGGGGCAGCCCCCGCTGCGGATCGGCGCGTCCCTCTCCCAGAGCGGGTCGTATGCGGAGCTGGGGACCCCGATGCGGCTTGGCTACCAGCTCTGCGTCAAGCACGCCAACGAACGAGGCGGGCTGCTGGGGCGACGGCTCGAGCTGACCGTCGAGGACGATCGATCCGACCCGGCGGCTGGCGCTCGGATCTATGAGGAGCTGATCGGCCGCCAGCGAGTCGATGCCGTGTTCTCGCCCTACTCGACCCCCATCACCGACTCGGTCGGCGACGTGATCGAGAAGCACCGGATGCCCATGATCGCAGTCTCGGCCTCGGCGTCGATCTTCAGGAAAGGGCGCAAGTTCCTGTTCCAGCTCCTCTCCCCGGCGGAGATCTATTCCGAGGGCCTCACGGACCTGGCCGCCAGGCGGGGCCTCAGGACGATCGCCATCATCCACGAGGACACGCTCTTCCCGAAGACGATCGCCCGCTCCACGGAGGACTTCGCCAGGAAGCGCGGGCTCGAGGTGGTGCTCAGCGAAGCCTACCCCAAGGGGACGGCCGACTTCTCGGCGTTCCTCGCGAAGGTTCGGGCCTCCGGTGCCGAGGTGCTGGTGGCGGGCACCTACTTCGAGGATTCGGTGGCCATCACGAGACAGATGCGGGCGCTGGACGTGAACCCGAAGATGTTCGTCGTCACGGTCGGGGTGGTCACTGAGAAGTTCTACGAGGCCCTGGGTCGTGATGCCGAGTTCGTGTACGGCACGGCCCAGTGGGAGCCGGTGCTGGCCACGGCCCGGGCCGGGGGCTTGATCCCCGTGGCGCGCCAGTATGCCGGGATTCGCGAGTTCGTCGACGCCCACCGCGCGGAGTATCCCGGAGCGCCGCTGAACCACTTCAGCGCCTGGGGGTACGGCGGATGCCAGGTCCTGCTCGAGGCCGTCCGCCGCGCCGGGTCCCTGAACGGCGCGAGGGTACGCGAGGCGATCCTGGCGATGGACTTCACCTCGGTCTTCGGGACGTTCAGGGTGGATGGGGACGGCGTCCAGGTCGGCCACAAGATGCTGCTGTTCCAGTGGCAAGCCGGGCAGAAGGCGATCGTCTGGCCCGAGGAGCTGGCCCCGAGGCCGCCGCGCTTCCCGACGCCGCCGTGGCGCCAACGCCCATGAAGGCGCCAGCCGGGCCTGGCGCCGGCGTCATCACCCTCGCCTTCGCGCTCTGCTTCGGCTCGGGATCCATTGCCGACGCGCAGAAGCCGATCCGGATCGGTGCATCGCTGTCCCAGACCGGCGTGTACGCGGCGCTCGGCCAGAACCAGCTTCGGGGCTACCAGCTCTGCGTCAAGCACACGAACGAGACGACCGGCCTCCTGGGGCGCCGGCTCGAGCTGGTCGTGGAAGACGATCGGTCCGAGGCCACCGCGGCCATCCGCATCTACGAGAGGCTCATCACGCAGGACAAGGTGGAGGCGGTCCTGGGGCCGTACTCCTCCCCCATCACAGAGGCCGTGGCCGACGTGACGGAGCGGCACCGGATGGCCATGGTGGCGCCCGCGGCCGCCGCGACCTCCATCTTCAAGAAGGGGCGGAGGTTCGTCTTCATGGTGCTCTCGCCGGCCGAGGTCTACTTCGAGGGGCTGATGGACATGGCGGCGCGGAGGGGCCTGAAGACGGTTGCCCTCGTCCACGAGGACACCGTTTTCCCCGCGGCGATCGTCCGGGGAACAGTCGCGCTGGCGGCGAAGCGTGGCCTGCAGATCGTCGCTGTCGAGGCCTATGCCAAGGACACGACCGACTTCTCGGCGATCCTGGGAAAGGTCCGCGCCGCAAACCCCGATGTGCTGGGCGCGGCGACCTATTTCGAGGATGCCGTCGCGATCACCCGCCAGATGAAGGGGATCGACGTGAGTCCCAAGATGTACGGCGTCACGGTGGGAGCCGACCTGCCGAAGTTTTTCGAGGTCCTGGGCGGAGGCGCGGACTTCGTCTACGGGGCCTCGCAGTGGCTGCCTGAGCTGGTAGCGCTCCGTGCTGGGGGGTTGATTCCCATCGCGCGCCAGTACCCCGGGGCCCGCGAGTTCATCGAGGCCCAAAAGAAAGAGTTCCCGGGAGCTGATCTGTCCTATCAGACGGCCCAGGGCTACGGGGGTTGCCAGATCCTCGTGGAGGCGATCAAGCGCGCGGGCTCCCTGGACGGCGAGAAGACCCGGGACGCCATTCTCAGGATGGATCTCAACACGGTCTACGGCAGCTTCAAGGTGGACCGGGACGGCTTCCAGATCGCGCACAAGATGGTCACGTTCCAGTGGCAGGACGGCAAGAAGGTCGTCGTCTGGCCCCCCGAGCTGGCGCCGGGCAAGCCGCGCTTCCCGATGCCCCCGTGGAGTCAACGCCCGTGAGCACCGTCACGAAGGTCTTCGTCGCCGCGGTCCTCGCGGCGTCGGCGTGGGCGGTGGCCCCGATCACGGAGGCCCAGCCGCCGATCCGGATCGGCGCATCGCTGTCCCAGACCGGGGCCTACGCGGCCCTGGGTCAGAACCAGCTTCGGGGCTATCAGCTGTGCGTCAAGCACACGAACGACAAGGGCGGGGTCCTGGTGCGGAAGCTCAAGCTCGTCGTCTACGACGACCACTCGGAGCCCGCGACCGCGGTCCGCCTCTATCAGAAGCTCATCACCCAGGACAAGGTGGACCTCGTCCTCGGTCCGTACGGGTCGCCCATCACCGAAGCTGTCGCCGACGTGACCGAGAGGCACAGGCTGCCGATGCCGGCTCACGCCGCGACCACCTCGATCTTCAAGAAGGGGCGGAAGTTCGTCTTCATGGTGCTCTCGCCCGCGGAGGTCTTCCTGGAGGGGCTCGTGGACCTGGCGGGCCGAAGTGGGCTCAAGACCATCGCCCTCATCAACGAGGACACCATCTTCGCCAGGGCGATGGTACAAGGGACGATCCAGCTGGCGAGGAAGAAAGGCCTCCGGGTCGTCTTCGACGAGGCATACCCGAAGGGGAATACGGACTTCGCCCCGATCCTCACGAAGGTCAGGGCTGCCAACCCGGACGTCCTGGCCGCGGGCACCTACTTCGACGACGCGGTGGCCATCACCAGGCACTTGAGGCGACTCGACGTGAACCCGAAGATGTACGCGGTCACCGTCGGGGGGGACCTGCCGCGGTTCTACGAGACCCTGGGGAAAGACGCCGAGTTCGTCTACGGGGCCTCGCTGTGGGATCCCGAGCTGGTCACCCTCCGGGCCGGCGGCCTGGTGCCCATCGCCCGCCAGTACCCGGGGGCCCGGGAGTTCGTCGAGGCCCACAGGGAGGAGTTCCCAGGCGCCGATCTCTCCTACCAGACAGCCGCGGGCTACGCCATCTGCCAGATCCTCGCGGAAGGCATCAAGCGGGCGGGCTCGCTCGACGGCGGGAAGATCCGGGACGCGATCCTGAAGCTGGAGCTCAACACGGTCTTTGGCCCCTTCAGGGTGGACCAGGACGGGGTCCAGATCGCGCACAAGGTGGTGATGTTCCAGTGGCAGGACGGCAAGAAGGCCATCGTCTGGCCCGAGGAGCTCGCGCCCGGCAAGCCGCGCTTCCCGACGCCGCCGTGGAGCCAACGGTGAGGAGGAGAGGCATCGCCATGAGGCTCTCGCTGCGCACGCTCCCATGCGCCTGTCTCGCCCTCGTGGCGTGGTTGGGCGCCTGGCCGGACGCGGAGGGTCAGCAACCGCTCAGGATCGGCGCGTCGTTCTCCAGCACCGGCACCTACGCCCAGCTCGGCCAGACCGTCCATCGTGGTCACCAGCTCTGCGTCAAGCATGCGAACGACACGGGCGGGGTCCTCGGCCGGAAGATCGAGTTCAGGGCCGAGGACGACCGGTCGGAGGCCGCCAGGTCGGTGGCCATCTACGAGCGGCTCCTCACCCAGGAGAAGGTGGACGCGGTCTTCTCGCCCTACTCGGCGCCGATCACCGACGCAATGGCCGAGGTGACCGAGACGCGCCGGAAGCCGCTGGTGGCGTGCTGCATGGGCACGACGTCCCTCTACAGGAAGGGGCGGAAGTTCATCTTCATGCTCCTGTCACCCGGGGAGGTCTACCTGGAAGGCCTCATCGACATGGCCGCGAAGCGAGGGTTGAAGACCATCGCGGTGATCCACGAGGACACGCCCTTCCCCAGGGCCATCGCGCAGGGCGGACTCGAGCTGGCGAGGCGGCGAGGCCTGCAAGCCGTGCTCGTCGAGGCCTATCCGGCAAAGACGACCGACTTCGCCCCGATCCTCGCCAGGGTGAAGGCCGTGAATCCCGACGTGGTGGCAGCCGCGACGTACTTCGACGATTCCGTGGCGATCACGCGCCAGATGAGGGAGTCGGACATCAACCCCCGGATGCACGCCGTCACCGTCGGCCCCGGCCTGCCGAAGTTCTACGAGCTGCTGGGGCGGGCGGCGGAGTTCGTCTACGGCCCCAGCCAGTGGGAACCCGAGCTGGTGACCCTGCGCGCCGGCGGCCTCGTCCCCATCGCCCGCCAGTTCCCTGGCGCGCGCGAGTTCGTCGAGTCCTACCGGAAGGAGTTCCCGGCCGCCGACCTCTCGTACCAGACCGCGCAGGGGTACGGCGCCTGCCAGATCCTGCTGGAGGGGATCAGGCGGGCCGGATCGCTCGACGGCGACAAGGTCAGGGACGCCATCCTCAAGATGGACCTCAACACGGTCTTCGGGGCCTTCAAGGTCGACACGGACGGCGTCCAGATCGCCCACAAGATGCTCATGCTCCAGTGGCAGGACGGCAAGAAGGTCATCGTCTGGCCCGAGGAGCTGGCGCCCAGCACGCCACGCTTCCCGACGCCGCCGTGGAGTCAACGGCCGTGAGGGAAGGGCCTCCGCGCCTTGACCGGTCCCATGGCGACTCGTAGAATGAATCTTCATGAGTCATCCATGCCTCACGGCGCGTCGAGGTGACGTATGAAACAACTGACCGTGCGCGGATTCGACAAGGTCCTCGAGCGTCGCCTGCGGGATGTCGCGAAGGCGAGAGGCGTGTCCCTCAATCAGGCCGCGCTCATTCTTCTCCGCGAAGGAGCAGGCCTCGAGGTCCCTCGGCGCCGAGCCAACGTGGTCGGCGACTCGCTGGATGGCCTGATCGGGTCGTGGTCGAACGCCGAGGAGACCGAGTTCCTGCAGGCGATCGATGGGCTCGAAGCGATCGACCGCTCCCTCTGGCGATGAGGATTCTACTGGACACGAACGCGTACTCGGCGCTGCTGCGAGGGCACGACGAGGTCGCGCATCGAGTACGACGGGCCGAACAGGTGGTGTTTTCCACCGTGGTCGCCGGCGAGCTTCTGCTCGGATTCCGCCTGGGCGCGCGGCTCAAGAAGAACATGGCCGAGCTCGACGCATTCCTCGAGAATCCGTATGTCAGCGTGATACCCGTCACGCTCACCACGGCCGACCGGTTCGCGCGCATCGCCGCCGCGCTCCGCGCCAAGGGAACGCCGATCCCGACGAACGACATCTGGATCGCTGCCCACGCCATGGAAGCCGGCGCCGAGCTGTTGTCGTTCGACGCGCACTTCAGAACGATTGATGGCCTCGCCTGGGTCGCCTTGTCACCCGCGTAAAGCCGTGCCCCCGATGAGGCGGCATCTGGTTGCGGGGCTCGCCTTGCTGGGGATGCTGACGATGGCAGCCGGCGCCGGCGCGCAGGCGGCTCGCCGCCCGTACCGCATCGGGGTCCTCAACGAGGCGTGGGCGGCGAACCACCCCGCCGTCGAGGGGCTCAAGGCAGGGCTCCGCGAGCTCGGCTTCGAGGAGGGCCGGGACCTCACGTTCGACATCCGCTTCACCGAGGGGAACCCCCAGGCCACGCCGGTGGCGGCGGCCGCGCTCGTGAAGGCCGGGGTCGATCTGCTCTTCACCAGCAACGAGGCGGCCACGCACGCGGCGAAGGCCGCCACGCGGACGGTCCCGATCGTCTTCACGCTCGTGGGAGACCCCGTCGCGGCGGGCATCGTCGCGAGGCTGGCCCGGCCCGGCGGGAACCTGACAGGAGTTTCGAGCCTCACCACCGAGCTGGCGCCGAAACGGCTGGAGGCGTTGAAGACCCTGATCCCGACCATCAGGCGGGTGTGGGCCATCTACTACGCCGACGACCCGTCGTCCCTGGCGGCGATCCGGAAGGCCGAGGACGCCGCACCCCGCCTGGGGCTCGCGCCGGTGGCGCGCCCGGTGCGCACTCCCGAGGAGCTCGAGCGCGCGCTCCAGGAGATCCGGCCGGGGGACGCGCTGCTCCCTCCGGACATCGCGACCATGGACATCCCCGCCATCCTCCTGGAGGTCTCGCTGACCTCACGCGTTCCGGCCGTGTTCCCGGCAAGCCTCTGGGTGGGGCACGGGGGTCTCGTGTCCTACGGCTCCGATTACCACGCCCAGGGCGTCCAGGCCGCCCGGCTCGTCGCCAAGATCCTGCGAGGCGCGCGGCCCGAGGACCTCCCGGTCGAAGGGGCCGACAAGATCGATCTCGCCGTCAATCTCAAGACCGCGGCCCTCCTCGGGGTGACGGTGCCCC
>MGBV01000050.1 GCA_001788415.1 Candidatus Rokubacteria bacterium GWC2_70_16 | reverse complement strand
TGTTGTTGGCGAAGGAGAACACGTTCTCCTGGTATCCGTCGTTGTACTGGAGCGCCACCTCCACCTCGATGGCGTCCTTCTTCCCCTCGAAGAAGAGCACCTTTGGGTGAATTGGGGTCTTGTTGTGGTTAATGTGCTTGACGAACTCGATGATCCCGCCGTTGTACTGGAAGACGTGCTTCCGCTCGTCGCGCTCGTCCTCGATGGTGATCTTGAGCCCCTTGTTCAGGAACGCGAGCTCGCGCAGCCGATTCGACAGGGTGTCGAAGGAGAAGGATGTCTCCTCGAAGATCTTGGTGTCCGGCTTAAAGCGGATGATGGTCCCGTGCTTCTGCGTCTTCTCCCCCGGCGTGAGATCTCCCTGCGGGACACCGTACTCGTACCGCTGGGTCCACACGCGCCCGGAGCGCCGGATCTCCAGATCGAGCCCCTCGCTGAGCGCGTTCACCACCGAGACGCCGACGCCGTGGAGGCCGCCGGAGACCTTGTACGCCGAGTGCTCGAACTTCCCTCCCGCATGCAGGACGGTCAGCACGACCTCGGCGGCGGACTTCCCGCTCTCCTTGTGCAGGTCCACGGGGATGCCGCGCCCGTTGTCTCCCACCGAGCACGAGCCGTCCGAGTGCAGGATGACCTTGATGCTGTCGCAGTAGCCGCCCAGCGCCTCGTCCACCGAGTTGTCCACGACCTCGTAGACGAGGTGGTGGAGCCCGTAGGCGCTCGTATCGCCGATGTACATAGCCGGGCGCTTGCGAACGGCCTCGAGCCCCTCGAGGACCTTGATGTCCCTGGCCGTGTAGGTCTCGGTCGTCATGCCGCTCCCTGCCCCAGCTGCGGGCGAAGGTCCCGCACATGCCCCCCCCTCACCACCCACCACGCGCTCTGCCGCGCCGGCAGTCTTCTCTCGGCCGTGGTGAGGAAGACCTGCCCCGAGCCCTCCACATGCCTCAGCACGTTGCCCTGCACCTCCGGATCGAGTTCCGAAAGCGCGTCGTCCAGCAGGAGCACCGGCTGACTCCCCACGGCGCGCTCCACGGGTCCGACCTCGGCCAGCCGCAGCGCCAGCGCCATGAGCCGCTGCTGCCCGCGGGACCCGAAACTCCGCATGTCGCGCCCGTCCATCTCGATGAGCACATCGTCGCGATGGGGCCCGACCAGAGTCTGCCCCCGGCGCACCTCATCCTGTCGCCGCGCCCGGAGCTCCTCCACGAAGCGCTCCGCGGATATCCCCGCGTCCAGCGAACTCTCGTACTCGAGCCGCACCGCGCCGCTCCCGGCCAGCGCGGGATACAGCCGGGCCACCTCGGCCGCCAGCTCCGCCACCGCCCGCCGCCGGCGATCCAGCACGTCCAGGCCCTCGCTGGCCATCTGCTGATCCCACGGCTCAATCCGCGCCTGGAGCGCCGCCTGATCGAGCCCCGACTGCAAGAGGTGGTTCCGCCGCGCGAGGAGTTTCCGGTACCGCGCGAGTCCGGGCAGATGCGCCGGGAAGATCTTCCCGGCGAACCCGTCGAGGAAGTTCCGTCGCGCCTGCGGTCCCCCCGCCACCACGCCCACATCCTGCCAGCTGAAGGGAATTGCCCGGGCCCACGCGCACCCCTCCCCCAGGACCGCCCAGCCGCCGTCCTGGCGCCTGCCGACACGCCGCCGCATCTCCCGGGTGACATCCCCGCGGCACAGCTGCCCGGCCAGAGTCGCGCCTTCGGTGCCCCACCGCGGCAAATCCACAGGCTTCCCGGCGCGGAACGAGCGGCCGACGAGAAGGAGAGCGAGGGCTTCGAGGAGGTTCGTCTTACCCTGCGCGTTGGGTCCGGTAACTACGTTGAGGGCTGCTGCCGGCGAGTAGGAGAGGGTGCGAAAATTGCGAAAATCTGAGAGATGAATCCATTGGATGTGCACCCGCGGCCCGCTCCTCCCTCGCTCCTAGATTCGCATCGGCATTATAACACAGAGCGCACCCTCCTCCTCGAAGCTCTTGATCACGCCGGGGCTCAGCGAGTCCTTCAGCTCCAGCACCACCTGCTCGGCCGCCTGCGCCCCGAGCGCATCCAGGACATAGCGCGAGTTGAAGCCGATGCTGACTTCCTCCCCTGCGTACTCCACCTCGATGCTCTCCTCGGCCTCGCCGAAGTCCGGGTGGTACGCGGAGAGCTTGAGGGCCCCGGGGGTGAGCGCGAACTTCACCGGCCGCGTCCGCTCCTCGGAGAGCACCGATACGCGACGGAGTGCCGCCGCCAGCGCCCCGCGCGAGATCGTGATCCGCTTCGGGTGCGCCCTCGGTACCACCTGCTCGTAGTTGGGGAACGTCCCCTCGATGAGTCGCGCGATCAGGAGGAAGTTCGGCATCTGCAGCACGAACTGGTTCTCGCTGATGGCAACCTGGACCTCCTCCCCCGACCCCACGACCCGGCCAATTTCCTGGACGGCCTTCCGCGGCACGATGCCTGACACCGGCTGGGGGCTGTCCACCAGGGGACGCACGGCGAGCGCCAGCCGGTGCCCGTCCGTCGCCACCAGCCGGAGATCCTTGCCCTGGACGGTGAAGAGGATCCCGTTCAGCGCGTAGCGGCTCTCGTCATGGGAGATCGCGAAGCTCGTCTGCGTGAGCATGTCACGCAGCACCTTTCCGTCCAGGCTGATCCTCGAGGCCGCCTCCGAGGGGGTGACGGCCGGGAAGTCCTCGGGCGTCAACCCCACGAGCTTGTAGGCGGCCCCCCCGCAGCGCAGCGCGACCCAGGCGTTCTCCTGGACCCTGATCCCGAGAGGCGCCGGGGGAAGCTCCTTCACGATCTCCAGCAGCTTCCGCGCCGAGATCGTGATCCCGCCGCCCTGAACGACCTTGCCCGGGACCGACACCCGCGCGCCGACCTCCAGGTCGGTGGCCGTCAATCTCACGGTTTCGCCCTCGGCCTCGACGAGCACATTGGCCAGGATGGGAAGCGTCTGGCGCGGTTCGACGATGTTGTGGACCATCTGCAGGCCCCGGAGAAACGCATCGCGATCCACATGGACTTCCATAGAGCCTCCCTTGATTCACCTAGAAGAAAGAGAAAAGATCGTCGTCGTCGGAGTCGTCGGGGGTGTGGATTGTGTGGATTGCGGGCAACGAGGCGAAAAAGGAGGCGTGACCAGGGGGCGGTGGGTGTGCATGGAGCGGTGGATAGCGCGGGGGGCGGTGGGGATCACAGGGAGATGCCCTGGGTGAGCGTGTCGATGGTCTTCCTGAATTTGGGGTCGTCCTGGAGCAGCAACTGGATCTTTTCGACGGCGTGCAGGACGGTGGTGTGGTCCTTGCCGCCGAAGGAGCGGCCGATCTCGGCGAGGGAGGCGTGGGTGAGTTGGCGCGCGAGGTACATGGCGATCTGCCGGGGGAAGGCGATGCTGCGCGTGCGGTTCTGGGCGCGGAGGTCGGAGAGCTTGATGCCGAAGAAGTCAGCCACCTTCCGCTGGATGTGGTCCACGGAGATGACGCGCTCGTCCTCGCCCCAGAGATCGGCCAGGACTTCCTGCGCCAGGTCGATGGACATCTCCCGCCCGCTCAGGGCGCAGAAGGCGATCATGCGCGTGAGCGAGCCCTCGATCTCGCGGATGTTGGCCTTGATGCGGCTGGCGATGAGATAGGCGACGTCGTCGGGCAGACGGACGCGCTCGACTTCGGCCTTCTTCTTGAGGATCGCGACGCGGGTCTCGAAGTCGGGCGGCTGGATGTCGGCGATGAGGCCCCACTCGAAGCGGGAGCGGAGACGCTCCTCGATCTCGGGAATCTCCTTGGGGGCGGCATCCGAGGAGAGGACGATCTGCTTGCGGGCCTCGTAGAGGTCGTTGAAGGTGTGGAAGAACTCTTCCTGCGTGCGCTCCTTGCCGGAGATGAACTGGACATCGTCGATGAGCAGGAGGTCGATGTTCCGGTACTTGCCGCGGAACTCGGCAGTGCGATCGTAGCGGATGGCGTTGATGAGCTCGTTCGTGAAGCGCTCGGAGGAGAGGTAGAGGACGTGCATCTGGGGGTAGGCGCGGGAGACCTGATGGCCGACGGCGTGCAGCAGATGGGTCTTGCCGAGGCCCACGCCGCCGTACAGGAAAAGCGGGTTGTAGGCCTTCGAGGGGAGGTCGGCGACGGCCTGGCAGGCAGCCTGGGCGAACTGGTTGGAGTTGCCCACCACGAAGGACGCGAAGGTGTAGCGGGCGGAGAGGCCGGAGACGGGAGGGCCCGGGGCCGCGCCCGCCCGGGGCTCGGCCAGCGCCTCGGCGCGCTGCGGCTCGCGGTCGACCTCGAAAGAGACGCGCGGGTTGCCCCCCAGAACCTCGCGCGCGGCGATTTGCAGGGCGTCGGCATAGCGCTGGGCGAGCCAGTCGCGGGCGAACTTGCCCGGGGCGGCGACGCGGAGCTGATCACCGTGGACAGCGGCGAGCCGGCACGGGCGGACCCACGTCTCGAGCGTGGTCGCGGGAATGCGGCTTTCCAGGGCCACGAGGAGCCGTTCCCACAGGGCGTCAAGCATGGAAGACCTCCGCGGGCATGGGCGCCCGGTGACTTACACACAAGGTTATCCACCGGCGTGGATAACTCAAATGTCCTTGTCCGACGAGGGGTTGCTCAGCAGAAGCACGGCCAGCCCGGTTCAACGGCGTCCCATCAGTTTGATCGTTAAGGAACCAGCACCATCCCGCCGCGCGAACCCTTCCGGGGCCGTCCGCCGCCCGGGCCGAGCACGACAGGACGGGATGAGGCAGCGCAAGTTACCACAGGCAGAAAACGGGTCGCAAGGGGGTTGGGCGGCTTGACTTGGTGAGAGGCGCCGAGTAGGGTGTGGAGGTTGTACCAGTGAAAGGGACCCCCATGAAGAGGACGTATCAGCCGAATCGCCGCCGTCGCAAGAAGACGCATGGATTTCGGGCGCGCATGAAGACGAAGGGGGGCCGGAGGGTGCTGAAGGCCCGCCGCGCGAAGGGGCGGAAGCGCCTGACGGTTTGACGGAGGCGAGATGACGGGAGCCAGACGGCCCCGCGCGCTTCCCGCCAGCGAGCGCCTTCGGCGAGCCACGGAATTCCAGGCGGTTTTCCACCAGGGCAAGCGAATCGAGCGGCCGGCGTTCATCGCGCTCTGGCATGCCACGCCGGGAGCGCGCAAGGTCGGCTTCACCGTGACTCGCAGGGTCAGGGGGGCGGTGCACCGCAACCGGGTGCGCCGGCGGCTTCGCGAGGTCTACCGTCTCCAGGAAGGGGCCTTGCCGGAAGGGCTGTCGGTGGTGTTCGTGGGGCGCGAGAGCGCGGAGGCCGCCCCGCTCGCCGCGCTGGCGACGGAGATGGGCGCCGCGATCGCGACCATCAGCCAGCGGGCAGAAGCCGGGCGATGAGCCCAGGAGCCCGCCTGGCCGTGCTCGGGGTGCGCGGCTATCAGTTCGTGCTTGGCCCGTTCCTGCCGCCGGCCTGTCGGTTTGCGCCGAGCTGCTCTGAGTACGCGACAGCCGCCCTGGCGGAGCACGGGTTGGTGCGGGGCGCGTGGCTGACGCTCCGGCGGGTCGCGCGGTGCCACCCGTTCCATCCCGGCGGTTACGATCCCCCCCCGCCCCGCCCAGGGGCAGCCGACAAGCAAGGAGCGTGATGGAGAAGCGAGCGATCCTGGCCGCCGTCCTCATGGCCGGCGTGCTGCTCTTGTACCAGACCTTGTTCGTGGGCCAGCAGGAGCCGACGCCGCCGCAGACGGCCGAGAAGGCAGCGCCGGGGGCCGCCGCGCCTGCGGCATCGGCGCCGGCGCCGGCCGCCGGAGCGCCGGTCCCGCCCATGCCCATCACGCCGGTGCCTGCCGCGGCGGCGCCGCCGGAGCGGGCGGCGGTGGTCCAGGGGCCTCTTTACCGGGGCGTCGTGAGCAGCTCGGGTGGGGCCTTGCAGGAATGGCGGCTCGACTACCGCGGCCACAAGCCGATGGTCGTGGCCAAGCTCCTGGGGCCGCGGGGGCTTCAGATCGAGCGCGCCGGAGCGGCCGCCGCGCCCATCGCCTTCCGGCTCTCCGCCGAGGCGCTCACGCTCGGCGCGGGCACGCCGCAGGGGGAGCTGGTCCTCATCGGCGAGGACGGGTTCGGGCTGCGGATCACGAACGCGTTACGGTTCAGGGCCGACACCTACGCGATCGAGCAGGTGCTCCGGGTCGAGAACCGCCACAGCGTGGCCCAGAGTGCGGATGTGGTGCTCCAGTGGACAGGGCCCGTTGAGTGGCCGAAGGAGCAACCGGAGAAGTTCCAGGGGCAGCATGCGACGCGCGCGGTGGGGCTGGTCGGCGGCGCCGTGCATCGTGACGAGGTGGCGAAGCTCAGCGGGTTCGGCGGGGACGGGACATGGGTCGGCCTCGAGAGCGAGTGGTATCTGGCGGCGCTCGTCGCCAAGAGCCCGGGCTTCAAGGTGACGACGCAGAAGAACGGGACCACGGTGTCCGTGGGCCTGCGGGCGACCTTGCCCCGGCTCGAGCCGGGGCAGGCCTGGGAGGGGCGGGTCGTGACCTACGCCGGGCCGAAGGAGTACGATCGGCTCAAGGCGCTCGGCGTTGGACTTGAAAAGACTATATTTTTCGGTGGGTTCCCGATGCCCCAGTCCTATGGTGGCCTGCCCATGGAGTGGGTGGCCGTCCCCATTCTGTGGCTGATGCACTGGTTCTACGGCTTCACCGGGAACTACGGCGTCGCGATCATCCTGCTCACGGTCGTCTTCAAGGCGCTCTTCTTCCCGCTGACGGTCAAGAGCATGAAATCCATGAAGGGGATGCAGGCGATACAGCCGCAGGTCAATGCGCTCAGGGCCAAGTACAAGAACGACGCCCAGCGGGTGCAGCAGGAAACCATGAAGCTGTACAGGGAGCACAAGGTGAACCCGCTGGGTGGCTGTCTGCCCATGGTGATCCAGATTCCGATCTTCTATGCGCTCTATATCGCGCTGTCCGTGTCGGTGGAGATCCAGAACGCGCCGTTCATCTGCTTCGGGCGCCTCTTCGGGATGGATCTCTGGATCTGCGACCTCTCGGCCCAGGATCCGACCTATGTGCTGCCCATCCTCATGGGCATATCGATGTTCGTCCAGCAGAAGATGACGCCCGTGATGGGGGATCCGCGGCAGGCGAAGATGATGCTCATGATGCCGGTGGTCTTCACATTCATGTTCCTGAACCTGCCGTCCGGGCTCGTGCTCTACTGGACGCTCTCGAATGTCCTGCAGATCCTCCAGCAGCATTACATGGACCGCAGCGGGAAAGTCGAGAAGGCTCCCGCCCGCGTCCCGAAGAAGGCGTGACGAGGGCGTCGAGCCCGGAGTATCCCCTGCCTGCCAGCCCCGGAGACCGAGGGTCCGCTCCCCCCGGCAGCAACTGATCGTGTCCCGAAAGGCGCGGGAGCCGGTGGAGGAATTGGCCTCTGCCATCGCCGCTCTGACGGGCCATCCGGCATCGACGGGGCAGCGCCAGAGATTTTCCCGGTACCTCGAGCTCTTGATCGTCTGGAACAAGGCCCTTGATCTGACCGCCCTCCGGACTCCGACGGCGATGGTCAAGGGCCTGTTCCAGGACGCCTTGCTGTTCCTCCCCCTCCTGCCTGGCAGGCGGCCGATCAGGGTTGCCGATATAGGGACGGGAGCCGGAATCCCCGGGTTGCCGTTGAGGATCGCGGATGAAGGAATCCGCCTGACGCTTGTCGAGGCGCGGCGCAAGCGCGTTTCCTTCCTCTCGACTGTCAAGCGAGAGCTGGGGCTCGCGGACGTCGAGATCTTCCACGGCAGGGCCGAGGCGGTTCTGTCAGAGCATCCCGACCTCGCTGGGGCATTCGATGCGGTCGTCTCGAGAGCCATGGCTCCGCCGACTGAGCTCATCGGCCTGGCGGCCCCATACCTCATGCCTGGAGGGCTCCTGATTGCTTCGGGCCCGCCTCCAGGAATTCAGCGGAAGGCCCTGCCTGTGGGAGTGGCGGCGGAGTTTCGGGTTATCCCCTACCCGGCGCTGGGGCTGAAACGGACCTTCCTCGTGTCTGTCAGGCCAGGTTGATTTCAACCCCCGTTCTGTCGTAGTGTTCCACGTGGAACGAGGCAGTTGGCGTTCCACGTGGAACGCCAAGGGGGGGCAGTGAGCCGGGCCATCGCGGTTGTGAACCAGAAGGGTGGCGTGGGCAAGACCACGACAGCTGTCAACCTCGCCGCTGGTCTCGCGCTGGCGAACAAGGCCACTCTCCTCGTCGACCTCGACCCGCAGGGTAATGCCACGACTGGCCTCGGCGTTGATAAATCCGGCCTCGAGCACACTATCTACGACGTTCTGCTCGACGGCTGGCCCATCGAGAAGGCGGTGCTCGCCACCGAGTTGCCTTTCCTCTCCCTCATTCCCTCGGACATCGACCTCGTCGGCGCCGAGCTGGAGCTGGTCGCGAGCGCGGACAGGGAGAGGCGGCTCAAGGCCGCCGTCGATCGAATCAAGGCCTCGTTCAGCTATGTGATGATCGACTGCCCGCCGTCGCTGGGGCTCCTCACGCTCAATGCGCTCACCGCCGCGGACTCGGTGCTGATCCCACTGCAGTGCGAGTATTACGCCATGGAGGGGCTGGCCCATCTGCTCCGGACCATCAAGGTGATCCGCGAAAGGCTCAATCCCGGCCTCAGGGTCGAGGGGATCGTCTTCACGATGTTCGACGGGAGGACGAGCCTGTCCGCCCAGGTGAGGGACGAGGTGAAGCAGCATCTCGGGGGGGAGACGATGGCCACCGTGATCCCCCGGAATGTGCGGCTGACGGAGGCGCCGAGTCACGGGCGGCCTGTTTTCCTCCACGACATGAGGTCAGCGGGGTCGGTAGCCTATCTCGAGTTGACGAGGGAGGTGCTCTCACATGGCTAGCAAGCATGGGCTTGGCCGCGGTCTGGGCGCTCTCCTGGCTCCATCTGACCCTAATCCGCTACCGGCAACGGCGCCGGCTGGAGGGGGCATACAGGAGATCCCGATAGACGCCATAGCCCCAAACCCCCAACAACCCAGAAAAACCTTTGAAATCAGCACGTTGAACGAGCTGGCCTCCTCAATGCGCCAGTCGGGAGTCATACAGCCAATAGTCGTCCGAGCCACGGGCCAGGGATATCAGCTGATCGTGGGAGAGCGGCGCTGGCGGGCAGCCAAGCTGGCGGGGCTGCAGAGTATCCCCGCGGTGTTGCGCGAGGCCACGGACTCCCAGAGCCTCGAGCTGGCCCTGATCGAGAACCTCCTGCGCGAGGACCTGAACCCGATGGAGGAGGCGGAGGCCTATCAGAGGCTCCTGGCACAGTTCGCCTGGACGCAGGAGGAGCTGGCCGAGCGAGTCGGCAAGGATCGGAGCAGCATCGCCAACTGCCTGAGGCTGCTCAGGCTCCCGGAGTCCATCCAGGCCGATCTCCGCGCCGGGCGGCTGACCATGGGCCATGCCCGCGCGCTCCTCTCGCTCGAGTCGGCAGCGGATCAGCTCAGGCTGAGGGAAGAGATCCTGGCCCATTCCTGGTCCGTGAGGGCCACGGAAGAGGACGTCCAGCGCAAGCGCCGCCTCCTCCCGCGGCGACCGGTGAGGCGCTCGGCCGAGCTGGGCGCCCTCGAGGACGCGCTGCGCGAGGCGCTGGTGACGCGCGTGCGCTTGATCGGCACCGAGCGTCGCGGACGCATCGAGATCGCCTACGCGTCCAGAGAGGACCTCGATCGGCTCAGCGAGCGGCTCACGGCGCGCCGGAGCTGACGGCGCGCGAGCCGGGCATGGCCGAACGCATCGTCGTGGGGATGAGCGGAGGCGTCGACTCCTCCGTCGCCGCCGCGCTCCTGGTGGAGCAGGGGCACGAGGTCGTGGGCGTCACGCTCCGGGTCTGGCCGTGGCGGGAGCCGGCCGAGGCGGCGCAGCGATTCGGCAGCTGCTGCTCTCCCGAGGCGGTGCACGACGCGCGCGAGGTGGCGCGCCGCCTCGGCATCGCGCACTATCTGCTCAACAGCGAGCGCGAGTTCGACGAGACCGTCGTGGAGCAGTTCGCGCGCGAGTACGCGGCGGGGCGGACGCCCGTCCCGTGCGTGGTCTGCAATCAGAAGGTGAAGTTCGGCTCGCTCCTCCACCGCGCGCGCGCCTGGGATGCGGCGGCCGTCGCCACCGGCCACTACGCGCGGATCAGCCGGCAGGAGCGCACGGGGCGAATGCTCCTGTGGCGCGGGCGGGATGAGCGGAAGGACCAGTCGGATTTCCTCTGGCCACTGACCCAGTCACAGCTCGCGGCGGCACGGTTCCCCGTGGGCGAGATGAGCAAGGCGGCCGTCCGCGACAAGGCCCGGGCGCTGGGGCTCGTCTCCGCCGACACGCCCGACAGCCAGGAGATCTGCTTCGTCCCGGATGGCGACTACCGCGGCTTCCTGCGGCGCCGAGACCCCGCCGCCTTCCGACCCGGGCCCATCCTCGACGGTCGGGGGACTGTCGTGGGCCGCCACGCCGGACTGGCGAACTTCACCGTGGGGCAGCGCCGGGGGCTCGGCCTCTCCGGCGCCCGCCCCCTGTATGTGACGGCGCTCGATCCGGCGCGGAACGCGGTGGTGGTGGGCCCGACCGAGGAGGTGGAAACCGATTGGCTCCGGGCCGAGCAGGTGAACCTCATCGCCGTCGAGTCGCTGGACGGGCCGCTGCCGGTGACCGCGAAGATCCGCCACAGCCACCGGCCGGTTCCTGCTAGGCTTCACCCGGCGCCGCCCCGGGAGGGGAGCGAGCGGTCAGTCGAGGTGCGCTTCGCCACCCCGCAGCGCGCGGTGAGCCCGGGGCAGTCGGTGGTCTTCTACCAGGGGGATCTCGTGGTCGGGGGCGGGGTCATCGCCCGGGTATCTCCGGGTTCGGCTTGACAGTTTTCGCGGCGGCGTGTTACTAAGTTAGCGTTTGTCCCAAAATTCACAACGCCTCACAGCCGGAGAATTCACGATGCGCCGAGTCTTTGGGATTGCTGTGCTCCTCGTGGCTCTGCTGCCCCGCATCGCCGCCGCTGCCGGCGGGGAGGGGGGGCTCATCAACCTGGACAAGTCCCTCATCATCCAGGCCATCAACTTCCTTCTCCTCCTGTTCATCCTGAGCAAGATCCTGTACCGTCCCCTCCTCGCCAAGATGGAGGAGCGATCACAGGCCATCAAGAAGTCGCTCGACGAGGCCCAGGCCGCGCGCGCCGAGGCGCAGGCGCAGCGGGCGGAGCATGCGGCGAGGGTCCAGGCGGCGCATGCCGAGGCCCAGGCCATCCGGGCCACGGCGCTTCACGAGGCGGCCGAAGAGCAGCGCAGGCTCGTGGAGGCGGCGCGCGCCGAGGCCGCCAGGCTCGTGGAGGGCGCCCGCGCCGAGACGGAACAGGACATCCGCCGCGCCCGTCAAGAGCTGCGCCAGGAGGTGGGTGACCTGGCGGTCGCCGTCGCCGAGCGGCTGATCAAGAGGACCCTCCGCGACGAGGACCACAGGAAGATCATCGAGGAGGCGCTGGCCAAGATGGAGCGCGTGGGATGAGGCGGGAGGCCCGATGAAGGGGCGTCAAGCCACGGCGGGACGCTACGCCAAGGCCCTGTTCATGCTGACAAGCGAGGCGGGGACGGCGGAGGCCGCGGCCAGCGAGCTCGAGCAGTTCCAGGACGCCGTCCGGCAGAGCCCCGAGCTCGCGGCCGCGCTCCAGCGCCCCTGGGTCAAGCCCAGCGAGCGCCGGGCCGTGGCCGTCGCCGTCGCCGAGCGGGCCGGATGCGGCAAGTCGGTGCAGGACCTGGCGGGCCTGGTGGCGGCCCGGGGACGCATGGACCACCTGGGGGAGATCGTGGAGGCCTACCGCGCGCTCGTGGACGAGGCGGCGGGGCGCGTCCGCGCCACGGTGCGCAGCGCCCTGGCCCTCACGGACGACGAGCGGCGGCGGCTCGCGGGGGGGCTCCAGCGCGCGCTGGGCAAGCACGTCATGCTCGAGGAGCGCGTGGATGCCTCGCTCCTGGGTGGCTTCGTGGCCCAGGTGGGCAGTCTCATTCTCGACGGCACTCTCGACGGGCAGCTCGAGCGGATGCGCGAGCGCCTGGCAAGGGGATAGCACATGATCAAGGCGGAGGAGATCAGCGAGATCATCAAGCGCCAGCTCCAGGGGTACGAGGCGGAGATCGACCTCAAGGAAACCGGGCGTGTCATCGAGGTGGGCGACGGGATCGCGCGCATCTACGGCCTCGAGAAGGCGCTCGCGGGCGAGCTCCTGGAGTTCCCGGGCGGGGTCTTCGGGCTGGTGTTGAATCTCGAGTCCGACAACGTCGGCGCGGTGCTCCTCGGCGCCGACACGCTGATCAAGGAGGGCGACCCCGTCAGCCGGACCAAGCGCATCGCGCAAGTGCCCGTGGGCGAGGCGCTGATCGGGCGGGTGGTCAACGCGCTCGGCCAGCCGGTGGACGGCAAGGGCCCCATCGACGCCACGGAGTTCCGCTCCATCGAGCGGTACGCCCCGGGCGTGGTGGACCGGCGCTCCGTGAAGGAGCCGCTGCAGACCGGGCTCAAGGCCATCGACGCCATGATCCCCATCGGCCGCGGCCAGCGGGAGCTGATCATCGGCGACCGCCAGACCGGGAAGACGGCCATCGGCGTGGACACGATCATCAACCAGAAGGGGCAGGGGGTGTCCTGCTTCTACGTGGCCATCGGGCAGAAGCGCTCGACGGTGGCCCAGGTGGTCAAGGTGCTCGAGGACAGGGGCGCCATGGCCTACACCACCGTGGTCATCGCCTCGGCCTCCGAGTCGGCGCCGCTGCAGTACCTGGCGCCCTACACCGGCTGCGCCATGGGCGAGTACTTCCGCGACTCCGGTCGGCATGCGCTGTGCGTCTACGATGACCTCTCCAAGCACGCCCAGGCGTACCGCCAGCTCTCGCTGCTGCTGCGCCGGCCGCCGGGGCGCGAGGCCTACCCCGGGGATGTGTTCTACCTGCACTCCCGGCTCCTGGAGCGCGCGGCCAAGCTCAACGACGAGCTGGGCGGCGGCTCACTCACGGCGCTGCCCATCATCGAGACCCAGCTGGGCGATGTCGCCGCGTACATCCCGACCAACGTCATCTCCATCACCGACGGCCAGATCTACCTCGAGTCGGATCTGTTCTTCTCCGGCATCCGGCCCGCGGTGAACGTCGGGCTGTCGGTGTCCCGCGTGGGCGGCTCCGCGCAGATCAAGGCCATGCGCCAGATCGCCGGCAAGCTCCGGCTGGACCTGGCCCAGTACCGCGAGCTGGCGGCCTTCGCGCAATTCGGCTCGGACCTGGACCGCGCCACGCAGCTGCAGCTCGCGCGCGGCCAGCGGATGGTGGAGCTCCTCAAGCAGGGCCAGTACGCGCCGCTGACCGTGGAGCGCCAGATCGCCATCATCTTCGCGGGGACCCAGGGTGTGCTCGACGACATGGCGGTGGACCAGGTGCGGCCCTTCGAGGAGTTCCTGTACCCGTTCCTCGATCGGACGCATGCCCCGCTGCTGGCGGAGATCGCCAGCAAGCGGGAGGTCACCGACGAGATCCGCGAGCGGCTGACCCGGGCCCTCGAGGACGCCAAGGCGGAGTTCGCGGCCGCGCGGGGCATCAAGGCCGCCTGAGGCGCCGCGACTGCCATGGCGACGCTCAGGGACATCCAGCGCAGGATCCGGTCGGTGCAGTCCACCCAGAAGATCACCCGCGCCATGAAGCTCGTGGCCGCGGCCAAGCTCCGGCGCGCCCAGGAGCGGATCACGGAGGCGCGCCCCTACGCCAACAGGATGCGGGAGCTCCTCGGCAGCCTCGTCTCGCGCGCTGGCGGCGAGGGGCATCCGCTGCTGGCCCGGCGGACGACGGGGCGCACGCGGCTGGTCATCATCACGGCCGACAAGGGACTGTGCGGCGCCTTCAACTCCAATGTCCTCCGGGCCTCGCTCCAGTTCCTGCGCGAGGCGGGAGAGGTGGACGTGACGCTGGTGGTGGTGGGCAAGAAGTCGCGCGACTTCTACCGCCGGCGGCAGTGGGCCGTCAAGTCCGAGATGCTGGGCGTCTTCGACCGGCTGGCCTTCTCCCACGCCCAGGAGCTGGCGGGGGAGCTGATCCAGGCCTACCTCGCCGAGCAGGTGGACGCCGTCCACCTGATCTACAACGAGTTCCGGTCGGTGGCCGTCCAGCGCGTCAGGCGGGAGCAGCTCCTGCCCATCCAGGCCGACGGGGCGGGGACGGGGGACGGCGCGGCGACGGACTACCTCTACGAGCCGAGCGCTGGAGCCATCCTCGCCTCGCTCCTGCCGCGGCATGTGACCACGCAGGTCTACCGCGCGCTGATGGAGTCGGTGGCGGGCGAGCACGGCGCCCGGATGACCGCCATGGAGGCGGCCACCAAGAACGCCAAGGAGATGATCGGCGTGCTCACGATCCAGTACAACAAGGCGCGCCAGGAGCGGATCACCAAGGAGCTTCTCGACATCGTCGGCGGGGCCGAAGCCCTCCGCCAGTCCGCGGAGAACTGACTGGGGCCAGAGTTGAGCCGGCGCAGAGGGGAGCCCGGGGCGGGCCCCGGGGGCGGCCCCGACCATGTGGCCCACGGTCAACATGCCGCAGGCATGTTGAGGATGAAGAGGAGTCACGGATGAACCAGGGCAGGATCGTTCAGGTGATCGGACCGGTGGTGGACGTGGAGTTCGAGCCCGGCCAGCTGCCGGCGATCTACAATGCGCTGGAGGTGCCGGGGGCCGGCAGCACGGACATCTTCGCGTACTCCTCCAAGCTCGTGCTCGAGGTGGCCCAGCACCTCGGCGAGAGCCAGGTGCGCGCCGTGGCCATGGCGTCCACCGACGGCCTCAGCCGCGGGACGCCCGTGGTGGACACGGGCCAGCCCATCTCCATCCCCGTGGGCAAGGAGACGCTGGGGCGCATCCTGAACATCACCGGCGAGGCCGTGGACAAGGGCGGCCCCGTGAAGGCCACCAAGTTCTACCCGATCCACCGGCCCGCGCCGGCCTTCGACCAGCAGTCCACCAAGGTCGAGATGTTCGAGACCGGCATCAAGGTCGTCGACCTGCTCGAGCCGTACACGAAAGGTGGCAAGACGGGGCTCTTCGGCGGCGCGGGGGTGGGCAAGACCGTCCTCATCATGGAGCTGATCAACAACATCGCCAAGCAGCATGGCGGCATCTCGGTGTTCGCCGGGGTGGGGGAGCGGACGCGCGAGGGCAATGACCTCTGGCACGAGATGAAGGAGTCGGGGGTCATCGAGAAGACGGCCCTCATCTTCGGCCAGATGACCGAGCCCCCCGGCTCGCGTCTCCGCGTGGGCCTCACGGGCGTCACCTCGGCCGAGTACTTCCGGGACGAGGAAGGCCAGGACGTGCTCCTCTTCATCGACAACATCTTCCGCTTCACCCAGGCGGGCAGCGAGGTCTCGGCGCTGCTGGGCCGCATGCCCTCGGCCGTGGGCTACCAGCCGACGCTGGGGACAGAGATGGGCGCGCTCCAGGAGCGCATCACCTCCACCAAGCGGGGCTCCATCACCTCGGTGCAGGCGATCTACGTCCCCGCCGACGACATCACGGACCCGGCGCCGGCCACCGCCTTCGCCCATCTGGATGCCACCACCGTGCTCTCCCGCCAGATCGCCGAGCTCGGCATCTACCCCGCCGTGGACCCGCTGGCCTCCACCTCGCGCATCCTGGACCCGGTGATCCTCGGGACCGAGCACTACGGGACGGCCCGCGCTGTGCAGTCCACGCTCCAGCGCTACAAGGACCTCCAGGACATCATCGCCATCCTCGGCATGGAGGAGCTCTCCGACGAGGACAAGCTCATCGTGGCCCGCGCGCGCAAGATCCAGCGCTTCCTCTCCCAGCCCTTCTTCGTGGCCGAGGCCTTCACCGGCCAGCCCGGCCGGTACGTGAAGCTGCCCGACACGATCCGCGGCTTCAAGGAGATCGTCGCGGGCGCGCACGACGACATCCCGGAGCAGGCCTTCTACATGGTGGGCGGCATCGACGAGGCCGTCGAGAAGGCCCGCCGGATGCGGGACGGCACGTAGTGCGCCTCGAGCTGGCCACACCCGCGCGCCAGCTCGTCTCCACCGAGGTGGACGAGGTGGTGGCCCCGGGGAGCGAGGGGTATTTCGGCGTGCTCCCGGGGCATGCCCCCTTCCTCACCACGCTGGGCGCCGGCGAGGTGAGCTACCGCCACGGCCGGGAGGACGCCTACCTGACCGTGATCGGCGGCTTCGCTGAAGTCCAGGGCGACCGCGTGATGATCCTCGCCGAGGCTGCGGAGCGGCCCGAGGAGATCGACCGCGAGCGCGCCGAGCGGGCGCGCCAGCGGGCCGAGCAGCGGCTGGCGGGGAAGCCCCCGTCCGGGCGGTCGCAGGCGGCCGAGAGCGAGATCGACTATGCCCGCGCCGTGGCGGCCCTGGCGCGCGCCCTGGCGCGGCTGCAGGTCGCCGGCCGCGCCGGCCGCGGGTAGCAGGCGGCTGGGGGCGGAGCCAGCCCCTCGGGGCCCGGCCCTGCCCAGCCGGCAGTGCAGCCCGGGCGATGCACTGCACAGCCCACCAGGCAGTCCGCGGCCGTCCCTTGCTGTAATCCACTGATTTCCCTGCGCCACGGGACTGGCATGCTCTTCGCTCTCTCGGCTCCGCATGACCACCATCCTCGTGGCGGACGACGAGCCCCCGATCCTCGAGCTGATCCGCTTCACCCTGGAAGATGACCAGGTGCGCGTGGTGGAGGCCAGGGGCGGCCTCGAGGCCCTGCGTCTGGCCCAGGCCGTCAGGCCTGAGCTCTGCTTCCTGGACGTGCGGATGCCCGACCTCGACGGCCTCGCCCTCTGCCGGCTCCTGCGACAGGATCCGGCGCTGGCCGGCAGCCGCATCGTCATGCTCACCGCGGCCAGCCAGGAGGCCGATCGCGCCCTGGGACTGGCGGCAGGGGCCGATGGATACCTGACCAAGCCCTTCTCCCCGCTGGCGCTCTTCTCCCTGGTTCGATCGCTCCTGCCGGAGGCGGTGGCATGGCCGGACATGTAGCGCTGGCCCAGGCGCTGTCCTATGCCCGGGACCTCAAGGCCCTGCACCAGGCCTCGCGGGCCCGCGAGCGCGAGCTGGGCCAGGCCAACGCGCGACTGCGGGCGGCGCATCGCCAGACGCTCAGGTACGCGGAGGACCTCAAGCGGACGCATGGGCGGGTCGAGCGCGTCTTCCTTCACAGCCTCCAGGCCCTGGCCCATGCGCTGGAAGCGAGAGACCCGTACACGCGGGGCCACTCCGAGCGCGTGGCGGCGCTGGGCCGCTCGCTGGCGCTGTCGGCGGGGCTCCCCGCGCCCGTGGCCGAGCTGGTGGCCCAGGCCGCGCGGCTCCACGATCTGGGGAAGATCGGCATTCCTGAAGTGGTGCTGAGAAAGCCGGGCCCCCTCACGGCGGCGGAGTGGGAGATCATGCGCGAGCACCCGCTGACCGGCGCGCGCATCCTCGCCCCGCTCGAGTTCTTCGTGGAGGGGACGAGCATCGTCCGCCACCATCACGAGCGGCAGGACGGCTCGGGGTACCCCGACGGGCTCTCGGGAGCCGGCATTCCACTGGGCGCCCGGATCGTCGCCGTGGCGGATGTGTACGACGCCCTCACCTCGGACCGGCCGTACCGGCCGGGCCTCGCTCATGAGGCTGCGCTGGGGCGGCTCCGGCGCGAATCCAGCCGCACGCTGGACGCAGATCTCGTCACGCTCTTCGTGGATCTCGTGGGCGATGCGCCTCCTGCACGCCCCGTTTGAGGCCGAGGCCCACACGGTGCGCCGGCCGCTCTTGCGGCCCCTTCTCGCGGTCGCGGTGGCGATGCTCGTGCTGGTGGCCCTGGGCCGCTGGCTGGAGCTCAGGAGCGAAGCGCTGGGAGCCCTCGGGCGCCCCCTGCAGGGCGCGGCGGTGCACGGCGGGCTCATCGCCCTGGGCTGGATCATCGCACTCGGCGGCCAGCCGGGATGGCAGGGCCCCGCGCTGCGTCTGGCGGCAGCGCTGCTGGGGGCCTTCGCGTTGAGCCGCCTCGGCGCCTGGGGGAGCGCCAGCCATGCCCTGCTGCCCCTCATGCTGGTCTGGGAGGGCAGTCATCATCCCGCGCTCCGGCGGATCGGGCTCCTGGTCCCGGAGAACCCCCGCAGCCTCCTCCTGGGGCTGGCCTCCGGGGCCTTCCTCGGCGGCCATCTCCTGGTCTCCACCTCTCAGACCCTCGGGTATGCGGTGCGCCTGCCGGGTGGCGGCGCCTACCTCGGCGCCGTGGCCTATGACGTGGGAGCCAATGCGCTCTCGGCCGAGTGGCTCTTCCGGGGAGCACTCTTCTCCCACTGGTGGCATCGCTGGGGATTCTGGGGGGCGGCCGTGGCCTCGACATCCCTGGGGCTCATGCGCTACCTGCTGGATCCCTGGCTGCCGCGCACGGTGGAGGTCGGGGCGGGCGCCGTGTTCTACCTGGCGGCGCTGGGCCTCTGCGCCTCGGCGCTGCGCGCATGGAGCGGGAGCCTCTTGCCCGGCTACCTGGCCAGCCTCGCCTTCTTTGCCGCCTACCGGATGCTCGTGGCGTGGTGACGGCGCAGCTCTCGCTGCTGCTCGCGCTCACCGGCGTCATCGTCTGGGCGGGGGACGGCGCCATGGTGTCGCTGCGCCATCTCTACCTCCTCCCCACGCTCTGGGCGGCCTTCGCCTCGGGGGCGCCCGGCGGCTGCCTCGCGGGGCTTCTGGCCGGATTCCTCCAGGCCCCGCTGGTGCTGCCATGGATCGAGGGCACCGGGCTCACCGCCAGCGCCGTCGACGGCCTGGTCGCGCTGGCCACGCCCCTGGCCTCGGGCTGGGTCGTGGGGCATCTGCGCGATCAGTCCCGCGCCCGGGCCCGGAGACTGGGGGCGCTCCTCGAGATCCAGCAGGGGCTGGCGCGCGATGGGCCCCTCGACTTGCGACTGGAGGAGGTGGCCGAGCGCATGCGGGTGGCCCTGGGGGCCGAGCGCGCGGGGCTCGTCGTCGGCACGGGAGGCCGCCCGGCCGTGGTGAGCGCGCCTCCGGGCGCCCGCCTCGATGCGCGCTCGGCCATGGCATGGACCCTGCGCGGCGGCGGGCCCGTGACCAGCCGCGACCTCGCCGGGGATGAGCGCTTCGGCGAGGCCGAGCCGCCGGGGCCCGCGCCACGGCGTGGCCTGGTCCTCCCCCTCGACTCGGGAGCAGGAAGGGTGGGGGCGCTGGCGCTCGAGTGGAGGGGCGAGCTGACCCCGGGCATGCGCGTGGCCGCCCATGAGATGGCGATGCACCTGGCGCTTGGCATCGAGAATGCGCGGCTGCTGCTGCTCCAGCGCCGCTTCGCGCTCGAGCTCGAGGACAAGGTCCTGGCCGCGACCGAGCGGCTGCGCGAGCTGGATCGGGCGAAGTCCGACTTCCTCTCGGTGGTGTCTCACGAGCTCCGCACCCCGCTCACGGCGCTGCAGGGCTTCAGCGAGCTACTCCTGTCCCGGAGCGTGCCGCCGGAGCAGGCCCGCCGCTTCATCGGCCACCTCCACAGCGAGGCCGAGCGGCTCGGGCGGATCGTGACCGAGCTGCTGGACCTCTCGCGGATCGAGGCGGGGCGCCCCGAGGCGCTGCGGCGCGAGGCTGTGGATCTCGGCGAGATGGTGGAGCGGAACCTGGAGCTCTTCGCCGAGAGCCACCCGCGTCACCGCTTCCGCTGGGGGCCGGCCGGCGGCCTGGCCCCGGTGGCGGCGGACCGCGACGCGCTGGATCGGGTGCTGAAGAATCTCCTCTCCAACGCCGTCAAGTACTCCCCCAGAGGGGGCGCGGTCACGGTCACGGCCGGGCCCGCTCCGGGTCTCGACCGGATGATCGAGCTGGCAGTGGAGGACGAGGGGGTGGGGATTCCCGCGGCGGCGCTGCCGCGGATCTTCGACAAGTACGTCCGCGTCCCGGACCCGGACACGGCCACCGCCCGGGGCCTCGGTCTGGGCCTGGCCCTGGTGAAGGCCCTGGCCGAAGCCCATGGCGGCAGCGTCGCCGTCGAGAGCCGGCCGGGCCAGGGCTCTCGATTCCGGGTGCTGTTGCCTGGCTGGCCATCCGAGTTTTAGCCGATTTTCCGCACAGTTCGGCTTGACACCCCTTGCCGCGCCCATGTAGTCTGGACGTCGGCATGGGGCGCAAGGACGAGCTGGCGGGACGGATGGCAGAGGCGGTGCTCAAGCGCCTCGTGGGGCGGAGACTCATCGAGACCAGGGATGAGACGCGCGCCCGGGACGCCGTCCGCCGGATCCTGTCCGAGAACCTCCTGGCCGAGGAGAAGCTGGAGGCCGATGCCCGGGCCCTCATGCAGGACCACGCCAAGGAGATCCGGGACTCGGCCTACGACTACAAGCGGCTCTTCACCCTGGTGAAGGGGAAGCTGGCCAGGGAGCGGGGGTTCACGCTGTGATGCGCATGAGCCGCGAGCGCCTCTTTGCCCTGGCCGACCGCATCGTGGCCGAGCTGGCAACCACCGAGGGCGTGGTCATCAAGGCCCTGGCCGACGAGAGGACGCGCGGCCACCTCCGCACCGAGGTCTTCCGCGTGCTGGAGGACGAGGGGAAGCTCGAGGAGTCCATCGACCAGGAGGTGCGCCGCACGCTGTCCAGCTACGCGCGCCCGGCCCCCGAGGGGAGCGCCGAGTGGGAGGTGCTCTACCACAAGACGCGCGACGAGGTGTTCCGGCGCAGGTTCCGGCTGTGAGACGCATCGTCGTCGGCCTCAGCGGAGCTTCCGGCGCCATCTACGGCATCCGCCTCCTCGACCTGCTCCGGGGCATGGCCGGGGTCGAGACCCACCTCGTCATCTCGGAGGCCGCCAGGCGCACCATCGCCCAGGAGACCGACTGGAGCCTGCGCGACGTCGAGGCGCTGGCCGCGCGGCGCTACAGCGACAGGGACATCGGCGCGGCCATCGCCTCGGGCTCCTTCGCCACCGACGGGATGGTCATCGTCCCGTGCAGCATCAAGTCGGCCTCCGCGGTGGCGCACTGCGCGGCGAACACCCTCCTGGCTCGGGCGGCGGACGTCACCCTCAAGGAAGGCAGGCCGCTGATCCTCGTGGTGCGCGAGACCCCGCTGCATCTCGGGCATCTCCGCGTGCTCACGGCCTGCTGCGAGCTGGGGGCGGTGATCCTGCCGCCCATGCCCGCCTTCTACAACCGGCCCAAGCACATCGACGATCTCATCGATCACACCCTGGCCCGGGTGCTCGACCGCCTGCGCCTGCCCCACCGGCTGGTGCCGGAATGGCAGGGTAGCGCTCCCTCGGCTGAGCCTCCGGGCGGCTTGCCCGCGCGCGGGTGAGCGCGCGGGCTCGCCCCGGGATCCGCCCATGACGAGCGCGCCCGAGCTGTCCATCGTCGTCCCCGTGTACAACGAGGAGGACAACCTCCCGCTCCTGTGGCCCGAGCTGCGCGAGGTCATGGCCGGCACCGGTCTCGGCTACGAGGTGGTGTTCGTGGACGATGGCAGCCAGGACCGGAGCGCCGAGATCGTCCGCGAGTTCCGCGAAGAGGACCCGCGCGTGCGGCTCGTCCGGCTCAAGGCCAATGCGGGGGAGACGGCCGCCACCGATGCGGGCCTGAAGACGGCGCGGGGCCGCTGGGTGGTCGTGATGGACGCCGATCTCCAGAACGACCCCCATGACATCCCGGCGATGCTCGGCCATCTCGAGCAGTGGGACGCGGTGACGGGCTGGCGGGTGAACCGCGGGGCGGGGGACTCCCTCGTGCGGCGCCTCTCCTCGCGCATCGCCAACCGGGTGCGCAACGCGCTCAGCGACGAGACGATCCAGGACAGCGGCTGCACCTTCCGCGCCTTCCGGCGCGAGTGCCTCGCCGACCTCGTGCTCTACAAGGGCTTCCACCGCTTCATCCCCACGCTCCTCAAGATGCGGGGCTTCCGCGTGCTCGAGATCCCGGTCAACCACCGCCCGCGCCGCTTCGGCCAGTCCAAGTACGGCATCGGCAACCGCGCCTTCCGCGCCTTCTACGACCTCCTGGTGGTGCGCTGGATGAAGGACCGGCTCCTGCGCTACGAAGTCGCCGAAGACCTCGCCGGGGAGGAGCCATGAAGCTGCTCCTGGTCGGGCTGGGGCGCTGGGGCGAGAAGCACCTGCGCGTGCTCCAGGAGCTCGGCGTCGAGCTGTGGGTGGCCGATCTCTCGGCCGAGCGGCGGGCCTTCGCGGTGAAGGCCGGCGTGGAGCCGGCGCGAGCGGTGGAGGACTTCAGCCAGGCGCTGCCCCATGTGGACGCCGTGGATCTGGTCACGCCCGCCGACACCCACCTCGCGCTGGCCCGGGCCTGCCTCGAGGCCGGGCGGCACTGTTTTGTCGAGAAGCCGCTCACCCTCACCCTCGCCGACGGGCGGGAGCTGGCGCGGGTCGTGCGCGCCGCGGGGCGCATCCTCCAGGTGGGGCACATCTTCCGCTTCCACCCGGTCACCGCCGTCCTCCAGGCGGAGCTTGCCGGCGGCGCCGTCGGGCCGGTGCGCTACGCGACCGGGCGCTTCGCCGGCTTCAAGCGGCCGCGCACGGATGTCGGCGTCACGCAAACCGACGCCATCCATTACTTCGACCTCTTCGCCCATCTGCTGGGCCGGCGGCCCACCGCGGTCACGGCCACGCTCTCCGACCACCTCGGGCGGGGCCTGGACGACTGCTCCTTCGCCACCGTCGAGTACGACGGCGTCCGGGTCTTCGTCGAGGCGGGCTACTTCGCCCCCGGAACGTATCGCGACTGCGTCATCGTCGGGGCGCGGGCGACGCTCAGCGCGGATTTCGGCTCGTCGGAGATCACCGTCCACGAGAACCGCCACGTCCAGGGGCCCGGCGGCTGGCAGGCGCCCGAGGGCCCGCGGCGGACCGTCAAGGCCGCGGGGCCCGAGCCCCTGCGTCGCGAGCTCGAGCTCTTCCTGGACGCCGTGGCGCGTGGCGGGCCGCCGGCGGTCGGCGTGGACGCCGGGCTCGTGGCGCTCGAGACGGTGGAAGCGGCGCGGCTGTCCTCACGCCTCGGCCGGCGCGTGGCGCTCGCCGAGCTCGACTAGGCGCGGGCCGGGACCGCACACGTGGAGCTCATCGGGGGGATCCTCGACGGCAGCATGTCGCTGGCCGACCTCATCCGCTGGGGCGGCTACACCGTGCTGGTCGCCATCGTCTTCTGCGAGACGGGGCTCCTCGTGGGCTTTTTCCTGCCGGGGGACTCGCTCCTGATCACGGCGGGGCTCGTGGCCGCGGCCGGCACGCTCGACATCTGGTGGCTCAACCTCCTCCTCATGGCGGCCGCCATCGTCGGGGACAGCGTGGGCTATGCCATCGGCTATCGGACGGGCCCGCGGATCTTCACGCGCGAGGACTCGCTGCTCTTCAACCGGCGCCACCTGATCCGCACCCGCGAGTTCTACGAGCGCTACGGCGGCAAGACCATCGTGATCGCCCGCTTCGTGCCCATCATCCGCACCTTCGCGCCGGTGGTGGCCGGGGTCGGGCAGATGCGCTACCGGCGCTTCGTCTTCTACAATGTCTTCGGCGGGATCGGCTGGGTGGCGAGCATGACCTGGGCGGGGTATCTCCTCGGCAGCCTCATCCCGAACATCTCGCGGTACATCCACGTCGTCGTCGCCATCGTCATCGTCCTCTCGGTGATCCCCATCGGCGTGGAGCTTCTCCGGGCGCGGCGGCGCGGCGCGGCCTCCGGCGCGCCGGGAGCCTGAACCGCGAGGATGCGCCCGGTGCCGCCGCTGGTTCGCGGAGGGCGACCATGCCGGAGGGCTCCGGCTCCCCTCGGAGGAGGCGCCATGGGCCAGATCGGACGCAGGACGTTCCTCGTGTCCGGGGCCGCGCTCCTCCTTGCGCCGCGCGCCGCCCGGGCGCAGCCCGCGGACAAGATGCATCGCATCGGGTTCGTGGTATCGACCTCACCCGGCGCGCGTCGCGATGCGTTCCTCGGGGGGCTCCGGGACCTGGGATACATCGAGGGGCGCAACATCCATATCGAGACGCGATTCGCCGAGGGACGGCCCGACCGCTTTCCCGGACTGATTCAGGAAGTGATCCGCCTGCGGATCGACGTGCTCGTGGTCGGCTCGACGATCGGCGCGCGCGCCGCCCGGCAGGCCACGACGACGATCCCCATCGTGTTCGCGGGGTCGAGCGATCCGGTCGCCGCGGGCCTCGTGGCGACCCTCGCCCGCCCGGGGGGCAACATCACCGGGTTCTCGCTGGCGTATGGCGATGGCTTCGCCGGGAAGTGGCTCGAGCTGCTCCAGCAGGCCGTCCCGGACATCGCGCACGTGGCGGCGCTCTGGAGCTCGAGCAATGCGGCCGCTGCCGGATTCGTCAGGGAGATCCAGGCGGCGGCGCGGGTGCTGGATGTCAGGCTCGACATGCACCATGCGGCGACTCCCCCCGAGCTCGACGGGGCGCTCACGGCGATCGGCGGCAGCGGCGCGCGTGGCCTGATCGTGATGCCGAGCCCGTTCGCGGCGACCCGTCAGGGCAGGCTCATCGAGTTCGCCGCGAGCAAGCGGTTGCCGGCGATGTATTTCGCCGAGGACTTCGCCGATGCGGGGGGCCTGATGTCCTACGGGCCGAGCATCGTCGAGGCGTACCGGCGGGCCGCGACGCACGTGGACAAGATCCTGAAGGGTGCCAGGCCCGGCGACATCCCCGTCGAGCAGCCGACCAGGTTCGAGCTGACGATCAACCTCAGGACCGCGCACGCGCTCGGCCTCAGGATCCCCGAATCGGTCCTGCTGCGCGCCGGCCGGACCCTCGAGTGAAGGCGGGCCGGCCGCGCCGCGGTCTCCGCTGACTGCCGTCGCACTCGGCCCCTCCGGAGTCGGCGGGATCGCCATTGTCCGCGCGGGGCGCGGGGGCTAATGAGGCCGGGCCGCCCTCGAACGGCGCCGGCCGGCTCTCGGTCGCTCAGCCGCCGGCCTCCTGAACCTCGTCGGTCCCGAGCAGCAGGGCAAGGCCCTTGAGCACCTCGCGCATCTTGCCCGCCCCCAGAACCCCGACGCGGTCGACGAGCCGGGTCCGATCGATGGTGCGGATCTGGGAGACGTTGACGACACTGGCCCGTGGAAGTCCTGCCTCACCGCGCCGCAGCGGCACGTTCCCCGGCATGGCTCCGAGCCGGAGGTTCGACGTGACGGCCGCGACGACCGTGGTGGAGAGGGCGCTCCGGTTGAAGCGGTCATGCTGCACGACGAGGGCGGGCCGGCGCCCGGCGGGTGCCGAGCCCTCCGCCGGTCCGAAATGCAGCCAGTAGACCTCGCCCTGCCGGATCACCATCGCTCGTCCGACCAGTCGCTTCCCAGGCGATCCAGGCCGGACGCCTCCCGGCTCTGTTCCTGCGCGAGATCGGGCGCGGCGAAGAGCTCGTCGAGCCGCCGTGTGATCTCCGCGTCGCGCCGCGCACGAACCGCGTGCTGCAGGACGCGTGTCACGAACCGGTTTCGCGATTCGCGTCGGGCGCGGGCGACGCGGTCCACCGCAGCGAGCAGGTCATCGGGGATGGCGATCGCGGTCTTGCGAAGCGGCATTGGTATTCCTCCTGGTAGCGACCAACAGCATACCACGGCCCCTCGTTCTCCGCCGTCCGGAACTGAGCGGCCGAATGAGCCGGCCAGCAGCAGGTTCGAGCGGTGCGTCTCGACGCCGGCGGCCCAGCCCGCACGTTCGGCGCGTCAAGGGGGCGGCGCGTGTGGACCAAGGCCCGCACGGGGCGCCCTGCGGCCGGAGCCATCGCTGGCCGGGGGCCCGATGCGGCATGCACCGGACCCCGCGACGGTGGAGGGGACAACGATGACGCGCCTCGTCGGACTCGTGCTTGCGCTGCTCTTCGTCGCTGCACCGGTCGCCGCCGGGGCGCAGCAGGCGGGGAAGGCGCACCGGATCGGCTATGTGTGGCCTGGCGACCGGGCGTCGAGCGCGCCGCTCACCGAGGCATTCCTGGAAGGACTCCGCGAACATGGGCACGTCGAGGGCCGGAACCTCACCATCGAATGGCGATTCGCTGACGGGAAGGCAGATCGCCTCCCCGAGCTGGCGGCCGAGCTGATTCGCCTGAAGGTGGATCTCATCGTGGCGGTGTCGCCCGAGCCGGTGCAGGCGGCCAGGGACGCGACGACGACCGTCTCCATCGGCATGGTGGCCGTGGCAGATCCCGTGACCTACGGGTTCGTGACCAGCCTCGCGCGCCCGGGCGGGAACGTGACGGGCATGGCCTTTCTTCTGCCGGAGATCAGCACGAAGCGGTTGGAGCTGCTCCGGGAGACCGTGCCCGACCTCTCCCGTGTGGCGGTGCTGTGGAACGCGGCCAACCGATTCAGGGCGCTCGACCTGAAGGTCCTGCAGGCCCTCCTGCTGCGCGCGGATCAGCTCATCGAGTGACAGCGAGCAGGGAGCGATTCCGGGGCATCGCCCGGAACGCCGGAAGCGCGCGTTCTGGGCGGGGTCGCCTGCGCCCCCTGCGCCTGGTCATCCGCTACGCCGCGCGGTGGCCTCCGCGGAGGAGCTGGGCCTCGGGCAGGCGGTGGAGGAGGACGGCCGAGGCGGCCGCCAGGACGCCGGCCCCGCCGAGGGTGACGAAGGCCCAGCCCCAGCCGGCCGCGCCGGCGCTGGCGCCGCCGTGGAGATCGAGCACCCAGCCGAAGACGAGTGGGGCCGCCGCGCCCGCGCCATAGCCCGCCAGTGAGCGGAGCGCCAGCGCGGCGCCGCGATAGGCCGGCTCCACGACCTCCGTGATGGCCGTGGAGTAGATCGGCGAGTCCCCGAGGGCGGCGAAGCCGTAGACGAGCCCCACCGCGACCACGATCCACACCGGCCCCCCGATCAGCCAGCCGAAGCCGAGCGAGCAGAGAGCGCTCACGGCGGCCATGGCGAAGATGACCTGGGTCCGGCCAAAGCGATCGGCGAGCACGCCGGCGGCCAGGGAGGCCACCATGCCGGTCAGGTGGAAGAGCCCGCTCACGGAGGAGCCGAGTCCTGCCGCCTGGGCCGAGGCCATGCCGGCGGCGGCCAGACAGGCGGCGAGGAAGGCCGGCGTCCATGCCCACATCCCCAGGAGCTCCCAGGCATGCCAGGTGTAGCCGGCGATCACGAGCATGGCCGGGCGATTGCGCAGCACCGCTCCGGTGATGCGCTGGTCGGCGCTCCGCTGCGCGACGCGGTTGGGCGTCTGGCGCGTCACCGCCCAGACCATGAGGGCGCCCACCACCGGGCCGAGGCCCGTGAGGAGAAAGGCCAGCCTGTAGCCGCCTCGCGGGATGGCCACGCCGGTCAGAAGGAGGGCCAGCGCGAGGGCCAGGGAGTGGCCGCCCAGCAGATATCCCATGGCGCGGCCGCGCCTGGCCACGGCGATGTTCTCGGCCACAAGGAGGATGCTCGTCGTATAGGTGCCGCCCAGCGCCAGGGCCAGGAGCGTGAAGGAGAGGATCCCCGACCAGTAATCCCGCGCGACGAGGGCGAAGAGGAGAGCCGCACCCGCCGAGGCCCAGGAGCCCGCGACGAAGACCCGCCGGGCGCCGATCCGATCGGCCAGCTCGGAGCAGCCGAGGAGCGAGATCGCGTAGGCGATCTGGAAGGCGGAGGCGATGCTGCCGGCCGCCGTGGCCGAGAGCTGCCACTCCCGCTGGAGCGCCGGGAGCGCGGCGGCATAGCTGATATAGACCATGAAGGCCGCGACGCGCGACAGGCAGAGTCCGAAGAGCCAGGAAGCGCTGCCGGGGGAGAAGGCGGCCGGCATCAGCCGGCGACTGGCCGGGCGGGGGCTCAGCATGCCGAGTACCCGCCGTCCACGAACATGATCTGGCCGGTCATGAAGTCGGCCGCGTCCGAGGCCAGGTAGACCACGGCGGAGGCGATGTCCTGCACCCGGCCGAGACGGCCCAGGGGATAGGACTTGGCCAGGAGCCGCTTGCCCGCCTCGCGGTCGCCCGGCGCCCCCGCCTGCTCGGCCATGTAGTCGTAGAGGACGTCGTTGAGCGGCGTGACGACATTGCCCGGGGCCACGGCATTGACATTGATGCGATGGGGCGCCAGCTCGATGGCCAGCGCGCGGGTGAGGCCGTGGATCGCCATCTTGGTCACGCAGTAGGCGACGGCGCTCGGGACGCCGTAGGCCCCGAAGATGGAGCCCGTGTGGATGAGCTTGCCCTTGCCGCGCTTCTTCATCTCGGGCACGACCCGGCGCGCGCAGAGGAAGGCGCCCGTCACGTTGGTGGCGAGATGGCGGTTCCACATCTCGTCGGTGGTCTCCTCCAGTCGGGCCATCTGCATGAGCCCCGCGTTGTTGAAGGCGATGTCCACCCCGCCCAGCTCGTCCACCGCCGTCTGAACCATGCGGTCCACGTCCGCGGTGCTGGTCACGTCCGCCCTGACCGGGACGGCCCGCCGCCCCAGCCTGACGATCCTGTCGGCCAGCGCCTCGAGCTCGGCCATGTGGGAATGCCCCTGGATGACCAGGTGGGCGCCGGCCTCGGCCAGCGCCAGGGCGGCGGCCTGGCCGATGCCCGAGGAGGCCCCGGTGACCAGCGCCACCCGATCGTCGAGTCGAATGTCCATGCTCACTCCTCCTCGGCCAGCATGCGGGTCAGAGGCACGACCTCGATCCCCTCGGCCGCGAGCCGCGCCCGGACGGCCCGGGCCACGTCGAGCGCGTTCGGGGCATCTCCATGCACGCAGATCGTCGGCACCTCCACGCTCAGCACGGAGCCGTCCACGGCCGGCAGCCTGCCCTCCCGCGCGATCCGCACGGCGCGGTCCGCCACCTCGGCTGGGTCCCAGGCCCGCTTGGCCCGCTCGAGCACCGGGAAGCCGTTGGGCTGATACGCGAGGTCCACATACCCTTCCGGCACGGCCCGCGTCCCTGTGGCCGCCGCGGCGGCTGGCACCGCCGGCCCGCCGACGATGGCGACGAGCGCAGGATCGAGATCCCGCATGGCGCCGAGCAGCGCCAGCGCGTACTCCTCGCTCTCCCCGCACATGGCGAAGAGCGCCCCGTGGGGCTTGACATGGCCGAGGCGAAGCCCGGCGGACTCCACGAAGGCGCGGAGGGCCCCGACCTGATAGAGGACGTAGTCGCCGAGCTCGTCGGGCGTGATCGCCATCCGTCTCCTGCCGAAGCCGAGCACGTCAGGGAGCGCGACATGCGCCCCGATCTCCACCCCGGCCCTGGCCGCCAGCTCCACGCTGCGGCGCATCACGTGGGGATCGCCGGCATGGAAGCCGCAGGCGATATTGATGGTCGGGACGAGTTCCATGAGCGGGCCGTCGTGGCCCAGCGTCCAGCGCCCGTAGCTCTCGCCCATGTCGCAGTTGAGATTGATCTGCCTCCGCATCCTGTCTCCCTCGCCGGCTCGCGCCTCAGGGGGTGATGATGCTCGTCTCGGCGATGGAGCCCTCCAGCGCTCGCAGGGCCTCGACGGCCTCGTCAGTCGACACCGCCGCGAAGTTGGTGATCTGGCCGGGACGCGTCTGGCCCACCTGGCCGAGGTCGGCGCTGATAACCGTCGCGATCTTCGCGTACCCGCCGAGACTCGGGCCGTCCACGTGGAGCACGATGGGCTCGACCCCGCCCGGCACCTGGATGCCGCCCACCGGGATCGTGTCGTCCACGATGTTGGAGGGATCGGCCCCCGCCTGCTCGACGAGATAGGCCGGGCGGGGCCTGAATGCGAGCGGCGGCCCGATGTAGCGGCAGCCCATGCGGTCAGACGTCGGGGAGAGCCTCCAGTCGTGGGTCAGGAATGTCTCGATGCTCTCCGGGAGGAAGAGGTCGTCCTGCGGGCCCAGGACCACCCGCACCCGCCACCTCGCGCCGAAGGCGGGGAGGAGATCGGGGCGCAGCCGTCGCCCCTCCACCTCGCGGGCCGGGCGGCTCGGCGGAAAGCTCCCGAGCCTGTCGCCCGGCTTGAGCGCCCGTCCCTCCACGCCGCCGACGAAGGCGCGCACATTGGTGGCGCGGCTGCCGGCGAAGAGCGGGACGTCGATGCCGCCGGCCACAGCCAGATACGCCCGCGCCCCGCTCCGCGCCTGGCCGAAGGCCACCTCGTCGCCGGGGCCAACCCGCAGGCTCTGCCACATCGGCAGCGGCTGGCCATTGAGGGCCGGGGAGAGATCGGCGCCCGTGACGGCGATAGCCGTCTCGGCCAGCACCCGGAGTCTGAGCCCGGAGAGGAGCACCTCGATGCCGGCGGCGCCGGGGCGGCGCCCCACCAGGTAGGGCCCGCCGGGATCGTTGGCGACCAGGAGATTGGCGATGCCCAGCGCGAAGCGGTCGGCCGGTCCCGAGGGGGGCATGCCCGTCGCCAGATACCCGGGCCGCCCGACGTCCTGGATGGTGGCCTGAATCCCGCCGGCCAGCACCTCAAGCACGGCGGCCTCGCCCCAGGTAGTCCCGCAGGCTGAACCTCTCCTCGCGGATCTGGTAGCGGTACACCCCGGCTTCCACCTCGCGCCGGATCCCCCAGTACGTCGCCTCGTCGATGGGGACATAGCGGTGGCGATCGCCCACGCGTGGGAGCACCGGGCCGTCGGCGAAGGCCGGGTTGCGCTGCTTGGGATCGTAGAGCTCCACGGGCGTCCGCCCCAGCAGCTGATAGCCTCCGGGGCTCGCGATGGGATAGAAGGAGGTGAGCTGGCCGGCGATGCAGAGGATCCGCTCCGGGGTCCAGCGACGGGGGCGCTGGTACTTCGGGGCGGTGAGGGCCTTCGAAGGATCGAGCGGCATGGCCTGGTAGCAGGCCGGGGTGAAGCCCACGGCCGAGACCCAGTGGTCAGTCCCCGAATGGGTGCGGATCACCTCCGCGGCCGTCATGGAGTTGATCCCGGCCAGGAACTCGACATTGTTCGGCGCGCCATGGGCCGCGGCGCATTCCCGCGACCAGGGGTCGTCGTACCAGATCGGGATGGTGACATGCCGAGAGGGCAGCGTTTCGATCTCCTGCACCTCCCGCTCGAGGTCCTGGAGCCGGGCGATCAGCTCTTGCCGGCTCACGGCGAAGGGGTCGTAGACGATGCCCAGCGAGCGGTTGGTCGGGATGGTCTCGGTCACCCCCGGAAGCCGGCGGGCCTTCAAGGCGCTGTCGAGGGCGATCACCCGGAAGTTGAGCGGCAGGCTCAGCTCATCGCCAAACTCCACGCTCAGGTACAGATCGCCCAGCGGCCGGTACCGCGCCTCGGCGTAGATCATCAGCTGCGCCTCCTCGGCAAGGACGATGCAGTCGCACGGGACCCCGCAAGAAGGGCCCCCCCTCCAGCCGACGCCCGAGCCTACCCCGGGTTCCCCCCAGCGCACCAGGATGGGATGTCGGCCGCTCGCCCGACGCCGTGAAAAGGGGGCGCCACGACATCTTCTCCGCCAATGCGCCATTGCAATCGTGAAATGGACCGTGTTAGAAGTGAAACCCCAGCTCATGGGCCCAAGGCGCCAGAGCCGGGCGGCGAGCCGGCGGAGGGCACAGCATGGCACGCGAGGCGATACGGGAGATCCGTCACCAGGGGGCCGAGCCAAGCCCCCGCCTGCCCGTCACCAGCACCGGGATCAACCCCTGCGAGCACTTCGACGCACTCCTCAACGCCTCCTTCGACGGCTTCGTGGTGGTGGATGCCCACGGCACGGTGCTCAAGGTCAACAAGGCCTATGTGCGCATCTCCGGGCTCCGCGAGGAGGACATCGTCAACCAGAACATGGTGGACGTGGTCAAGAAGGGCGTGCTCAAGCACTCGGTGAGCCTGGAGGTCATCAAGCGGCGTATCCCCATCACGATGATGCACATCTACCCGACGGGGAGCACGGCCCTGGTGACGGGAACGCCGGTCTTCGACGAGGACGGCCAGCTGGTCCTGGTCATCGTCAATGTCCGCGACATCACCCAGCTGAACAAGCTGCGCGAGCGCCTGGGGCAGCCGGCCGTGGCCGGCGAGCCCAACGAGTCCATCTTCCTCAGCCCCGAGTACGCCGACCTGCCCACCTTCAACCTCGTGATCCACAGCGACAAGATGAAGGCCTGCCTCTGGTCGGCCCTCAAGGTCGCGAAGTACGACTCCCCCGTCCTGATCCTCGGGGAGTCGGGGGTGGGCAAGGGGCGCTTCGCCAGGCTCATCCACGACGCCAGTCCCCAGCGCGGAGGGCCGTTCGTCCACCTCAACTGCGGCGCGATTCCCGAGCCCCTCGTGGAGTCGGAGCTGTTCGGGTACGAGCGGGGCGCCTTCACGGGCGCGCTGACGAGCGGGAAAGCGGGCCAGTTCGAGCTGGCCCAGAACGGGACGATCTTCCTGGACGAGATCGGAGAGCTGAGCCTGAACCTGCAGGTCAAGCTGTTGAACGTGATCGACGAGAAGCGGGTCCAGCGCCTCGGCGGACGCCATTCGATCGCCATCAACGCGCGGCTGATCGCGGCGACCAACCGCGACCTCAAGGCGATGGTCGCCGAGGGGCGGTTCCGGGAGGATCTCTACTTCCGCCTCAACGTGGTGCCCCTCCGGATCCCCGCCCTGCGCGAGCGCCCGGAGGACATCCCGGTGATGGTCACCACGTTCCTCGAATCGCTGAGCCGGAAACACGGAGTGCGCAAGCGGGTGGTGCCCGAGGTCCTCCAGGTCCTCAGGGACTATCACTACCCGGGCAATGTCCGGGAGCTCGAGAACATCCTGGAGCGCCTGGCGATCCTCTCCGACGGCGAAGAGATTCAGGTGGCGCATCTCAGCCTCTGCGCCTTCGAGGCGGCGCGCCGGGAGTTGCCCGTGGACACGAGCCTCGTGTCCGGGCTCAGTGACATGACGGACCTGTTCGAGGCCCGCGTCCTGCGCCAGGCCCTCGATCAGTGCCGCACCATGCGGGCGGCCGCGGCGAAGCTCGGGATCAGCATCCCGACGCTCTGGCGCAAGCTTCGCAAGCACCATCTGCAGGTGGCCAGGGCGGTCAAGAACTAGCCGCTGGCCCCGGCGACCTGTTCGCCGCCGAGGCCGGGGCCAGTGCGGGGCCTCAGACCAGCGGAACCTCGAGAATCTCGTCGACGGGGAACTTCGTCATCACTTCCACGCCGCTCTTGGTGACCCGGACCATCTCCTCGATGCGCACGCCGTGCTTGCCCGGCCGGCCGTGCTGGGTCTCGATGGCGAACGTCATGTTCTCTTCCAGCGGGATGTCGGGCGGGTTGAGCGACACCGCGCGCCAGATGATCGGCGGCTCGTACAGGGTGAGCCCGATGCCGTGGGCCCAGTTGCTGCCCGCCGTCTGATCCTCGCTGATCACGTGGATGTCCTTCCACACTTCCGGTCCCGACGGCCACTTCTCGGCGATCTCCCGGGTCGTCACGCCGGCCCGGATGATGTTGATCGCGTCGTACAGCCAGTCCAGCGCGAGCTTGTAGTCGTCCTTGGCCTCCTGGGAGGCCTTCCCGCAGCTGTAGGTCCGGTACACGCAGGTCTTGTAGCCCATGTACGCGGTGTTGTAGGTGTCCATGTAGAGGATATCGCCGGGCCGGATGATGCGGTCGCTCTCGTCGCGCGGGTTCGGCCAGGCGAATGGTCCGGACGTCACAAACACGCCGGAATAGATGCGGGCGCCGAGATCATAGGCGGTCTTGTGGGCGATCCCGCAGAGCTCGCTCTCCTTGACGCCCGGACGGATCGCCCGAGCGACGGCGCCGAACATGGCATCCGAGATGGTGGCGGCGGTGCGGAGGCACTCGATCTCGTCCCGGTTCTTGATCCGGCGCGCCTCGAGCATCGCGGCGGCCCCGTCCGCGCTCACCTTGATGCCCAGCCGCTGGAACTCGGCGACGATGCCCGGGTCCCAGACGTCCATGGCCAGCGTCTCCTTCTCGACGCCGGCCTGCTTGAGGTCGTCCACGATCTGCTGGCAGAACTTCTTGAGCTGCTGCTCGTGGCCGGCCGGCCCCATCACGCGCCCGATCCAGCCCGCGCCGGTCATGGCCACCTTGACCTTGTGGAGCCACGGGGCCATCTGCCGCGCGTGGTAGCCGATCTCGCCCTGCTCGTACAGGATCGGGCTGTCCTTGGTCACCGGGAACATCGAGTAGCGAAGCCCTGAAGCCGGCGTCGTCCAGTAGGCGTTCCAGGTGGACGTCATGTAGCGCATGTTCCACTCATTGATGGAGAGAATGGCGCCGAGCTTCATCCGCTCCATCTGCTGCTTGACGCGACCCATGCGGTAGCGCCGCATCCGGTCCATGTTGATCCGCTCTTCCCAGTCCACCGACTGGGTGCCGAACGGGACCCGGCCTTCATATTCCTCGAGGACGGGCCACTCGAACTTGAGACTCGGATCGTCCAGTGCCGCCTTGCTGACTGGTGTCATGCCCTTCCCTCCCGCGGTATGTTGTTGACCTCCGCCGCCGTCGACGCAGAAGCTGGCGGCGTCACTCGCCGCCACCCCCAGGGGAGCAATCGACATGCCACGCCTTGGCCGGGACCGGCAACGCGCGACTCTGACGGGAATCCGCGGCCTTTGCGTGAGCCCCGGCCTGGTTGCCATCGGCTCCGGCCATCACGCGAGATTTCAGAAGTGAAAAGGATCGAATGACCGCGTAACGGGAACCGGGCCGGATGTCCGCGTGTTCGGCCAGGAAGAGACATGGAACGGTTCGTGCTAGAGTCGGGTATCCCGGGGACCCATGCTCGCCATCCATTCGAAGCGCCCTGAGCCTGCGGTGGTCGCCGTGAGCACGCTGGACACCAAGGGGCCCGAGACCGCGTACCTGGCGGAGCGGATCCGCCAGGGAGGCCTCGAGGTCCTGGTGGTAGACTGCGGCGTGCTCGGCGAGCCCCTGGGCATCACCCCCGATATCTCGCACGAGAGCGTCGCGGAGGCCGCGGGCAGCACGCTCGGGGCGGTGCGGAGCATCGGCACGCGCGGCGCGGCCGTGGAGATCATGGCTCGGGGCCTCTCCCGCATCCTGGTCGATCTCCATGCGGACGGACGCTGCGGCGGGGTCGTCGCGCTGGGCGGAGCCGAGGGCGCCGTCATGGCCGCCCAGGCCATGCAGGCCCTGCCGCTGGGTGTGCCGAAGCTCATCGTGACCCCGGTGGCGGCCGGGCGGCGGACCTTTGGCCCCTTCGTCGGGCTCAGGGACGTGATGCTCATGCACTCCGTGGTGGACATCCTGGGACTCAACTCGGTGAGCCGCGCGATCTTCGACAATGCCGCCGGAGCCATCAGCGGGATGGCGCGGGCGCGCGCCGCGCGACCCGCGGAGCCGGGGCGCGAGCGCCTGGTCGGGATCACCATGCTGGGGAACACCACCCCGGCGGTGATGCGGATCGCCGCGGGGCTGAAGGCAGCGGGCCTGACGCCGCTGATCTTCCACTCCAACGGCGTCGGGGGGCCGTGCATGGAGGAGATGATCGCCCAGGGCAGGCTCGTCGGCGTCATCGACTTCACCACCAACGAGCTCACCGACGAGCTGGTGGGCGGGATCTACGCCGCGGGCCCGGATCGGCTCGATGCGGCGGCGCGCCACGGCGTCCCCCAGGTCGTCGTCCCGGGCTGCGCGGACTTCTTCGTGGCCGGACCCCGGGAGTCCGTCCCGCCCCAGTGGCGCGGGCGGCCCCAGTACCACCACAACC
>MGBV01000049.1:4725-12253 GCA_001788415.1 Candidatus Rokubacteria bacterium GWC2_70_16 | reverse complement strand
CGGGCTGGCACGCCTTCCGCGAGAGGATCCTCGCGTTCCCTCCGGAGCGCGTGGCCGGGATCACCGGCGTGCCCCGCGAGCGCATCGTCGCGCTGGGCGCGCGCCTGGCCACGACACGGCCGACGGGCATCCGCCTCGGCATGGGGCTGCAGCGCCACGCCGGCGGCGGCATGGCCGTGCGTGCCATCACGTGCATCCCCGGTGCGACAGGCGACTGGCGTCACCCCGGCGGCGGGGCTGTCTACGACACGCGCGGATTCTTCCGGGGCAACTGGGACGCGCTGTGGCGCGACGACTTGCGTCCCCCCGGCACGCGCACGCTGAGCATGACCCGTCTCGCCGAGGGACTCCTCCGTGTCGAGGACCCGCCCGTGCGCGCGCTGCTGATCTACGGCGCGAACCCGGTGGCGAGCGCGCCCCATCAGGACGGGGTGCGGCGCGGTCTGGCGCGCGAGCACCTCTTCACCGTCGTCGTCGACCGCTTCCAGACCGACACGGCCGACTACGCCGACATCCTGCTCCCGGCCACCATGCAGACGGAGCATGCCGATCTGCACCATGCCTATGGACACCTCTACGTCGCCTGGAACGAGCCTGCCGTTCCGGCTCCGGGCGAGTGCCTGCCCAACAGCGAGATCTTCCGTCGCCTGGCCCGCCGCCTCGGCCTCACCGAGCCCTGCCTCTACGACAGCGACGAGGCCATGGCGCGTCAGGCGCTCGACACCGACGCGGCCGGTCGTGCGGGCATCACGCTCGATCGGCTCAAGCGCGACGGCTGGGCGCGGCTCGAGGTGCCGAGGCCCTTCGTCCCCTTCGCCGACGGCTTCCCGTCGCCCACCGGCCGGCTCGAGTTCTTCTCGGCGCGGATGGCCGCGGTGGGGCTCGACCCGCTGCCGACGTACACGCCGCCGCACGAGGCGGCGGAGCAGGACACCCCGCTGGCGCGGAGCTACCCGCTGGCGCTCATCTCTCCGGCGGCGCATTACTTCCTCAACTCGACCTTCGCCAACGTGCCGGCGCTGACGGCGCAGCAGGGGCCGCCTGCCATCCTGCTGCACCCCTCGGATGCACAGGCCCGAGGGCTGCGGACCGGGGACGAGGCCCGCGTCCACAATGCCCGGGGTGAGTTCCGGGCGGCGGTGACGATCAGCGATCGCGTCCGCCCTGGAGTGGCAGCCAGCCCGAAGGGGTTCTGGCCGAAGCGCGTACCCGGAGAGGCGAACCCGAACGCGACAGTGGCGGAGCGCGACTCCGACATGGGCGGCGGCGCGGTCTTTCACGACAACCGCGTCGAGGTGACGCGCCTGCCCCGCGCCTGACGGGGCTCGATCGCCAGGGCACCGTCCTCGCCGGGGGGCGGCCGGTGAGCGCGGGGCCGCTCGCGCGCCGACGGGCCGGACGGCGGCGAGGGCCGGTCCGGGACCGCCTCAGCCGCGGAGGTCGGCCACCCGCGCGAGCGGGGTGCCGTCTCGCCGCGCGATGATCCGGCGCACGGGGCGCGTGCCGTCGCCGAATGTCGGCTGCCACGAGGAGTGCTTCCCCGCGCCGCCCACCACGATGATGCTGATGTCCTCGGGCGCCCGCACGATGGGCAGCATGGTGTCCGGGGCGTCGCGAGCGCCCCGGCGCTCGATCTGGTACTGCCGGTACTCCGGGCCCAGCCGCGCCAGCGGGAAGCGGGCGTGCTCGAAGAGGAACTCCTTCACACGGCGCTTCGTGAAGCCGTCGCGCGCGATGGTGGCCGCATGCTCGGGCCCGAGCGACAGCAGCGGCCAGCCGGCGCCGAGGAGGTTATTGCTGCCCGCCTGGCCCATGGCGCCGGCGATGGTGCTGAGGACGCCCACGGCCGTGTTGCTGTAATGGTCCTGGATATTGTGCGGGCCCTCGCAGCCCATCACGGTGACGGTGCTCACCTCCCGCGGGAGGCCATGCTCGACGTGCAGCGGCTCCCACGGGTTATCGGCCTCGTTCTCGGCGACGCAGGAGGCGATCTTGGCCGGGCTCCCCTGAGTGGCCCTGTCGCCCGTGCCGGGCAGCCCCCCGCCGACGTTCATCAGCACGAGGCGCAGGGCCCGGCCGATGGTCACGTTGGCTCTCGCGCCCTGTCCGAAGGCGTTGTAGCCCGCATTGAGGCCGATCTCGCGCGCGATGGGACCGTTGACGATGACGAGCGGCGCCACGGGATGCGTCGTCGCCTGGATCGAGTCGAGATTGAAGAGCGGGTCGGCGAGAGCCTCGATGGCGGCGAGGATGACGGGGAAGTACTCCGGGCGGCAGCCCGCCATGACGGCGTTCGCCGCGATGCGGTCTACGGTGGCTTCGCCCTGTCGGGGGGGCAGGACGCCGATGACCTCCCGGGGATCGCGATCGGTACAGCGCAGGAACTCCTCCACCGCCGCCGCCGTGGGCGGCACGATAGGAAGCCCGTCGGTCCAGCCGCGCTCCTGATAGTGTGCGTCCGCCTCGTCGTAGCCGCCCGGGAAGACGAAGGTCCTGGCCGCAGCCCCGAGCCCGGTCATGATCGGGTCACCGCCTTGACCACCGCCTCGAGCACCCCATCAGCCTTGCGCAGCACCTCGTCCTCGCGGATGCCGCCGAGGGGATGGGGAACGAGCGCCAGCGGCAGCCCCTCGAGCCCCCGGTTGCGCGCCTCGAGACGCGCCAGCGCCTCGAACTCGAAGGTGCCCATGACAGCCGTCGGGATGCCGCGCTGCTCCAGGACGATGGCGCCGTGGATACTCCACGACGTGCACGACCCTCAGTCGGCGCTCCCGACGAGCACGAAGTCGCAGGCGGACAAGGCCTCGACGATCTCCGGGGCCGGGGGACCTGCGACGGGCTTCTCACGCTTGACCACCTCCGCCACGCCATGCCGCGCCTTGAGGCGCTCGACCACCGCGAGCATCAGCGTGCCCGCATTCGCCTTGCCATTATCGAGGATGCCCGCCCGCCGCCCGGCGAGGCTCGCCAGCCGCGGCGCCAGCGGGGTCGCGCGGGCGCGACTCTCCGCCGTGGGGTCGTACAGGATGATGCCCGGTGCGCTCATCTGCGTCCCTCCTTTCACGGAATGTGCTCACCCGATGGGGGGATGGGAGATCGTCACGCCGCCGTCCACGACCAGCTCGATCCCGGTCACCCAGGCGGATTCGTCGGAGGCGAGGTAGAGGGCCGCGTAGGCGACGTCCTCGGGCTTCCCCACGCGCCCGAGCGGGATCCGCTCCCCCCAGCGCGCGAGGATCTCCTCCCAGTTCTCCCCGGGCTTCATGCGGCTCTGCGCCAGCGGCGTGTCCACCCGGCCCGGGCACACCGCGTTGACCCGGATGCCGTGCTTCGCGTAGTCGATGGCCATGTTCTTGGTCAGGAGGTTGAGCCCGCCCTTGGAGGCATTGTATGGGGCGAAGGCCGGGTCGCCCCGGATCCCGGCCACCGAGGAGATGTTGACCACAGCTCCCCCCTTGCCCTGGGCGAGCATCTGGCGGATGGCGAAGCGCGAGACGAGGAAGGCGCCGGTGAGGTTGGTCTCCAGCACCCGCCGCCAGTCCTCGATGGCCACATCCGTCACGCGCGCGCCCCGGACGAGGGTGCCCGCGTTGTTGACGAGGACATCGAGCGTGCCGAAGCGTTCCACGGTCTGCGCCACCATGCGCTCGGCGTCCTCCGGCTTCGAGACATCTCCCGCCACCGCGCAGGCCTCGCCGCCGCCGCGCGCCACGCGCGCGACGGCCTCAGCCAGCTCCGGCTGCCGCCGCCCCGAGACGGCGACCCTGGCCCCTTCGCGGGCGAAGAGCTCCGCGATCGCCAGCCCGATCCCCGTCCCTCCGCCTGTCACCAGCGCCACCCGGCCCTGAAGCCGCATCGTCCCCTCCCTCCCCGAGCGATCATACATTGTCCTCTGCGGCCTGCTCGGCGACAATCAGCGGGTGATGATGGCCAGGGGAAGGGAGGTCATGCACGGATGACGGATCACCCGCTCGCCGAGCGCTTCGCCGCCCTGTCCACGGGAAACGTGGGAGACGCCCTGGGTCGAACCGGGCTCTGCGATCCCCGGATCCGCTCCATCACCCCGGGACTCAGGCTCGTGGCGCCGGTCTTCACGGTGAAGACGCCCGCCGCCGACAACCTCACGATACACCGGGCGCTCGAGCTGTGCCCGCCGGGACACGCGCTGGTCATCGACGGGGGCGGCCACCCCGTCACGGCCCTGGTGGGCGATCTCATGGGCTTCGCGGCCCGCCAGCGCGGCATCGCGGGCTGGGTGGTGGACGGCCCGGTGCGGGACGTGGCGGGGCTGCGCGCGCTGGGCCTCCCCACCTTCGCCGCCTCGGTGCACCCGGGCGGGCCCGTGAAGGAGCGCTTCGGCAAGATCGGCGTGCCGATAACGATCGGCGGCGTCGCCGTCAAGCCGGGGGACATCGTCTTCGGAGACGACGACGGCGTCGTCATCGTCCCCGTCGAGCGGCTGGAGGAGGCCCTGGCCGGGGCGCGGGCCATCGTCGACAAGGAGACGAGGATGCGCGAGGAGATCCGGAAGGGCAGGACCACGGTCGAGCTGCTGGGGCTCGGGGACAGGATTCCCGCCGACGGGGGCGCGCGCGAGTGAGCCGGGCTGTCAGGCTCCGCCTCGCCCTCGTCGCTGCGGCCCTGGTTTGTCTCGCCGCGCCCCCGGCGACGGCCGCGGACTATGCGGGCCTCCTCATCGATGCCCACTCGCATCTGTCCAGCGCCAGGGCCGCCGACGCCTACGTGGAGGCCATGAAGCGCCACAACGTGAGCCGCGTGGTGCTGCTCGCGGTCGGAGGCGAGCAGAAGGACGATGCGGCCTGGCTGGCCGCCGCCGCGCGGAAGTATCCCGACCGCGTCATCGTCGCCCAGCCGCTCCCCGACCCCACCGACGATGGGGCCGCGGCGAGGCTGGATGCGGCGCTCGAGAAGAGCCGCGCGCGGATCGTGGGCGAGGTGCACATGCGCCAGGTGGGCCGCAAGTCCTTCGACCGTGACCCCTCGGGCCCGGCCTTCGGGAGGATCCTCGAGGTCTGCGCGCGGCGCGGCGTGCCCATCGTTATCCACTACGAGCTGACTGACGCGGCGGCGGCCGCGCTCGAGCGGGCGCTCGGCGCGCATCGCAAGGCCACGGTGATCCTGGCGCATGCCGGCGAGGGGCCGCCCGCGCGGGTCGAGGGACTGCTGGCCCGCCACCCCAACCTCGTCGTCGACCTCTCGGGGATGCACTTCCAGAGGAAGCCCGCGCTGGCCCCGGAGACCGGGCCCCTGGACCCGGCCTGGAAGGCCCTTGTCGAGCGCCACCCGGAGCGATTCCTGATGGGGGTAGATGTCTGGTCGCCGCGGCTCTTCGAGCCGGCCATGCTCGACCGGCTCCTCCGCTGGACGCGGCGGGTGCTTGGGGAGCTCCCCCCGGAGGTGGCGGAGCGGGTGGCCCACCGGAACGCGGCCAGCCTGTTCCGCCTCGAGTAGCGCTACTTCAGCTCGAAGTCGATCTTCACGACTCCCCGGGCGGGGATCACCACGTCCTTCGTGACCGTGACCGGCTCATCGTGGACGGGGCGGCCGTCCTTGTCCGCCCCCTTCGCGCGAAAGCCCTCGTGCCACATGCTGACCTTGTAGGCGCCGGGCGGGACCTGATCCATGCGATAGGCGCCGCGCTCGTCCGTGACCGCGATGTACGGGCTGTCGTGGACCACCATCCAGGCGAACATGTGGGGATGGGCGTCACAGAGGATCCGGACCACGCCGGGCTTCGACAGCCGCCTCGTGATGTCCACGATCTGGTCCTGCACCGGGAGCGCGAGGTTGAAGACCGTGCGCCCGCCGTGCAACCCGTGGGTGTTGTGGAGCATCGCATCCGAGTTCCGGATGCGCGCGCGCCCACCCGCCATGACTCCCACCACATGGGGAACGAAGAGGCAGCCGTGGTTGTCGAGCACTGCCTCGCCCGAGGGCTTCTTGCCGCGCGAGATCCCCTCGATCGTCACCACGCTGCCCCGTACGCCCCGCTCCGCGCCGAGGACCAGCGCCTCGGACACCTTCTGGTCGCCGCAGATATCGCGGTTCTTGTTCACACGCAGCGGCTCCAGCGTCGGGGGCGTCCCCGAAAACCTGACGACGCCCGACAGCGTCCCCCCGTCGGCCGCGGCCCCCTCCTCATACGCCCCCGCTCCCGACACGGCCACCACGACCGCCAGCACACACCCGATCAGGGTGCTGGCCCCTGCCCGAACCTCCCCGCGGAAGCCGAGGCGCGGGCCAGTGGGTGGCGCGGCGGGCGGGGCGCCCCACGGCGCGCAGCGCACCGCCCCTGAACGCCGCGCGTTCCATCGGCGGCAGCCGAGCCGGGCGCGCAGTCGAGCCGCAACGCCTGCGGGAGCGAGCACCGTGGGGCTGGCCGCTGCGCCAGGCCCCGCTGGCCCGCGCCTCGCCGCGCGCAAGCATCTTCCGATTGAAATCGGGCTTCCGCTGAGGCCCGTCATCGCGGCCGGAGCGCCATGCCGTGGGGCGCCCGTCCCACCGGGATCGTCTTGACCTGGGTGTGCGTGCTGAGGTCGATCACGCTCACCAGATCCGCGTGGCGGTTGGTCACGAGGGCATGCCGCCCCGAAGGCTCCATCGTCACCAGGTCCGGGTACCCCTTCTGCGGGATCGTGGCCACGATCTTGTCGTCGGCCGTCCGGACCACCACGATGCGGTTGGCCTTGCGGAGCGTCGTGTAGAGGAAGGCGCCGTCGAGGGTCAGGGTGGCCTCGTGCACCACGCCGGGCAGCCCGATCTCGCCCACGACCTTGCTCGTGGCCGTGTCGATCTTCAGCACGCTCTTGTTCTCGCCGGCGGCGGCGTAGAGGATCTTGCCGTCCCGCGAGAGCGCCAACCCCATGGCATCCCCGCCGCCGTGGACCACGCGCGCCACGCTCGCCCGCGAGACCACGTCGATCACGGTCACGTCCCCTGCCGTCTCCCCCGACACGTAGAGGAGCCGGCCGTCGCGCGAGAAGACGCCGTGGGCCGGCCAGGTGGAGACTTCCACCCGTCCGTCGATGCGGCCCGCGGCGAGATCATAGAAGAGAATCTCGTCCTTACTCGTCTCGCTGGCCCAGTCCAGCACGCAGAGGGTGCGGCCGTCCGGGGTGAAGGCGAGGTTATAGGGGTTGCCGCCGATCCTGACCCGGCGCACGAGCGTGCCGGTCTCGGCGTCCACCACCCCGAGGTCGCGGCTCTTGTCATAGACCACCCAGGCCGTCTGGCCGTCTGGGTGGAAGACCACGCGGTTGGGCTTGCCCTTCCCCAGCGGGATCGTGCCCGTGACCTCGAGCGTCTCGGTGTCGATGACCGAGATGGAGTCCGACCTGGTGTTGGTGACGAAGAGCGTCGCCGCGCCGGCCGGCGTCACCCGCGCCACAGACGGCAGGAGCAGCAGCGCCGCCAGCACCCCCGCCCGCCCCGCCGTCCTCACCACCCGCCCCCTTCCCGATCTCATGCACCGCGCCCCAACGGCCCCGGGACGAGCGACGGGCCGCGC
>MGBV01000049.1:0-4613 GCA_001788415.1 Candidatus Rokubacteria bacterium GWC2_70_16 | reverse complement strand
TGTGCTTGCCGGGCGGCACGTTGTCGAGCTTGAAGGCGCCGCTGTCGTCGCTCACCGCATAGGAGGCATGCGCGCCCACGACGATCCAGCCCTGCATCCAGCCATGCACGTCGCACTGCACCTTGACGATCTCGGGCTTGTCGAACTTCTCGGTCATCACCTTCTTGAACTTGGGCTGCGCCTTGTTGATGGCGGCGTTGGCCGAGGAGAAGGTGTGGATGTTATGCAGGATGCCGTCGGAGTTAAGGATGTCCACCTCGGCCCCCGCCGGCACCACGATCACGTGGGGGGTGAACTGGCAGCCCTTCTGGTCCAGCGCTGGCTTCTGCGCGGGCTTGGGCGCCGGGCCCTTGGCCCCGGCCAGCGACACCACGGCGTTCTTGATCCCCTTGTTCGCGCCCACGACGAGCTCTTCGCTGGGCTTGTCGCTGCCGCAGACCTGGGTGTCCTTGTTGACCTTGACCATCTTGGCGGCGGGCGGTGTCCCCGAGAACTTCACCTCGCCCACGATGGAGCCCGCCCCCTGGGCGGTGACGGGGGTCGAGCCGGCCCAGACCAGGGCGGCGGCGAGACCGAGGGCGCAGAGCGCTACTGTCCAGTGACGCATCATGTGCTCCTCCTTAGGCCCCCTGGGCCCGCCGTCGCGCGCGCCGGACCACGGCCAGCTCCAGCGCGACGGTGACGAGGATCACCAGCGGGGGGATGACATAGGGTTGAGTGGAGCCTGGCTCCTCCAGGCGAAGGTAATACCACGACGAGAAGGACATCTTGCTCTCGGTCTCCCCGGCCCCGCCGTCCCAGGCCATGAAGGACACGGAGAGGAAGCGTCCGGCGAGGAACTCAGGATCTCCGAGGTCCCTGGTGACGCGCGGCCGCTTGATGACCAGCCGGTACTGGCCGTCGGCGAAGACCGCCATGCCCTTGGCCTGGACGGCCTCGCCCATCTGCGGGGTCAGCTTCCCGAGCCCGGAGGCGTTGGCCTCTCCCACGCCGGCATCCGAGGCCCAGCGAAGCAGATAGGCAGGGTTCGAGCCGTCCCCCATGAGCACGTAGGGACGCTCGTTGCCCTCCGCGGGCCTGGCCGCGAACTGGAGCGCCACCTGGTCGGCGAAGGTCTTGGCCTTGGCATCGGGCGCGGACTTCGTCGGATCGTCCCAGGTGAGATGGAAGGCGATCTCGGCGTCGGTGTAGACGGCGCGCACCGTGACCATGTCGATGGACGGGTTGAAGTTGCGGGGATCCACGATGACCTGCCCCGCTAGCGGGAAGTCGGCAGCCGGCTGCTGGGCCCAGAAGGGCGCCGCCGGGTCGTCGGGGATCGGGCCCGAGGCGGAGCGCACCGTCAGGATCGTGGCGAAGGCAGGCTTGTCCTGCCCGAGCGACGTCACGTAATTGGCCACGTGCCAGATATCCTCGGGCTTCTCCACGCTGTCCATGAAGGTGGGCATGGGCGTGCCCATGAGCCCCGTGGCCAGCCGCGTGGCGACGTCCCTGGTGCCGCTGCCGCCACGGAAGTTCCAGGGTTTCGTGAGGTTGGCGGCACGCACCGGCTGCTCCCAGTCGTCCTTGAGCTCGGGCGCCGACGGCCCGTCGCCCCGCCCGCCGGCGCCGTGGCACTTGTTGCACTCGATGGCCTCGAACATCTCCTTGCCCCGCGCCAGCGACTCCTTGGAGGAGGCCACCTCCTTCGGCAGCACGGCAAGCTTCGGCGTCTCCTTGAAGGCGTCGGGGGCGAAGGTCTTGAGGTAGGCCACCAGGCTCCACCGATCCCTCTCGGGCAGCACCTTCCAGCCCGGCATGGACGTGCCCGGCATGCCCTCGGAGATGATGCGGAAGAGGTCAGCGGCGGTGGGGACCTGCCCCGAGACGCTCGTGCGGATCTTGAACTTCCCCTTGGTGAAGTCGCGCGGGCGCGGATCGAGCAGCGGCGCGCCGGGCCCCGCGCCGTCCCCCTTCTCCCCGTGGCAGAGCATGCACTTCCTCTCGTACACGGCCTTGCCCTGAGCCGCATCCCCGGCCGGCTGCGCCTCGGCGGCCCGCGGGGTCAGGAGGGCGGCGCCCGGGAGACCTGCGAGCCTCACGGGAGACGGCTGGGCGGAGTGCTTGTGCTCGCCGCCCTCCTCCCAGCGCCGCGGCTGATAGCCGGTGGCGTCGTAGAGGTACAGGATGACCTTCCAGATCTCCTCCTCGCCGAGCCGGTCCTCCCAGGCGGGCATGACGGAGTTCCACGGCGTGGATTCCTTGGGCAGCCCCGGCCCGCCCTTGGCGATGCGCCAGAAGAGATAGGCCTCCTGCAGCATCGCGATAGTGCCCGGATCGGTGAAGTTGGCCGGCGGCGGGTTGAAGGCATGCGCGAAGTGGCCGGCGCCGTCCAGGTTGTCGCCGTGGCAGTACATGCAGTTCTTGATGTAGATGACCCCACCCTCGGCGGCGTGCTTCTTGAGGTTGGACGCATCCTTCCGGAGCGGATTGTCGAGCCCCTGGATGTCCACCGTCTTGCCCCGGAACGAGATGGACGCCGGCGGCGCGGGGTGCACGGCGCGCAGCTCGGGAGGCGCCTCCGCCGTGGCCGCCGCCTGGGTATAGGCGTAGTAGCCAAGGCAGAGCGGCAGGACGATCATGGCCGCCACCCGGATCGGCATCAGCGAGTCGTCCACCAGCAGAGCCCGCAGCGGCGCCAAGAACGCCTGCCAGGAGTCCCCGTCGGAGGAGACATAGACCAGCAGCGCGAGGAGGACGACGCCCATGTACAGCGTGATCACGCTCCAGGGCGCCGGCGGCTGGATGCCGAACCTGAACACGAGGAACGTCCCGGCAAGAACCAGGACCGACTGGAAGAGTTTCGAACGGAACGGGCTCATCCGCTCATCTCTTCGCCGTCGCGGCCCCGTCACCCTTGAGGGTGAGGAGGAAGGAGACCAGGTCGAGGTACTCGCGTGCGGTGAGGGTTTGGCCGAACGTGGCCGGCATGACGCCGGGCGGGTAGCCGGCCACCGTCCCCATGCCGGCCGGGTTGAGGATCTTGCCCATGATGTACTCCGGCGTCTGGATGCGCGCGATCTGCGTCAGCTCGGGTCCCACGGGCGAGGCCCCGAGCGCGCCGGCCTTGTGGCAGGCGATGCAGGCGCCCTTGCCCGAGAACACCGCCTGCCCGGCCTTGGCATCGCCGGGCAGCTTGAGCTCCGCCGCCTGCGCTCCGCCGCCCACGGCTTGAGCGCCCGCCGTCTTGGGGATGTCATCGAGCGTGATGTCCACCGTGCCGCCCTGGGACTGAAGGAAAGCCGCCAGCGCCCACAGCTCCGAGCGGTTGAGGCCGATGGGCGGCCTGTCCACCCTCGGCATGATGTTGGGGTACCCCTCCACGAGGAAGGCGCCGGGATCCAGCAGCGACTCCACGAGATAGCCCTTGGCGCCGACGCCCGCCCGGCGCTTCGCCGCGATGGCACCGACACCCGCGAGGTCCGGCGCGCGCGTTCCCTTCTGGCCGATCTTGTGGCAGATCTCGCAGGTGCCCTTGTCCTTGAAGATCTTCTCGCCGGCTGCAACGAGCTGCTCGGGCGTGACGTTCCCCCCCTCCAGCGACAGCTCCTCCGGGGGCTTCGACTGGATCTGGGGGATGGAGTTCGCGTAGTAGGTGTAGGCCCCCATGACCACCAGGGCGAACAGGCCCACCTTCACCGGGACGGGCAGCCGCATCACCGGGCCTCCGGAGCCGAGCCACCGGCGATGGCCGGGGCCGGCGCCGCGTGGGCCTCCGCCTTGCCCTTCTCGCCGAGGCTTCCCAGCCAGAAGATGAACATCACGAGGGCCAAGAAGACGGTGGTGACCACGGTGATCACGCTCGAGGCGTAGCCGAGGGCCGGCGTGAACGCCTCCGGCGAGGTGTCGCGCAGGACACCGTAGACGTGCCAGTGCTGGCGGATCCCCGAGCGCGCGAAGCCCATGAGCCCCATGAGCCAGGTGAAGGTCACCGCCAGCAGGATGAGCACGTATTGCGAGCGGGGGGCAATCGCGCCCCAGCGGATCTCCCCCGTGGCCCGGGCCCCCCGGAACAGGGGGATGTCGATCACCATCACGACCACGATGGCCCCGAGCACCGCCGCCACCTGGTACACCGAGAAGCCGATCCTGACGATGGACTCCACGAAGTACCCGTACACGCCGTAGAAGGTGACGATGACCGCGGCCGCGCCCACCGCCGCCCACTGTATGGCCATGCCCACGCCGGCCCAGGGCTTCGCGGACACCTTGTTGGCGCGGCGGTAGAAGACGAAGGACAGGAACGTCGTGAGGATCATCAGGTTGACGGCGGTGTTCTTCGCCGACATCACGCCGAGGAGGCCGAGGATCGGGTGGTGGGTGCCGCCCATGGCGCGCGTCTCGCGCAGCGTGACGATCAGGCTCCGGGGGGTCGCCCAGACCATGAAGCCCGCGGCGAGGACCATCAGGAGATACGGCACGTACTTGCGGTAACGCTCGGAGCCCGGGATGCGCTCCATGCCGAGCCAGAGGTAGTAGTTGGAGCCGATGAACAGGATGCCGATGAGGATGGCCTGGATGATCCAGAGCCACGACATGAAGCCGCCCATCATGGTGATGCCCATGGTCTGGTT
>MGBV01000048.1 GCA_001788415.1 Candidatus Rokubacteria bacterium GWC2_70_16 | reverse complement strand
CCAGGACCGCGAGGATGCCGCTCGGCGCCGGCAGCAGGTATTCACGAACCCGGAAGCCCACCACCCAGGCCTCCCACGCAACGAGCGTCACGAGAACGGTGATCACCGGGGGGCTCCACTCGCGCCACCTCACGCTACGCTCCCGCGGCCCCCTCTCCCCCGGGGGGAGAGGGCGGAGCGAGGGGCGAGCCGCAGCCGCGAGGCGAGGCGAGCGGAGATGGAAATCCCCCGAGCGGAGCGAGGGGCGAGGGGTCCTCGATGTCGCGGAGCACGCCGTGGGCCATGAAGCGGTCACGGATCTGCCGCGTGTAGCCCGCGAAGGCCGGGTCCTCGCGGACGGCGAGCCGGCGGGGTCGCGGCAGCTCCACGTCGAAGATGCCGTCGATACGGCCGGGGCGCGGGGTCATCACGATGACCCGGCCCGAGAGGAACACGGCCTCGGTGATGGAGTGGGTGATGAAGAGGACGGTCTTGCCCCCGCGCGCGCAGATGCCCTGGATGTCCAGCGTCATCTGGTCGCGGCTCAGCGCGTCGAGGGCGCCGAAGGGCTCGTCCATCAGCAGGAGCGGGGGGTCATGGATGAGCGCGCGGCAGATGGCCACGCGCTGCTTCATGCCCCCCGACAGCTCGTGGGGGAGGCGCCGCTCGAATCCTTCGAGGCCGACGCTGGCGAGCAGGTCCATGGCGCGGTGGCGGTACTGCCGCGCATCCAGCCCCCGCATCTCCACCTGCAGGAGCACGTTGTCGAGGGCCGAGCGCCAGGCCAGGAGCACGGCGTTCTGGAAGACGATACCGAGGTTGGTCTGGGGGCGGTCCACCGTGCGGCCGCCGAGGGCCACGAGCCCCGAGCTGGGACGCATGAGCCCCGCGATCAGCATGGCCAGCGTGCTCTTCCCGCAGCCAGACGGGCCCACGATCGAGAGGAACTCCCCGTGGCGGACGTCGAAGGAGAGGCCGTCCAGCGCCCGGACTTCCCCCTCCGGGGTCGCGAAGACCCGGACCAAGTCGGAAACCTCGACGAACTTCTGCCCGTTGGGCATCGGCGGAGCGCGCGCACCTCACGGCGGCGGGCGCGGCGGACCCTCCACCGGCACGAGGCCGCGCTCGACCGCGTAGCGCACCAGGTCCGCCTGGCGGCGCAGGTTGAGCTTGCGCATCAGGTTGGCCCGGTGGGTCTCGACGGTGCGGGGGCTGATGGCCAGCCGGGCCGCCACCTGGGTGCTGCTGAGGCCCTCGACGGTGAGGCGCAGGATCTCGCGCTCCCGGGTCGTGAGGGTGTCGTAGGGCTCCGGGGGGCTGGCCTGAGCGCGCTCCACATAGGCCTCGATGGCGCGCTCGGAGAGCGGCGGGCTGAGATAGCGCCCGCCCGCCGCCGCCTCGCGGATTGCCCGCACCAGGTCGGCCGCGCCGGCGTCCTTGAGCACGTAGCCGGCGGCGCCGTTCTTGAGCGCCTCCAGCACATAGGCCTCGTTGGCGTACATCGAGAGGATCACCACGCGCGTGTGCGGGAAACGACGCCCGACCTCGCGGGCGACCTGCAGTCCGCTGAGCCCAGGCATCATCACGTCGGCGACCAGCACCGCCGGCTGCAGCCGCTCCACGAGCCTGACGGCCTCGAGCCCGTCGGCGGCCTCCCCGACCACGACGAGATCGGGCTCGGCCTCGAGGAGCACGCGCAGTCCCTGCCGCACGATGCCGTGATCATCGGCCAGCACGATCGTCGTCCGGGTCATGGCGACTCCTGTCCTGCCTTCACCCGGGCCCCCAGGGGCAGCTCCGCCGCCACGAGGGTGCCGACCCCGCGGCGGGAATCGACGGCGAGGCGGCCGCCCAGCACGGCGGCCCGCTCGCGCATCCCGCCGAGCCCGCTGGACAGCCCGGAGGCCGGGGCGCTGTCGGCATCGAAGCCCTTCCCCTGGTCGTGCACCTGGACGTGGAACAGGTCCCCCGCAGTCCACAGCTGCACCGAGACCTCGTCCACGCCGGCGTGCCGGGCGGCGTTGGTCAGGGCTTCCTGGACGATACGATACACGGCCGTCTCCAGCTCCGCCGGGAAGCGCTGGTCCTCGAGGCCCCCGTGCCTGAAGGTCACGCGGACCCGCGTGTGGGACGTGTACCGGTCGAAGAGCCACAGGAGCGCAGGCACCAGCCCGAGGTCGTCGAGCATCGGGGGCCGCAGATCGAGGGAGAGATCCCGCAGCCGGCCGACCAGATCGGTGAGCAGGATCTGCGCCCCGCGGAGCCGCGCCCGGGCCGGCTCGCCGGCCAGCCGCGCGCTCGCCTCCAGGTTGAGCTTCAGCCCGATCAGCACCTGGCCGACCTCGTCGTGCAGTTCGCGGGCGATGCGCCGGCGCTCCGCCTCCTGGGCCTCCACGATCCGGCCGGTGAGCCGCTGCAGCTCGCCATGGGCGGCGCGCACCTGATCGTGCAGCCGGGCCTGCTGGATGGCCACGGCCAGCGGGCCGGCCACCTCGCGGGCGATCTCCACGTGCTCGGGGGCGAAGTCGCGGGCCCCGTCGGCGGCCAGGCTCATCGCCCCGACCAGCTCCCCCGAGAACAGCATGGGCACGGTGAGGTAGCAGCGCATCCCCGGGGGCTCGGCGCTGGCGACCGCCTCGGTGACATGGGGCCGGCCCTCCCGGAGCGCCTCCATGTGGCGGACCGCCGGGGTCCAGATGCACGGGCCCTTGCCCCGCCTGGCGCGGCCCCCGTCGTAGGTGGCGAGCACGGTGGGCTCGCTCCGGCCGGGATGGAGGACGGCGACGCTCCCGTGCTGGCAGGGGATGAGCTGGGCGACGCCGCGCAGCGCGGCCTCGGCGATGGCCTCCGGCGACTGCGTGGCGAGGATGGCCCAGTCCAGCTCGTGGAGCATCGCGAGGCGCTTCGTGTGCTGGCGCAGGGCTTCCTCGACGGCCTTCCGGGCGGTGATGTCCTCGGCGCTTCCCTCGAAGGCGACGGGGCGTCCCGCCTCGTCGCGCACGGTCCGGGCGTTGATCCGGAACCAGCCGATGGAGCCGTCGAAGCGGCGCTGCCGCACCTCGAAGTCGCGGATCTGGCCCTCCCGGAGGGCGACCTCGTGCCCCCGCGGGCGCTCCTGCGGATCCACGAAGAAATCGTCGATGGGGATGCGCCGTGCGGTCTCGAGATCGGGCAGCCTCAACGCGTGCAGACCGGCGGCGTTGAGATCCAGGATGCGGCCGTCAGGGCTGCTGCGGAAGAGCCCGATGGGCGTGTGGTCGAAGAGACCCCGGTAGCGCGCCTCGGAGGCCTGCGCCTCGGCCAGTGCCGCCTCCTCCCGCCGGTAGAACTGGGCGTTCCGGATGGTGATGGCGGCCTGGTCCGCCAGAAGCCCGATCAGCTCCCTGTCCTCGGCGGTGAAGTGGCGGGGCTCGCCGAAGAGGATGGCGAGCACCCCGACCACGCGGTCTCCGTCGGTGAGCGGGAGGCCCGCATAGGCGTGCAGCCCGAGCTCACGCGTGAAGCGCGGGTTCAGCCAGCGCGGGTCGTCCTGGCAGTCCACGACGTACTCGGGCGTCCGGGTCTCGAGGATGTGGCCGGCGATGCCGCCCCCGAAGGGGATGAGCGAGATCTCCATCAGCCGCTGCTCGGCGTCGAGATCGACGCCGCAGCTCTCCCCGGGCCTGAGGACGCGAGCCTCGGGATCGGCGATCCAGACCCGCGCCATTCGCGCGCCCAGCAAAGTGACGGCGGCTCCTGCCACGGCCCGGAACACCTCCGGGCCCTCGCGGGCCGACGTGATGAGGGCCGTGAGCTGGCTGAGCGTCTGGAGCCTCCGCGCGCGCTCCGTCGCCTGAGAGTAGAGGCGTGCGTTCCGGATGGCCGCCCCCGCGTGATCGGCCAGCCGCGACAGGATGGACTCGTCGCGGTCGCTGAACGGGCGTGGGGTCAGGCTGTACACATAGAGGAGGCCCTCGATCGTCTCGTCCATGGTGATGGGGACCACGAGCATAGCCGCGGTGCCGGCGGTCCGCACCGCCTCGGCGAACTTCTGGTCGATCCGGGAATCGCTCAGGTAGTCGTCGGTCCTGAAGGGGCGGCCGGTGAGCAGGACCTGCCCTCCGGCGCCCTTGCCCGGAACGACCCGGGTTGCGCCATGCCCTCTGGGCCGTGGCTCGGTCCAGCGCCGGTACACCATCTCCCCCGAGGCCGGGTCGCGGAGCGAGATGGAGGCGGCATCGGCCCGGCAGAGCTCCCTGGCGCCCTCGACCACCCGCTGGAGGATGCTGTCGAGCTCGAGCGAGGCGTTGATGGAACGGGCGATCTCGGACAGCACCTCCGCCTCTCGCCGTCGCCGCCCCGCCTCCTCGTGGACGCGCGCGTTCTCCAGCGCCAGCGCAGCCTGGTCGGCGAAGGCCTCGAGGATCATCACCTCGGCCGGAGCGAAGTCCCTGGCGACCGCGTCTCCGACCATGAGCGCCCCGACGACTTCCCCCTTGACCTTCAGTGGGACCGCCAGGCTCGCGCGGATCCCGGCCTGCGCCAGCCGCCGCCGCAGGTCCTCATCGAGCGTGATGTCCGGATCGTTCAGGCCGTCGCGGGCCCAGACAGGCCGGCCCTCGGCCACGGCGCGCCCGGCCACCCCCACGCCTGCCTGCTGCACATGCCCTGGCTCGAAGAACCGTGCGGCAGGTCCCGCCCCGGCCAGGGCCACGAGGGAGCCGTCGCGGGCCAGGCCCCGGAGGATCACGTAGTGGGTGTCGACGAGCGACGGCACGACGCCGACGATCCGCTCGGCGATCTCCGTGACGTCGAGGCTCTCGGACAGGCTGCGGGCCATCTGCGCCAGAGCCTCGGCCTCGCGCCGGCCCCGCGTCGCCGCATCGAAGAGGTCCGCGTTCCTCAGCGCCAGGGCGGCCCCATCGGCAAAGGCCGAGAGCAGCCGGTGGTCCCGCCCCGTGAACACCCGGCCGGCCGGGTCGGCGACGACCAGGGTCCCCATGGTCCCTTCCCCCGAGACCACGGGGGCCGCCATGACCGAGCGGCAGTCTTCGTGCTCGATGATGGGGCGCGCCCAATCGTCGAAGGAGATCCGGGGATCGGCCAGCACGTCGGGGGACCAGAGGACGCGGCCCTCGGCCAGGGCCCTTCCGGAGACGCTCGTGCCCAGCGGGACCCTGCGCCCGACCCATGGGTCGGCCGCGCGGTCGCTTGCCTCCGCGATGCACACCAGGGTTCCCGAGGCCGCATCCAGGCGGTAGAGGAGGGCGCGCCGCACGTGGAGGAGGTCGAGCAGGGTGGAGACGACCCGGCTTGCCGCCTCGGCCAGGTTCCGGGCACCGGCCAGTTGACGCCCCACCACGGCCAAGGCTTCGGTCTCGGCCTCCGCCCGCCGGCTCGCGCTGATGTCGCGCACGCAGTAGACGAGGTGTGGCCCGGTCTCCAGGTCGAGGAACGCGCACGAGATGTCGATGGGGACAGGCCGCCCGTCCTTCGCGCGGAGATCCGATTCCAGGCGCAGGAGCCGCTGCTCCCGGGCCGTGTGCCAGATCGCCGGCCACGCCATGGCCGAGCACTCGGCGTGAAGCCGGCCGATGGGCATGCCGCGCAGCTCGTCGCGCGAGTAGCCGCAGAGGTGCGTGGCGGCGGCATTGACGTCGGCGATGCGCCCCGTCGAGTCCACCCAGAACATCGCCTCCCGGGAGTGCTCGATGGAGGCCTCGGTGCGGATGAGGCGCCGGCGCTCCACCTGGAGATAGGAGAGCAGGAGCCCGAGGAGGACAGTACTCAGGGGGTAGAAGATGGCCACGGGGATCGCGAATCGCTCGAGCAGGCGCCAGGCGAGCGCCAGGTCCGGAATGGCGAAGGTCCACGCGAGGCCCGAGGCCGAGAGCACCCAGCCCAGCAGCAGGAACCGGCCGATCCCGAACTCGGCGACCCGGTCGCCCCAGCGCCGGTGGACCAGGGCCCCGATGACCGCAGCCGTGACGATCGCCCCCACTCCGGGAACGGCGCCGATTCCCCCCAGCGCCAGGCGGAATGCCCCTGCGATGGCGCCGGCCACGGCCGCCGAGCCCGGGCCGTTGAACACCCCGGCCATGCCGATGATGACCACCCGCTGGCCAAGGATCACCCCCGGCATCACCTCGATGCCCATGGCCATGCTCGCCACCGCGATGCCACCGAACACGGTGCCGCTGAGGAGAGTGTAGACGGCGGGGCGGGCGCGCCTGAGCGAGGAGGAGAGGAGCCCGTAGACGCAGGCCAGGGAGAGGAGGAGCGCGAGGTTCTCGGTGAGCCCCTTGATGAGTTCCGGGAGGGGGATCATGGCTGCCGCCTCGGGCCCCGGGCCTCAGCCCCGGCCGAGCTCCGCTCGCGCCAGGGCGGCGCCGGCGGTCATGGCCCGGAGCTTGGCGTAGGCCACGGCGCGGCGGGTGAACTTGAGCCCCTCCCCCGCATGCTCGAGCCAGCGGGGCAGGGAGTAGGAGCCGATGACCGTGGTCGGCAGGAGCGCCGGGATCGGGTCCGGCACTACAGCTCCCCGGCCTCCTCCAGCGCCCGCTTGAGCCGCTGGCGGTCTTCCGGCCCCACGGGCAGGAGCGGCGGCCGCATGTGGCCGTGGGCGAGGATCCCCTGCATCACCAGCACTTCCTTGGACCGGGCGCGGTAGTCGCGGACCGGCGCGGCGAAGACGGCGTCCACGAGCTTCTGGATCCGGTCGCCCCTGGCGCGGGCCGTGGCCCAGTCGCCGCGCATGGCGGCCTCGTACACCTCCACGTGGGTCCGGGTGGTGACGGCGCAGGCGCCCAGCAGCGCCCCCTCGGCGCCCAAGAGGTAGGACTCCCAGATGAAGTTGTCGTTGCCCGTGAGCATGGTGATGCGGCGCGGGGCGCTCCGCACCACGGTGACGATCTCGCGGAAACGCTTGGCGTCGAAGAGCGCCTCCTTGATGGCAACCACCTCGGGGATCTCGATGAGGCGGGCGAGGGTCTCGTCGTCGAAGTTGGCGCCGCCCAGCGCCGGCTGGAGCGTGAAGAGGATCATGGGCAGGCCGACCCCGTCGGCGACGGCCTTGTGGTAGCGGTACGGCACTTCAGGCGACAGCGGCTGCCCGAGATAGGCGGTGATGGGGAAGACCAGCAGGCAGTCGGCGCCAGCCTCGCGGTACTCCGTCCCGTACTTGACGGCCTGCGCCGTGAAGGAGGCGCCGAGCCCGGCGACGATGGGGATGCCCGTCCCCGCCAGCTCCTCCTTGTAGATGCGGAGCACGCGGAGCTTCTCGTCGTGCCAGAGGTGCGGGCCCTCGCCCGTGTCCACGTTGACGGCCACGGCCTTGATGCCCTGCCCCGCGATCCAGCGGATGTACTTGCGGAGCGCTGGCTCGTCGATCTCGGCGTCCTGCGTCATGGGCAGGACCGTGGCGGGGATGATGCCCTTGAGGTCGATGGTTGGCATGGGTTGTTCTCCTGCCGGCTACTTGAACCGTTTCATGTCCTCGGGGAAGTTCGACGTGAACGAGTAGGACTTCACGGTGCCGTCGGCGGCGAAGCGCACCGACAGGTCCTTGCTGATCTCGGCGCCCGCCTCCCGCTGGCCGAAGAACCAGCGCCATGTCTGGTCGCCGCTGTCGAGCCCCACCTGGTAGGGCTCGCCGAACATGCGTCTCAGCGCCACCTTGTCGGTCTTGCCGACGACGAGCATGAGGGGCTCCGGCGAGGGGAACTCCTGGCCGACCCTGAACAGCGAGGCGCACCCCGCCGCCAGGACCAGCGCGAGCAGGGGAGCGAGGAGGAGCGGGCGCCACATGGCGCGGATTATCCCATGCCCGCGACGGAGCGGTCAACGCGCCTGGGAGGAGGCTTGACTTGCCTCGGTGGGATGGCTAGGGTCTTACCCACCCCGGAGCACGATCCCCGGAGCACGATGACAAGGAGGCCGAGCGCCATGCCAGTACCCGTGATGACAGGCTACGCGAGCTTGAAGACCCTGCCCGAGGAGACGATCGGCGACAAGATCACCCGCAAGATCCTGGTGGGCGAGAAGGAGATGGTCGTTTTCTGGAAGATGAAGGCCGGCGCCCGTGCCGCCATGCACCAGCACCCCCACGAGCAGATCTTCTGGCTGCTCTCGGGCCGGATGGAGTTCACCCTCGGCGGCGAGAAGCGGACCTGCCTCCCCGGCGACCTGGGCGTCATCCCCGGCAACACGCCCCACGAGGCCTACTTCCCCGAGGACACGGAGGTCATCGACGTCTTCGCCCCGCCCCGAGCAGACATGTTCGAGGGCGGCGACACCTACCTCGGGCGGTAGCCGCTGGCCGCCTCGAGCGCAACGAACCCACGCCACCGTAAGGAGGGCCCACCGATGCAATCTGGATGGCTCAGCCAGTACTTCCGGCAGCACGACGGGCAGTGTGGCCACGGCGATTCGGCGCCGGTAACGCCGGAAGCGACAGAGGACAGCGCGGTCTCGCGTCGCGACTTCGTCAAGACCGGCTTCGTCGCAGGCGTCGCCGCCGGGGTCGCGGCCGGCGGCGTGGTGGCCCAGGCCGGCAAGGCGGAGGCGCAGCAGGCGGCCAACCCCATGGGCAAGGACTGGTGGCCGTCGCCGTGGGGACCCGCCGACGAGCGGGGCGCCAACAACCGGATGACCCCGGCGAAGGCGCTGGAGGCGGCGCGGCTGATCAAGACGGGCCGCACCTACCAGCTCGGCATGATCCTGGAGTCCGGTATCCCGCTCTTCGGCTCGCGCCACGTCTCCGTCACCATCCCGGGCGGGCCCACGGGCGGGCCCTTCGGCACCCACGTCCTCTACTACAACGACGAGATGTTCAGCGGCGAGATCGGCCAGGTGGGCTCGCAGTTCGACGGCCTCGGCCACATCTCCAACAAGGTCGGGAACGAGATCCGCTACTACAACGGCTTCACCCAGGACCAGGTGGGCGGGGCCTACGGGCTGCAGAAGCTCGGGGTTCACAATCTCAAGCCCTTCTTCACGCGGGGGATCCTGGTGGACGTGCTGGCCCACAAGGGCGGCGAGCGCCTGCCCACCAACTACGTGATCACCATGGACGACGTGATGCAGAGCCTCCGGAAGCAGGGCACCCGGGAGCCTGGCGAGGGCGACGCGGTGCTGTTCCGCACGGGGCACATCAAGCTCTGGAAGAAGGACAATGCCGAGTTCACCAAGGGGTGCCCCGGGCCCAGCAACACCGTGGCCAGGTGGCTCGTGGAGAAGAAGATCTGCGTCATGGGGGCGGACACGTGGGCGGCCGAAGCGGTGCCGGGGGAGGATCCCAACCGGCCGTTCGAGTGCCACACCATTCTCATCGCGATGAACGGCATCTTCATCAACGAGAACCTCAACCTCGAAGAGATCTCCCGGGACAAGGTCTACGAGTTCGCCTGGTCGTTCAACCCGCTCCCGCTCAAGGGCGCCACGGGCTCGCCAGGCAACTCGGTCGCCATCGCCTAGCAGGCCCCCGCTGAAAAAGGCCCATCTGCGGAGGTACGGCGCCCTCGGCCGCACGCTCAACGTGGCTCGCTCACGCTCGCCGGGATCTCCGGATGCGCTCACCTCGCCTCCGGCTCGGCTCGCCAAGCGGAGTACGCCTCGCGTGCGGCCGCAGGGCGCCGCCTTGCATCTGGACCTTTTTGAGCGGCCTGCGGAGTTTTTCCGCATCCTGCTAGTGCCGGCCCAAGTAACTTCGCCATGGCTCGCTCACGCTCGCCCGATGCCCGTGTCCGCTCGCCTGGCCTCCGGCTGCGGCTCGCCCAGCCATGTTCTCGGTCGGCGCCGGTCCTCGACGTGCACCCACGTACGCCTCCGGCCGGCGCCTCCCTCCCCGGGCCCGGCGGCGCCCGCGTGCTAAGATGCCGGCCGTGGAGACCTTCACCGCGGAGGAGCGCGCGCGCCTCGCG
>MGBV01000047.1 GCA_001788415.1 Candidatus Rokubacteria bacterium GWC2_70_16 | reverse complement strand
TGCGTCGAGGTCCACCGCCGCGTCGGCCTCCACCGCCACGTCGGCCTCCGCCCCCGGCGGGACAGTCGCCAGGGCGACGCTCTCATCCGGGGTCGCGGCCGCCGCCACGGATGGCGGCGCGGCGAGCGAGAGCACATCGCTGTGAATGCCTCCAGAAAGGCTGCCGCAGCCACCGAGCGCAAGAGCCAGCACGCCGAAGAGCATCGCCGCCGTTCGCCCGCCCGCTAGGATCCTCGTTCTCACGCGCACCGTCGCCTCCCGTTGTCGCCCGTGCTCATTCGCGTCCCGCTGCCCCCGCGCCGCGACACAACTCGCACGAATCTAGCGCGAAACCCGACGCATTTCTATCCCTTATCTGCGCCATCTCGTCGAGCCCTCGCCGGGGCCCGACGCGGGGCTCGCCCGGCGCTTGGCCTCTCCACCCATGAGGCGCCGCCTCTGCCCCACCGCCCACCTGTCCGCAGCAATTCCGGTGCCCGATCCTTCCGCGCAGTTCCTGCGCCAGCTATGGGCCCGAGAAGCCTGGCATTTCTTGCGCGCCGGGTGACGGGTCTCGCCGCCGGGCGGGGCCTGGAGTATCGCGATTTGTCAAGGGCGGTCACGCTCAGTGACAGGGATGGTCGCGACGGCGCAGCGGGAGGGTGCGAGGATCGCGGAGCGAGAGTCGGGGCGGGCGGGAGGGTCACTCCCGCCCATGCCCCCCATTGGGTGCCGCGCGGCTCCCGCCGCGCAGCCCGGCTAGCGCCGGGTATTTGTTCACATGCTACCGGCGAGCGTCACCGGAGCGGCGACCCTGCCTCGACTTCGGGACGGGGTCAGCGCGCCGCCGATGACGCGGCGAGCGAGTCCGGTGGAGTGTCCACCCACCACCTCCGTGTGAGTTGCGGCGCGCCGGGGGATTGCACGCCACCCGGTCGCATCCCCAGTACAGTCCTCTCGCGTATCCCCTGTCAAGCAATCAGTGAGCAGGGTCGTCATGGCGCGCGCCCTCACCGCGACTGGGCGGTGAGGCGGACGAGCGCGTCGAGCACCGTGGCGCCCTCGCCCCGGCGCCCCACCAGCACCGGATTCAGGTCGATCTCGGACACCGCTCCGCTGAGCGCCCGCGCCGCCTCGCCCAGCCTGACCAGGAGATCGGCCGCCGCGGGCAGATCGAGCGGCGCGCTCCCGCGCACCCCGTCCCAGAGCGGGCCGATGCGCAGTCCGCGGAGCGCCTCCTCGGCCGTCGCCCGGTCGATGGGCGGGAGCAGGAGCCGGAAGTCGCGGAGCGCCTCCACGAGGATCCCGCCGGCGGCGACCATCACCACGGGGCCGAACACCGGGTCGGTCTTGACCCCCAGCGCCAGCTCGAGCGCCCCGGCCGCCTGGCGCTGCACGAGGAAGCCCTCGAGGGCCGCCCCCGGCGCGCGCTCCGCGACGCGTGACTGGATGCGGCGGCAGGCCTCGGCGACAGCCGGGGCGTCCGTCAGGCCGAGCGCCACGCCGCCTGCCTCGGACTTGTGAGGCAGGTCGCGCGAGCAGATCTTGACGACGATCGGGTAGCCGAGCCTCTCCGCGACGCGCGCGGCCTCGTCCGGATCGGCGCAGAGGGCGCTCTGGACCAGCGGCAGCCCGAAGGGCTCGAGCAGACGGCGGCTCTCCCACTCGCTGAGGAAGTCGTGGGCCGAGGCCCGGGCGCGCGGGACGGGCGGCGCGGGCGGCGGGGGCGCGACCGCGCCGGTGGTGCGGGCCAGCCAGCGCGGGCGCTGCCGCGTGGCGTGAGCGAGACAGGCCAGGGACCGGAGCGCGACGGTCGAATCGTCGAAGGCAAGCACCCCCGCCTGACGGAAGCGCTCCACGACATGGCGCTGGGGACAGGACACCGCCACGACCTTGGTGGTGCGCTGCCCTACCGCCGCCACCTCGCCGACGAAGCGGCCCACGTCCGTGGCCGCGCCGAAGAGGGCGACCTGGAAGACGATCATGTCCACGCCGGGATCGCCCTCGAGCAGCGGCAGCACGCGCATGAGCATGCCCGGGTCGGACAGGATCTGGGCCGTGAGGTCCACGGGGTTCTGCGGAGCGGCGAAGATCGGGAGCGCGGCGCGCAGCCCCGCCGTCGTCGCCGCCGTGAACACCGCAGGCGGAAGCCCGAGATCGGCGCAGAGATCCACCGAGAGGACGCCGAGCCCGCCGGAGTTGGAGAGGATCGCGACCCGGGGCCCCGCCTCACGATAGCGGAGGAAGGCCTGGGGCAGGTGAAGGAGATCCGCCGGGTCGGCGGCGCGGATCGCGCCCCACTCCCTGAAGGCGGCATCGTAGACGGCATCCTCACCCGCCAGCGCTCCCGTATGAGAGGAGGCGGCCCGGCGCCCCTCGGCGCTCCGGCCGGACTTCAGCACGAAGACCGGGACGCCGCGGCGATGCGCCCGCCCGAGCGCCTCCCGGAAGCGCGCCGCATCCTTGATGTCCTCCAGGTAGCAGAGTGCCACGCGGGTCTCCGGATCCTCCACGACCTCGGCCAGGATCTCGGCGGCCTGCACGTCGGCCTCGTTGCCGGTGCTGACCCAGTAGTTGAAGCCGAGCCCCGTCTCGCGCGCCATCTCGTAGAGCATCCCCGCCATGGCGCCTGACTGGCTCACCATGGCCACGGGGCCCACGTGGAGCCTCTCGTCGAGGAAGGACGAGGCGAAGGTGGCGATGAGGCGCGAGGGCAGATGCGCGAAGCCCTGGCAATTGGGCCCGATGACGCGCAAGCCCGTGCGACGCGCCAGCGCGCCGATGCGCTGCTGCTCGCTTCGCCCGGCCTCGCCCATCTCGGCGAAGCCGCTGCTGAACACGATGGCAACCCGCACCCCCCTGGCCGCCGCCGCCCCGAGCGTCTCGAGCACCCGCTCGGCCGGCACGACAACAATGGCCAGGTCCACGGCCTCGGGGATGGCCTCGATGCTGGGAAAGGCGGGAACGCCCTGCACCGCGCGGCGCGTGGGGTTCACCGGGAAGACGCGGTCGCGGTAGCCGTGGCGCAGCAGGAAGGCCAGCGGCCGCCCGCCGATCTTGACGGGATCGTCGGAGGCCCCGAGGACGGCGATGGCGTGCGGGGCCATCAGCGCCCGGAACCACGGGTCGGTCACGGAGCGTGGCGAGGCGGTCACGGGGAACGAGTATAGCGCGGGCGGGATGGTACACTCGGCGGCATGGCAGCCATGACCAAGCGCGAGCGCATCGCGGCCGCTCTGGCCCGGAAGCCCGTGGACCGGCCGCCCGTCGCCTTCTGGCGCCACGTCCCCGAGGTGGATCACACCGCCGCGGGCCTGGCCGAGGCCATGCTGGCCTTTCACCGGCGCTGGGACCTCGACCTCATCAAGATCATGTCGAGCGGCGTGTACTGCGTGGAGGACTGGGGATGCCGGGTCGCCTACACCGGCTCGCCCGGTGGCGCCAAGCAGTGCACCGAGCACGCCGTGCGCGCGCTCGGCGACTGGGCGCGGATCAAGCCGCTGGACCCGGGCGCGGGAGCGCTGGGGCGCGAGCTGGAGGCGCTCCGGCTCATCGCGCGAGGCCGCGGGGACGATGCGCCGGCGCTCCACACCGTTTTCTCTCCGCTCACCATCGCCCGGAAGCTCGCGGGCGACAGGCTCACGGACGATCTCCTCGCCGATCCCGACGCCGTCTTTCACGCGCTGGATGCCATCACCGAGACGGTGATCCGCTACACGCTCACGGCGCTCCAGGCGGGCGCCGACGGGATCTTCTTCGCCAGCCAGACCGCGAGCCGAGAGGTCCTCACCGTCGAGCAGTACCTGCGCTTCTCGGCCCCGTACACGCGCCGTGTGCTCGAAGCCATCGAGGGCGCCTCGCCCTTCACCCTGCTGCACGTCCACGGCCAGGACATCCTCTTCGACGAGATCGCCGCGTTCCCCGCGCATGCCATCAACTGGCACGACCGGCTGACCGCGCCCTCGCTCGGTGAGGGGCAGCGGCGCTTCAAGGGGGCGGTGGTGGGCGGGCTGGCCGAGTGGACCACGCTCAGGCAGGGCCCGGCGGAGGCCATCGCCGCCGAGGTGCGGGATGCCGTCCGCCAGACCGGGGGCCTGGGCCTCATCGTCGCGCCGGGATGCGTCCTGCCGCTCGACACCCCGGAAGCGCATCTCGACGCCGTCGTCAGAACCGTGAGGAGCCCGTCATGACGATCCGCTCGCTCGTCGGCCTCGCCGCCCTCCTGCTCTCCGCCCTCGCGCCCGCGGGCCCGGCCGCCGCCCAGGGCGAGCTGCGCGTGGCTATTCCGTGGACGCCCGAGAACCTGGACCCCACCATGAATCTCTCGTCCATCCGTGCCCAGGTGGGCGTGAGCATCTTCGACTCGCTGGTGGGACGGGACGCCGAGAATCGCATCGTGCCGGAGCTGGCGGAGTCCTGGCGCCTCCTGGACGATCGCACCTGGCAGTTCAAGCTGCGCCGCGGGGTGGTGTTCCACAACGGCGAGCCGTTCAACGCCGAGGCCGTGCGCTTCACCTTCCAGCGGGTGCTCGCCCCCGAGCAGAAGTCGCCGAACCGCGCCACCGTCTCGGAGGTCGTCCAGATCGACGTCCTCGACGACTCCACGGTGAACCTGGTCACGAAGAACCCCTACGCCCCGCTGCTCAACCGGCTCATCGACTTCGCCATCGTCCCGCCGAAGTACACCGCCGAGAAGGGCAACCCAGGGCTCGCGCTGCGCCCGGTGGGCACGGGCCCGTTCAGGTTCGTCGAGCTGGTCAAGGACGACCACATGATCGTGGAGGCCTTCGACCGGCATTGGCGCGGGGCGCCGACGATCCGCCGCATCGTCTACAAGCCGATCCCCGAGCCCTTCACGCGGGCGGCCGCCTTGCGCAACGGCGAGGTGGACCTCATCACCACGGTGCCCCCCAACTTGGGGCGCGAGCTGGACAGGGTGGCGGGCATCAAGGTCCACCGGGTCCCGAGCACGTGGATCATCTATCTCGGGCTCAACGCCTTCAAGAAGCCGCTGTCCGACGTCCGCGTGCGGCAGGCGCTGAACTACGCCACCGACGTGGAGGCCATCATCAAGAGCGTGATGGACGGCAACGGGCGCCGCCAGCAGGGGCCCTTCACGCCCAACATGTTCGGCTACGACGCCTCCGTGAAGGGCTACCCCCACGACCCGGCGAAGGCGAAGCGGCTGCTGGCCGAGGCGGGCTACCCCGACGGGCTCGAGATCACGCTCGAGTCCCCCGCGGGGCGCTACCAGGGGGACAAGGAGATCGCCGAGGCCCTCGGGGGGCAGTGGCAGAAGGCGGGCTTCAAGCCCAGGGTGCAGGTGGCCGAGTGGGGCGCCTACTTCAAGCGCTACCTGGGCAAGCAGATGCAGGACGCCTATCTCCTCGGGCTCGGCGGCCCCATGCAGGACGGCGACGAGCTATACAACCTGGTCTCCTCCAAGGGGCGCGGGCTCTACTACAAGAACGAGCGCGTGGATGCGCTCTTCGACCTCGGGCGCAGCACCACCGATGCCGCCCGGCGGAAGAAGATCTACAGCGACCTGGCGCGCCTCATGGTCGAGGATGCCACCTGGGTGTTCCTCATGCAGCAGGTGGACATCTATGCGACGCGCGAGCGACTCGCCTGGACCCCCCGCGCCGACCAGTGGCTACTCTTCCACCCCGCGACGCTCAAGTGACGCCCGTGAGCGCGAGTCCCTTCCGGGAGGTGGTGACGTCGGAGCGCGAGCTCCGCGCGCTGATCGGGGCGCCCAGCGAGCTGGCGCTCCGCAAGGAGATCGCGCGGCTCGACGCGCATTGCCGCGCGTTCATCGCGCACGCGCCGTTCCTGCTGATGGCGACGGCGGACGCCCAGGGGCGCTGCGACGTGTCCCCCAAGGGCGATGCCCCGGGCTTCGTGCACGTGCTCGACGACACGCACCTCGCGGTCCCGGACCGCCCTGGGAACAAGCGGCTCGACGGCATGCGGAACCTCGTCCAGAACCCGCGCGTGGGGCTCATCTTCCTGGTCCCCGGGATGGAGGAGGCGCTGCGCGTGAATGGCCGGGCGTCGATCGTGCGCGACGACGACCTCCTGGAGCGGCTCTCGGCCCAGGGCAAGCCTCCCCGGCTGGCCGTCGTCGTCGAGGTCGAGGAGTGCTTCCTCCACTGCGCCAAGGCGATCAAGCGCTCCGGTCTCTGGGAACCGGCCCGCTGGCCCGATCGCTCCGGCCTCCCCTCGGCCGCGCAGATCTTTCTCGACCACGCGAAGCCCGCGGACATGACGCTCGAAGCGCTCGACCGGCGCCTCCAGGACGGCTACCGGACCGGCCTGTACTGACGGCGCGGGGACATCGGGCCTGCGCCCGATTCGACGTCGGCTGGCTCGAGGTGGACATGACGGGTGACAACGCGCTGCGCTTCGGGCTCGTGGGGACGTCCGGACACGCCAGCCGCGTCGCGGCGCCGGCTCTCCGGCAGAGCCCGGACGCAGTCGTGCTCGGGGCGGTGGGCAGCCGTCCGGAGCGAAGCGCCGACTTCGCCGCCCGCCACGAGCTGCCCCGCGTGTACGGGTCGCTGGATGACATGCTCGGCGACCCGGACGTGGACGCCGTCTGGATCTGCTCGCCCAACGCCCTGCACGCCGCCCACGTCGCGCGCTGCGCGGCGGCCGGCAAGCACATCCTCGCCGAGAAGCCGCTGGCCACGACCGGCCGGGACGCAGCGGCCGCCATCGGCGCCGCGCGCGGCGCCGGCGTGACGCTGAGGGTGGGGTACCAGCATCGCTTCCGTCCCGTGCATGTCCGGCTGCTGGACCTGGTGCGGGCCGGCGCGGTGGGCGACATCGGCCTCTTCCGCATCCACCGCTTCTGGCGCTATCCCTACTACGACGACCAGGACCCCTCCGGCCCGCCGTCGTGGCGGCGGTCGGCGGCGGAGAGCGGGGGCTGGGCCATCAACGATCTGGGCTCTCATCTGATCGATCTCATGCTGTGGCTGAGCGGGCTCGAGGCCAGCCTGATCGGCGCCGCGCTCGCCTCGCAGCGCTTCGCGGTCGAGACCGAGGACACGGCGGCCCTGCTGCTGGCCCTGGGAGGCCAGGGCATCGGCATCGTCGAGACCAGCGCGGCCAGCGCGAGCCCCGGCAGCCGCGTCGAGATCTACGGGAGCGCCGGCTGGATTCGCGCCGATGACACGTTCACCGGCGCCGCCACGCTCGAGACCTCCGCCGCCGGGGACGCGACTTTCCCGGCGCCGGCAGCGCACGCGCCGTACGCGGCCCTGATCGCGGACTTCGTGCGCGCAGTGCGCGGGCAGCGCGGGGTGGGCGCGACGGGCGAGGAAGGCGCGGCCAACGTGGCGATCGTCGAGGCGGCCTGCGCCCGGCCGGTATGGCGCCGGTCGGGGGCCTGATGCGCCCCACGCCGGGGACTATGCCCCGGCGGGCGTGATGATGGTCTTGA
>MGBV01000046.1:6460-9147 GCA_001788415.1 Candidatus Rokubacteria bacterium GWC2_70_16 | reverse complement strand
CAGCACGCCCCGGCCCACCATCTTGTCGGCGAACTGCTCGATGCCGTTCTTGTGCGCCCCGCGGCAGTCCACGAGCGTGGCCGCGTACCCGTTCCACATCTTGTCGCCCAGGAACACGTGCGCCAGCGCATCCCACTGAGTGGCGGCCTGGGTGGGCAGGTTGATGGCGTCATCCGCATAGCGGAGGCCCGGCGTGACGTCGTGCTTGCCGGCGACGGCATCGGTGCCGGTGGCGAGCATCTGGTGGATGGGGTTCCAGCGGCCGCCGAACATGCCTCGCTGGGGACCGTTCTCGTCGAGATTGAGGCCGAGCCGGAACACCGTGCCCTTCCTCACCAGCCTGGCCGCCTTGACGATGTCCTCGGGCGTGATGTAGTTGAGCACGCCGAGCTGGTCGTCGGGCCCCCACTTGCCCCAGTTCTTGAGCTGCTCGGCCTTCTTGAGGACGTCTTCCCTGGTCAGCTTTGCCATGGTTCCCCCCGCCTGTCGTGAGCTCCGGTCGGCGCGCGCGCCGGGGACAGCCTAGCAAGCAGGCTCCGCCCCGGCAAGGGCGGACGCCAGGCCCGCCGGGCGCCGGGCCGCGCCGCGGGGGCGGCCGGGCTATAATCGTCCCCCAAGAGGGGGGGCCACCCATGCGCATCGATCTGGGCTATGGCGAGACCGTCCAGACCGTGGATATCCCGGACGAGGGCTTCCTTGCGACCCTCTCCGCCCGGCACCTGTCCGCGGCGAGGGATGTGGCCGCGGTCGTGCGCGAGGCCCTTCAGCACCCCATCGATTCTCCGCCCCTGGCCGGCGTGATCCGGCCGGGCCGGCCGGTCACGATCGTGATCGGGGACACGACCCGGAGCTGGTCCCGCCCCGACCTCTACCTGCCGCCGCTGCTCGCGGAGCTGAACCGCCTCGGGGTGCCCGATGCCGTGATCACCGTGATCTCGGGCACCGGCACGCACCGCCGACAGACGCCGGAGGAGCACCGCGCCCTGGTCGGCCCCGAGGTGCTGCAGCGGTTGCGATTCGTGGAGCACGACAGCCGGCATGCGGCGGCCATGGTGCACGTGGGGACGACCAGCCGCGGCACGCCGGTCAGGGTGAACCGTGTGGTGGCCGAGGCCGAGCAGCTCATCCTCTCCGGCGCGGTGACGCAGCACTTCCTGGCCGGCTACGGGGGCGGGCGCAAGGCGATCCTCCCGGGCGTCGCCGCCTACGAGACGATCCAGACGAACCACAAGCTCTCGCTCAGCCTCACCCGGGGCGAGGGCGTCCTGCCGACCGTGGATTCGCTCCTCGCCGACGGCAACGCCGTGTCCGAGGACATGGGCGAGGCCGCGGCCATGCTCAAGCCCTGTTTTGGACTGAACGTGATCGTCAACGAGGACATGCAGATCGCGCGGATCACCGGCGGCCACTGGGACAGCTCCCACCGCGCCGCCTGCGAGATCGTGCGAGAGACAGTCTGCTGCGAGATTCCCCGGCTGGCCGATCTCGTCATCGTCTCGAATGGCGGCTACCCCAAGGACATCAACATGTGGCAGTCCAGCAAGACGATCGACAACGCCGCCCGGGCGGTCGCACCGGGCGGGGTGATGCTCTGGCTGACGGGCTGCCGCGATGGCCTCGGCGCCGAGGAGTTCGCCACGGCCCTCACGGAAGGGGGCGACAAGCAGCAGACCGAGGACCTCATGCGGCGCAAGTTCACGATCGGCGCGCTGGTCACCTACGTGATCCAGAAGCACGCCAGCCGGTGCCGGGTGCTGACCGTCACCGCGCTCGAGGAGCGCCACTGCCGGCAGCTGGGTCTGGAGAAGGTGGGGTCAGCGGCCGAAGGGCTGCGGGCCGCCCAGGGGCAGCTCGGCCGGACGCCCACGACCTACGTCATGCCCCATGGCGGGTCGGTCGTGCCCGTCCTCAGGCGGCAACCGGCGCGGGCGGTCGCCGCCGGGTGAGGAGCGGGGCGGCGAGCGAGGCGGCGGTGGCGAGCAGCAGCACGAGCGAGATGGGGCGCGTCGCGAAGGGCAGGAAGCTGCCCTGGGACAGCGCCAGCGCCTGGCGCAGCGCTTCCTCCAGCGGCCGCCCGAGGATCAGAGCCAGGACCAGGGGGGCGGCCTCGAAGCCGAGCTTGCGCAGCAGATACCCCCCGATGCCGAAGCAGACCATGGTCAGCACCTCCGCCACCCGCCCCGTGACGCTGTGGGCCCCGATGAGGCAGAAGAGGACGATGGCCGGGGCCAGGATCGGATAGGGCACGCGCAGGATCTGGATGAAGAGCCCCACCAGCGGCAGGTTGAGGACGAGCAGGAGGAGGTTGCCGAGGTACATGCTGGTGATCACGCCCCAGAAGAGGTCGGGGCGCTCCGTGATGAGCAGCGGCCCGGGGCGGATGCCGTGCAGCGTCAGTGCCGCGAGCATCATGGCCATGACCACGTTGGCCGGGATGCCCAGGGTGAGCAGCGGGACGAAGGAGCCCGTGGCCGCCGCGTTGTTGGCGGCCTCCGGCCCCGCCACGCCCTCGATGGCGCCCTGGCCGAGGCGGTCCCGGTTCCGCGCGAAGCGCTTCTCGGTGACATAGGAGGCGATGGAGGCCACGGTGGCGCCGCCGCCGGGCAGCACGCCCAGGAAAAAGCCGAGGATTGTCCCGCGCGCCACGGGCGCCACGGAGTCGCGGAAATCCTGCCGGGTGGGGAGCA
>MGBV01000046.1:0-6446 GCA_001788415.1 Candidatus Rokubacteria bacterium GWC2_70_16 | reverse complement strand
GCGAGCCGCTGCTGATCCGGCGGGCGCTCCATGGTCTCCAGCACCTCGGCGATGCCGAACATCCCCATGAAGACCGGGACCAGGTCGATACCGTCCAAGAGCGTCTGGGTGCCGAAGGTGAAGCGCTCCACGCCGGCCACCGGATCCTGCCCGACCGTGGCGAGCAGGAGCCCGACGGCCGCCATGGCCAGCGCCCGCAGCAGCGAGTCGCCGCCGAGATAGGCCACGAGGGTGAGGCCCAGCACCATGAGGCTCGCATACTCCCAGGGCCCGAAGGCCAGCGCGAAGCCTCCCAGGAGCGGCGCCACGAGCATGAGCCCGATCACCGAGGCCGTGCCCGCCACGAAGGAGGCGATGGCGGCCATGCCCAGCGCGGCGCCCGCCCGGCCGCGGCGCGCCATCTCGTAGCCGTCGTAGCAGGTGACCATCGAGGAGGACTCGCCCGGGATGCGGACGAGGATGGAGGTGGTGGAGCCGCCGTACTGGCTGCCGTAGTAGATGCCGGCGAGCATGATGATGGCCGAGACCGGCTCGAGGCGATAGGTCACCGGAAGCAGCAGCGCGATCGTCGCCGCGGGCCCCAGCCCTGGCAGGACGCCGACCACGGTGCCCACCACGACGCCCAGGAGGCAGTAGAGGATGTGGGCGGGCTCGAGCGCCACCGCGAACCCCGCAAGAATCGCCGAGAGCGCGTCCACCAGGATCACGGAATCCAGAGTCCGGCCGGCAGCTCGACGCGCAGCAAGCGGCCGAAGAGGAGATACGAGCCGCTCGACGCGATGGCACTCGCGAGCACCGTCGCGAGCCAGCCGCGCCCGCCCACCCAGCGCACCATGACGACGAAGAGCGCTGCGGTCGTGACGAGATAGCCTGCGGTCCCCACCAGGAGCACGTAGCCCAGGAGCGCGGCCGTCATGAGGAGCACGCGCCGGCGGCCCCCGGGATCCGCCCACTGCGTCCGCAGATCCGCCCCCGGCCGGCGCGCGCCCCGCGCCATGAGGGCCAGGGAGAGCGCGGCCAGCAGGAGGGCCAGCGCCCGCGGGAAGAAGCCCGCGCCCGGCCGGGTGACCGAGCCCCAGGGCAGGCTCCACCCGGCGGCGAGGGTGCCGGCGGCGAAGAGCAGGAGCGCCGCCCCTGCGACCAGATCGGCCCGCGCCGCCAGCGGCTGGCGCGGGGCCCCGGTCACTGCGTGATCTCCACCGACTTGAGGAGAGCGCCGAGCGTCTCGATCTCCTGCTTGAGGAAGGCATCCAGCCCGGCGCCGGTCAGGAAATGGCTCGCCAGCCCGCTTTGCTGGAGGAAGGCCTTCCAGGAGGCTTCCTGCGCCGCCCGGGTGATGGCGGCCACGAGGGTGGCCCTGTGCGGCGCCGGCAGGTCCTTCGGGGCGGCGATCCCCTGCCACGGTCCGGCAGGGACGCCCACGATGCCCTGCTCCTTGAGCGTCGGCACCTCCGGCAGCTTCTCCGAGCGCGTCTCCCCGAAGGTGGCGAGGACGCGCAGGCCGCCGCCCGCGACTGCGTGTGGGAGCACCTCCACCTGGGAGAAGGCACCGCTCGCGGCATGCCCGCCGAGCACCGCGGCCACCTCCTTCGCGCCGCCCGCGAAGTGGACGATGTTGAGCCGCGCCCCGCTCTTCTGGGATAGCGCCGCCGCGGCCAGGTGGGTGAGGGCGCCTGCCCCCGCGGTGCCGAGGCTCACACTCCCCGGCGCCTTGCGGGCGGCCTCCAGGTACTCGGCGAGCGTCCGGTACGGCGAGGCCGCCGGCACGGCGAGCACGAAGGTCTCGAGGGAGAGGCGCGCCAGGTGGGTGAGGTCCGTGGCGGAGAACTTCGCCTGGCCGCGAAGCGTCGTGGTCACGAGGAAGCCGCCGGTCATGCCGAGCGTGTAGCCGTCGGGCTTCGAGCCGTGGAGCTTCGTCGTGCCGACGGCGCTGCCGGCGCCGGGGAGGTTCTGCACCGTCACGGGCTGGCCGAGATGCAGCTTCAGCGCCTCGGCGAAGGCGCGGGCCACGAGATCGGTGCCGCCGCCGGCATTGAAGGGAACGATGAGGGTGATCGGCTGGCCCGGGTACCTGTCCTGGGCGATGGCCGGTGTCGGGAGCAGCGCGGCTGCCGTGACGGCACACGCCGCGATCAGCCTGGTCAGGGACAGTCTGTCTGGTCGTGTCATGGCTCTGGCCTCCTCGGTCCAGCGCCGCCGACACTAGCAGACACGCCCGCGGTATGCCAACCCGCCGCGGTATAGAATGCCCGGGTGGACCGGGTCCTGGAGGTGATGGTCGAGGCCGCCCGCGCGGGCGGCGAGATCGCGCTGGCGCATTTCCGCCGAGGCGGCGAGGTCAGGCTCAAGCCCGACGGCTCCCCGGTGACGGCGGCCGACTGCGAGGCCGAGGAGGCCATCGCCGAGGTCCTGCGCGCGGCCTTTCCGGAGCACGGCTTCCTCGGCGAGGAGGCGGGCGCCCGCGGGCCGGCCGAGCGCCGGTTCATCGTGGACCCCATCGACGGCACGCGCAACTTCGTCCGGGGCATCCCGCTCTGGGCCACGCTTCTGGCGCTCGAGGAGCAGGGGGAGGTGACCGCCGGCATCGTCCATCAGCCCGTCACGGGGACGCTGCACACGGCGCGCCTCGGGCAGGGCGCCTTTCTCGACGGGCGGCGCCTCCGGGTGTCGCGCATCGCCGCGCTGGGGGAGGCGACGCTCCTGCACGCGACACTGGGTCTCCTGCGCCGCGAGGGATGCTGGGAGGCCTTCCTGCGGCTCGTGGACAGCACCGGGCAGCAGCGCGGCTTCGGCGACTTCCTCTGCTACACGCTGGTGGCCGAGGGCAAGGGCGACATCGTGCTGGCGCCGGGAGTGAAGCCCTGGGACCTGGCGGCGCTGAAGATCCTCGTCGAGGAGGCGGGCGGGCGCTTCACCGACATGACGGGAGTGCCCACCATCTACTCGGGCACGGCGCTGGCGACCAATGGACGGCTGCACGCTCCTGCCCTCGACCTGATCCGCGGCCGCTGCGAGGAGCCGCTGGCATGACGCGAAGGGGAGCCCACCTGGTCGTCGAGGCATTGCTGGCGGCGGGTGTCCGCCACCTCTTCTCGCTGTCCGGCAACCAGATCCTGTCCGTCTACGACGCGACGATCGGCAGGCCGCTGTCCATCATCCACACGCGGCACGAGGCTGCGGCCGTCCACATGGCCGATGCCTGGGGGCGGCTCACCGAGGAGCCGGGGGTGGCCCTGGTCACCGCCGGCCCCGGCCACCTGAACGCGCTCTCCGCCCTCTACGGCGCCCGCATGGCCGAGTCGCCCGTGGTCCTGCTCAGCGGACATGCGCCGCTCTCCCAGGCAGGCCGCGGCGCCTTCCAGGAGATGGACCAGGTCGGCGCCGCCCGGCCCGTCACCAAGGCGGCCTGGCTCGCCCGGGAGGCCGAGCGGCTCGGCGAGGACGTGGCGACGGCGCTCGAGATCGCGCGCAGCGGCCGCCCGGGGCCGGTGCACGTGAGCCTGCCCGGCGATCTGCTGGACAGACGCGTCGGCGCCCCACCGGCCACTCCGCGCCGTCCCGGGGCCCCCGCGCCCGACGAGCTCGATGGCCCCGTGGGCGCGGCGCTCGCGCTCCTCGCCCAGTCCAGGCGCCCGCTCCTCCTCGCCGGCCCCGCCATGGCGCGGGGGCGGCGCTGGGCCGCGGTGGAGCGCTTCGCCGCGCTGACAGGTATCCCCGCGCTGCCGGTGGAGAGCCCGCGTGGGATCAACGACCCGTGGCTCCACACCGCGGCCAACTGCCTCGACCAGGCCGACGTCGTGCTGCTGGCGGGCAAGCGGCTCGACTTCGCCCTGCGCTTCGGCGAGCCTCCTGCCTTCGCGCCCGGGTGCCGCTTCGTCCAGATCGACGCCGAGGCCCAGGCCGAGCCCGACGCGCGCATGGCCATGGCGATCGCCGGCGAGCCGGACTGCGTGCTCGACCGGATGGCGGCTGCGGCGCGCGCGCGGACCTGGACGCATCACGCCTGGGGCGAGGAGGTCGCGTCGGCCCGGAAGACGGTCCCCCCCGGGTGGGATCGTCTCCGGAGCGCCTCCAGCCGCCCCATGCACCCGCTCCGCGTCTGCGCGGCGCTGCAGACGTTGCTGGACCGGGGGGCCGTGCTCGTCGTCGACGGCGGGGAGTTCGGCCAGTGGGCGCAGGCCGGTCTCGAGGCGGAGCTGCGGCTGATCAACGGGCCCTCGGGCTCCATCGGCAGCGCCCTCCCCATGGCGCTCGGAGCCAAGCTCGCGCGTCCCGAGCGCCAGGTCCTGGCGGTGCTGGGCGACGGCACCTTCGGCTTCCACGCCTTCGAGCTGGACACGGCCCTGCGCGCGGGGCTGCCGCTGGTCGTGGTGGTCGGCAACGACGCCCGCTGGAACGCCGAGCATCAGCTCCAGCTCGAGCACTACGGCGCCGACCGGACGGTCGGCTGCGAGCTCCGCCCGTCGCGCTACGACCAGGTGGCCGTGGCGCTGGGCGGGCACGGCGAGAGCGTGGAAGACCCCGCCGATCTCGAGGCGGCCCTCGCCCGCGCCGTCGAGTCCGGCGCCCCCGCCTGCATCAATGTCCTGATCGACGGCGTCGCGGCCCCGACGTACCGCTCGGGTGCCGTGGGCCACTGAAGCGGGCTCTCTTCACGTCGCACCCCCGCCCGCGCCGCGGATCGCCGGGCCGGCATCGCCGGCTGACGGGAGCCCCCCACCAGACGACATAGCCCGTATCCGTTGCCGCCATCCCCGGGCCCGAGCGCCGGACCCGCATCTCCCACCTGAAGGTGCTCGTCCCGGGGCCCGTACCGCTCCCGGGACAGCCGCAGGAGCCGCTGCCCCTCGGCCACCGGCACCGTCCGGGGGCTCACCCCCAGCACGTCGGCCACCCGCAGCCAGCGCTGCCGCCCGCTCAAGGCGCGCAAGATCACTTCCGGACTGTCAGCGCCCGCTCCACGGCGGCCTGGGGGGAGGTCATGGCGCCCCCCTCGGCGCCCATGACACCCCCACCGCCCGCTGGGAGCGGTCAGATAATGTGCTCCCGACCCCCATACCGCGGGCCCCTTGACAAGCCCATCGTCCTCCCGTATTCAGGAGGCATTCACGATGCTAAACGCTGTGCAGATATCTGAACCCGGTGGGGCCTGAGCCGTGGTGCGTTCCATCGAGCGCAGCATCGACGTGCTCAACCTGCTCGTCCCGCCCGGGCGGGCCATGACGCTCAGTCAGCTCAGCCGGGAGCTCGGCGCGCCGAAGAGCACGGTGCTCACCATCGTGCGCACGCTCGCGGGCCGGGGCTTCCTCGCCTACGACGCCGAGCCCCGGACGTACCGGCTGGGTCCCGCCCTCACGCGGTTCGGCGCCCGCGCGCAGGCGGTCGACCTGAGGGGCCTCGCCAAGCCCCACCTCGAGGCGCTGGCCGCAGAGACGAAGGAGACCGCGTTCCTCGCCGTCGTGGATGGGGGCGAGGTCTTCTACACCTGCAAGATCGACAGCCCGCAGCCCGTGCAGTACCTGGCCCAGGTCGGCGTGCGGCGCCCGCTGCACTGCACCGCGAGCGGGAAGATCGGCCTGGCCTACATGTCCGACGCGGACGTGCGCGCCTACATCGCCCGCACGCGGCTCCGGCGCTACACTGCCAACACCATCACGAAGCCGGCGCGGCTACGGGCCGAGCTGGCGGAGATCCGCCGGCGCGGGTACGCCGTCAACCGCGGGGAGTTCTTCCCCGAGCTCTTCGGCATCGGGGCGCCCGTCCGCGATCCTGCGGGCGTGGTGATCGCTTCCGCGAACCTCGGCGGGCCGCTGTTCCGCCTGAACCGGCAGACCGGCGCGTTCGCGCGCGCCGTGGTCGCCAGCGCCAACGCCGTCTCCGCCGAGGTCCGGCGGGTGGGAGGGCACGTCCACATCTCCGACTGAGGGGGCCGGCGTGCTGGCCGCCGTCGGGCCCCCGATCGTCCGGTCCCCCGGCCAGTGGAGGAGAAGATGCGCTATCTCGTTCTCGGAGGCGCGGGATACATCGGCCACGAGGTGGTGGGCGATCTCATCCGCTCGTCGAAGTTCGAGCGTCTCGTTGTGGCCGACCTCGACGGCGCGCGGGTCGACGCGCTCGTGGCCAGCGCGAAGGACCGCCGGGTGACGGGCGCGCGGGTCGACGTGGCCGATGGCGCCGCCGTCGACCGGCTCGCCCGGGAGTGCGACGTCATCGTGAACTGCACCCCCGGCCATCAGAACGTGGAGATCCTCAGGTCTGCAGTGCGGGCGCGCGTCAACTACCTCGACATCGTGGGCAGCATGATGGCCGAGGAGCGGCTCGCCCTGGACGCCGAGGCCAGGGCGGCCGGAATCACCGCCGTGATCGCCATGGGCTGCAGCCCGGGCCTCACCAACGTGCTCGCCGCGTACGGCGTCCGGCTGCTGGACCGCGCCGACGAGGTCCAC
>MGBV01000045.1:10375-12747 GCA_001788415.1 Candidatus Rokubacteria bacterium GWC2_70_16 | reverse complement strand
GATGGTGGACGAAGGGACCATCGCCCGTCGGTTCAAGCTGATTGAGGGACACCTCGATGAGCGGCTGCGACGTCTCGTGGCCGCGGCCGAGGCCAAGGCGGTGGGCGTGGGCGGCGTCTCGATGGTCGCGCGGGCGACCGGGGTGTCGCGCCGGGCGATCCGCGCAGGGGTGAAGGAGCTCAAGGCGCGGCCGGTGCTCGCGGGGAGCCGCCCCCGGATCCGGCGTCCCGGGGGAGGCCGGAAGCGAACCGTCCACACGGATCCGACGCTGCTGAAGGACTTGGAACGGCTGATCGAGCCCGGGACCCGCGGCGATCCCGAGTCGCCGTTGCGGTGGACCTGCAAGAGTGTGCGGCGCTTGGCCGCCGAGCTGAGGCGCCAGGGCCACGCGACGAGCCATCGGATGGTGGCGGAACTGCTCCACGACCTGGACTATAGCCTGCAGGCCAACGCGAAGACGATGGAAGGGGCCAGCCATCCTGATCGGAACGCGCAGTTTGAGTACATCAACACGCGGGTGCGGCAGTACCTGGGCCGGCGCGACCCGGTGATCTCGGTCGACACGAAAAAGAAGGAGCTGGTGGGGCGTTTCAAGAATGGCGGCCGGGAGTGGCGGCCCCGGGGCCAGCCCGAGACGGTCCAGGTCCACGACTTCGTCACCGAGCAGGGGCGGGCCATTCCCTATGGGGTCTACGACCTGGGCGCGAACACGGGCTGGGTGAGTGTGGGGATCACTCACGACACGGCCGAATTCGCGGTGGCCACGATCCGCCGCTGGTGGCAGGGAATGGGGCAGCGGCGGTATCCAAAGGCGCGCCGCCTGCTCATCACGGCGGACGCCGGCGGCAGCAACGGCGCGCGCCTGCGGCTCTGGAAAACAGAGTTGCAGAAACTGGCCGACGGGCTCCACCTCCCGATCGCCGTCTCCCACTTTCCGCCGGGCACGAGCAAGTGGAACCAGATCGAGCACAAGCTCTTCTCGTTCATCAGCCAGAACTGGCGGGGCAAGCCCCTGATCAGTCACGCGGTGATCGTCAGGCTCATCGCCGCGACCAGGACCACGACGGGGCTCACGGTCAGGGCGCGCCTGGATCACCATACGTATGCGAAGGGAATCAAGATCAGCCAGGCCGAGCTCGACCGCGTCCGACTGCGGCCCGACACATTCCATGGCGATTGGAATTACACGATCCTCCCGACCCAAGCTCGAACGTGATCCTCTTATTTCGTGACGGACACTTATCTTTCTCCAGCGGCCGCTGGCGGCCGCCCTCCTCGGCCTGGCCGGGGGTTTCTGCTCCTGGCGCTGGCCTCGCGGGTCCGGCGCCTCGGGACCGCCGGACCCGGCCCCGTCAGGGACTGAGATCGGAGGGACGGATGGACGATCCGCGATCGGCTCGCACGGCGGTGACCGACCGGCTGGAGGCGTGGCTCCGCGCGGCGGGGGTGCCGTTCCGAGTGCTCGAGCACGCCCCCGTCTACACCAGCGAGGAGGCACCGCGCCGCCGGCCGGGGCGGGCTGACGTACCCGCCCGCGCGTGCCAGGGGCGCTGCCATGAACGCTCCGGCGTGACCCGGCGGAGCTTCACGCGGGGACGAGGAAGCCCTCTCGTTGAGCCGCCAGGGCGAGCCGGCTGTCGAGCGTGTGCAGAGTTCGTCCCTGCGGATGCCCTTCGGCCCAGTGAAGAGCGGCCCCGAGCTGCAGGGCATCGAAGGCCCGGAGCGGGTGAAGCCGAAGGAGCCGCGTCGCCAGCGACTTGACCGGCTCGACGTCGGTGACCACGTGACAGACCCGAAGGATCTCGCCCAGACGGGACTCGGCGAGGCGCGCCGCCTCTTCGGTGAGGACTCCCTCGCGGACGAGGCGCCGAAGGGCGGCCACGGTTTCCACGGACGCGAGGGTCCACACCGCCATGGCGCTGTCCGCGGTGGCCCAGGCGGCGGCCCGGGACGAGGCGTCCTGCTCGACCAGGAGGGGAACCACCGCCGAGCTGTCCCAGAACCTCATCGTCCCTCGTCCCGCTCCCGGAGGAGGGCCGCCACGACGTCGGCCCCGACGGTTGGCCGGCGGGCGAGCCACTGCCGCGCCAGCTTGCCCGTGCCGCGCCGGATCACCCCTCGCCGCTCGAGCCGATCCAGCCACTCGGCATCGCTCTCGGGCCCGGGGGCGTGGGGATCCACGCGCTCGATACGCGCGATGACGCGGTCCCGGTCGCAGACCAAGATCGACTCGCCGCGCTGCACGCGCCGCAGGTAGTAGCTCAGCCGGTTCTTGAGCTCGGCGATCTTGACGGGTCTCACCATGCGGTCTCGACGCCCCCCCCTGGCCATGAAACGTAGCTATAACGTGGCCATGTTGTCAAGGGAGCGAT
>MGBV01000045.1:0-10329 GCA_001788415.1 Candidatus Rokubacteria bacterium GWC2_70_16 | reverse complement strand
CGGAGGACATGCGCCTGGGGCATCCCCGGCCACTGCACGCGGAGGATGACCGTCGTCACGCCAAGCCGCTCGGGGTGGCGCGCCAGCGCCTTGGCCAGCCGTGACGGGTCGCCGAGCAGGAATAGGCGGAATTTCGGGTTTCACGGCGTGCCGCGCCCGCGTACACTCTGGGGCCATGATCGGCGCCTCGCCGCCTCGCAAGGAGGACCAGCGCCTCCTGGTCGGGGCCGGCCGCTTCCTCGACGACCTCCAGCGCGGCGGGATGCTCTTCCTCGGTGTGGTGCGGAGCCTCCATGCGCATGCGCGCCTCGTCGGGATCGAGGCGGCGCCGGCCCTCTCGGCGCCGGGCGTGGTCGCCGTGTGGACGGCGGCCGATCTGCCAGAGGCCGCGCGCCCGGTCCTGACGTTCGGCGGCGGGGTCCACCGCGACCGCCCCTTCGCCGTGGCGCTCCTCGCCCGCGACCGGGTCCGCTACGTGGGCGAGCCCGTGGCCGTGGTGGTGGCCGAGCACCCCGCGCTCCTGGCTGACGCCATGGAGGCCGTGAGGGTGGAGTACGAGACGCTGCCGCCGCTGCCGACCGCGGAGGTCGCGCTCGTATCGGCCACGCGGCTCCATGATGGCTGGCCCGACAACCGCGCGCTCGAGGTGCGCGGGGCGGTGGGCGATGCGGCGCGTTCCATGGCCACGGCCGACGTCGTGATCGAGGGGCGCTTCCGCCACCCGCGGCTTGCTGCTACGCCCATCGAGACGCGGGGCGCCCTGGCCTACCGGGACGCGGACGCCGGCCCGCTCACGGTGTGGGCCTCCATCCAGAATCCCTACAGCGTGCGGGACGCCATCGCATCGGTCCTCGATCTGCCGGCCGAGCAGGTGCGGGTCGTCGTGCCCGACGTGGGCGGCGCCTTCGGTCCCAAGGGCCAGGTGTATCCGGACGAGGTGCTGGTGGCCGTGGCGGCGTGGAGGCTCCGCCGGCCGGTCAAGTGGGTGGAGAGCCGGCGCGAGGACTTCCAGAGCCTGGGCCACGACCGCGAACATGTCCACGACGCGCGGATCGGCTTCACGCGCGACGGTCGGATCGTCGCCCTCGAGGACTCCTTCCTCGCCGACGTGGGCGCCTACCCGGTGTCGGGCACGGGCCTCACCGCCAACACCGTCAACCACCTCCCCGGGCCGTATCGCGTGCCTCACTATCGCGCCGAGGGCGTGAGCGTGGTCACCACCAAGGCGCCGAACGCGGCCTACCGCGCGGCGGGGCGTCCCGAGGCCGTCTTCGTCATGGAGCGGCTCATGGATCTCGGCGCCCGCCGGCTCGGTCTCGACCCGGCCGAGCTGAGACGCCGCAACCTCGTGCGGCCCGCGGAGATGCCCTATCGCCCGGGGCTCACCTACAAGGACGGCGTGCCCATCGCCTACGATCCGGGCGATTTCCCTGCGGCCTTCGAGCGAGCGCTGGGCCTGCTCGGCTACGACGACTGGCGCAAGCGGCAGCGGGCGCCGGGACCCGGCCCGCGGCGCATCGGCGTGGGGCTCGCCTGCTACGCGCAGGGCACGGGGCTCGGCCCCTTCGAGGGCGCCACGGTGCGCGTGGATCCCAGCGGCAAGGTCTATGTCTTCGTGGGCGTGGCGGCGCAGGGGCAGGGACACGCCACCACGCTGGCCCAGATCGCGGCCTCGGCGCTGGGCGCAGCATTCGATGACGTCGTGGTCCAGGCCGGGGACACCACGCGCTTCCCCTATGGCATGGGCACGGGCGGCAGCCGCGTCGCCGCCAATGCCGGGCCCGCGGTGGCCCGCACGGCGCGCGAGGTGCGGGATCGCGCCGTGCGCGTGGCCGCGGAGCTGCTCGAGTGCGCGCCCGCGGACATCCGCATCGCCGAGGGGCGGGTGCACGTGGCGGGCCTGCCCGATCGCGCGGTCACGCTCGGGCGCGTGGCCCAGGCCGCCGTCAGGTCGAAGGCCCTGGCCCGGGTGGGCGAGCCGGGCCTCAACGCCTGCACGTACTTCTACCCGGACACGGTGACGTGGGCCTTCGGCACCCATGCCTGCGCCGTCGAGGTGGACGTGGAGACGTGCTCCGTGCGCCTCCTCGCCTACGCCGTCGTCCACGATCCAGGCCGCGCCATTCACCCGGCCATCGTGGAGGGACAGCTCCAGGGCGGGGCCGCCCAGGGCATCGCCGCCGGCCTCATGGAGGAGGTCGTCTACGACGCCAGCGGGCAGCTCCTGACGGGCAGCCTCATGGACTACGCCATCCCCAAGGCGGAGGATCTCTCCTGGCTCGAGGTGGCGCTGGCCGAGCACCCGTCCACCGTCAACGAGCTCGGCATCAAGGGCGTGGGCGAGTCGGGCGCCATCCCCGGCGCTGCGGCCATCGCCAATGCGGTGGAGGATGCGGTGGCAAATCTCGGCGTGACGATCCACGAGGTCCCGGTGACGCCGGCGCGGCTCTTCGCGCTCCTGTCCGCAGCGCGGGAGCTGCGGCGATGAAGGCGGCGACCCTCGTCCTCCTGGTGCGCCACGGGCTCACTCCGACGACGGGGCGCAAACTCCCCGGTCGGGCGCCGGGTCTGCATCTCGCCGAGGCGGGGCGGCGTCAGGCCGAGGCGGCGGGCGCCCGCATCGCCAGGCTCGGGGGCGTCGCGGCCGTGTACAGCTCGCCCCTGGAGCGGGCGCGGGAGACGGCGGCGGCCATCGCGCGGGCCTGCCATGTGTCGGCGCGCGTCGAGCCGGGGCTCAACGAGGTGCAGATCGGCCGGTGGACGGGGCTGTCCATCGCGCGCGTCCGCCGGAAGCGGGAATGGCGGAGCGTGCTGCGGCATCCGAGCGGCTTCCGCTTCCCCGACGGCGAGTCCTTTCCCGAGATGCAGACCCGTGTCTTGGCGGCGCTCGAGCGGCTCTGCGAGCGCCACCCGGGCGAGACGGTGGTCGCCGTGTCCCACGGCGATCCCATCAAGGCCGCGGTGGCGCATGCCCTCGGCGTGCCCCTGGATCTCTTCAACCGGATCGTCATCGCGCCGGCCTCCGTCACGGCCATCGCGTTCCGCCCCGAGGGCCCGGTCGTGCTCACCGTGAACTCCTCCGACGGCGAGCTCGTGGGGCTCGCAGGCTGATGGGCGAGTCCTTCGAGCTCGACGCGCCCGATCACTTCACGGCCGGCACGACCGGGCCCCTGGGCGAGCGCGTCTTCTACCTGCAGGCCCGCCAGCGGCCGCGGCTCGTCACGCTCAAGAGCGAGAAGGAGCAGATCCGCGGCCTCGCCGACTACCTGGCCGGCCTGCTCGTCCGGAAGCCGGGCGCCGCCGGGCCCGCGCCCGCGGACCTCGATCTGCTGGAGCCCGCCGATCCCGCCTGGGCCATCGCCTCGCTCGCCGTGGGCTACGACGACGCGCGCCAGCGGATCCTGGTGGAGGCAACGGAGCTCCTCGAGGAGGAGGGCGACGGGCAGGGCGAGGGGCGGGGCGAGGGCGAGCCGGCGGTGGCGCGCTTCCACATCACGCGCGCCCAGGCCGCGGCCTTCGTGGACCAGGCCCGCGCCCTGATCCGGGCGGGCCGGCCCATCTGCCCCATGTGCAGCCAGCCCATGGGGCCCGAAGGCCACGTCTGTCCCCGCAGCAACGGGCATGTCGTGAGGTGATCCTGGTGTCGGCGGGGCCGCCGGCGCTCGACCTCCTCACCCGCGGTGCGATCACCATCAAGGGCCGGCTGCCGTGGAGCAGCAACGCGACCTTCCTGGTGGAGCTGACGCTCGAGGGGGAGACGGCCTCGGCCGTCTACAAGCCCGAGCGCGGCGAGCGGCCCCTCTGGGATTTCCCGCCGGGCCTCTTCAAGCGGGAGATCGCGGCCTATCACCTCTCCGAGACGCTGGGCTGGGGGCTCGTGCCCCTGACGGTGGAGCGCGAGGGGCCGTTCGGCGAGGGATCGTTCCAGCTCTTCGTCCCGGCCGACTTCGAGCAGCACTACTTCACCCTGGTCGAGCGGGCGGAATACCACCACCGGCTGAGGCTGATCTGCGCCTTCGATCTGCTCGCCAACAACGCCGACAGGAAGAGCGGCCACTGCCTCCTTGGCCCGGACGGTGCCATCCACGCCATCGACAATGGCCTCTGCTTCTCGGCGGAGCCCAAGCTCCGCACCGTGATCTGGGACTTCGCCGGCCAGCCCGTGCCGGCGGAGACCCTGGGGGACGTGAGGCGCCTCGTGGACGCGGAGCTGCCGCCGCTGCTGGCGGCGCTGCTCGCGCCTGCCGAGCAGGAGGCGCTCCTCGCCCGGGGCCGGGCCCTCGTCGCCGGGGGCCGCTTCCCCGTTCAGTCAGGCGGCCGCCACTACCCCTGGCCGCTCGTCTGACTGCGCCAAGCCAGGGCAAGCGCCAGCCTCCGCCGGGCGCCGGGCCCTCCGCTCCCCGTGGACGCCTTGCGGGCATTACCGGATTGCGATAACTTGACTCTGTGATCCGGTCCTTCGGGAACCGCCTGGCCGACGACCTGTTTCACGACAGGCTGACGGTCGCGACACGGCGGTTCCCGCCGGAGCTCAGACGGACGGCCCAGCGCAAGCTGCAGTACCTGAACGCCGCCGTGCGCCTGGGTGATCTGGCAGTACCACCTGGCAACAGGCTCGAGGCGCTGAGGGGCGACCGCCGGGGATTCCACGCCATCCGGATCAACGACCAGTGGAGGATCGTCTTCCGCTGGGAGGCCGAGGGCGTCACCGGGGTCGAGGTGGCCGATTACCACTAGAAAGGGCATCGCGATGAAGCCGCGCCATCCCATTCATCCGGGCGAGATCCTCCTCGAGGAATTCCTGCGTCCCGCTGGCCTCCACCAGCGCCAGCTCGCGGCAAAGCTGGGGTGGACCGCTGCCAAACTCAACGAGCTGGTGAAGGGGAAGCGGGGCGTGACCGCCGACTCGGCCCTCGACCTGGCCAAGGCCCTGGGCACCTCCCCCGAGCTCTGGATGAACCTGCAGATGATGTGGGACCTGCGCCGGGCTGAGATACGCCGCAAGGCGTCGTAGCCCGGTGGCCGGGGCATCGGCGGCGCGTCCCTCGGGAGGGCCGAGCAGGTGAGAGGCGACATCAGCATGGCGTTGAAGGGCAGGTCGGGGCGCAGCGGGCTCTTTTCCGGGGTGGGCGGAGGTCTCGGGTTCGATCCCGTGGTGGCGCGGCGCGCGCTCGCACGGGCCGACGCGGAGCTGGGCGCGCTGATGCGTGCGGCCGGGCGGTTCCGGCTGGAGCCGGACGCGATCTCCGATCCCTTTGCCTCGCTCGCGGAGTCCATCGTCTATCAGCAGCTCACGGGCAAGGCGGCGGCGACCATCTTCGGGCGGGTGAAGGCGATCTACGCGCCCGGCAGGAGGCTCGCCCCCCGCGCAGTGCTCGGCACGGACGACGCGCGCCTGCGCGCCGCGGGGCTCTCACGCGGGAAGACCGAGGCGCTCAAGGACCTGGCGGCGAAGACGCTCGACGGCACCGTGCCGACGATCCGGGAGCTGCACCGGATGGGAGACGACGAGATCGTCGAGCGGCTGACGGCGGTGCGCGGGATCGGGCGCTGGACGGTGGAGATGATGCTGATCTTCCGCCTCGGGCGCCCCGACGTGATGCCCGCGACCGACTACGGCCTCCGCAAGGGCTACGCGCGCGCCTTCCGGAAGCGGAAGCTCCCGGAGCCGAGGGCGATCCTCGCGCACTCGGAACGGTGGCGCCCGTTCCGCACCATGGCGAGCTGGTACCTGTGGCGGGCCAACGAGCTGGACGGGATTCCGTGACGCCCGGACCGCGCGCCCCGGTCAGAGCCGCAGGATGCGCTGGGCATTCTCGTAGAAGAGCAGCCGCCGCTCGGCGTCCGACAGGGGGAGTGATTCCGCCCGCTGGCGCTCTTTCAGGGGCACGCACAGCGGCCAGTCCGAGGCGAACATCACCCGGTCGAGCCCGACCAGCCGCAGCAGGCTCACGATCTCGTCATCGGAGAGCGGCGGGGGGCTCCAGGTCCCGGTGATCGCCAGGCAGGTGTCGAAGTAGACGTTGGGGTATCGCTGCGCGAGTGCGACCGCCTCCTCCTGCCATCCGAGACCGATGTGGGCGAGGACGATGGGCAGCCGGGGAAAGCGCTCGGCGATTCCCGCAAACCGCGCGGGTCGCGAATAGTCGCTGAGGTGACATCCCAGGGGATGCCACCCGCTGTGGAACACGACGGGCAGGCCGAGCTCCTCGGCACGCCCGTACACGGCCCAGAGGCCCGCGTCGGTCGGGTACGACCGCTGCGTCGAGCAGTGGAACTTGATCCCGCGCGCCCCGGCCCGGACACATGTCTCGAGCTCGGCGAGCATCCCGTCCTCGCCCATGCGCGGATCGATCCCGATGAAGGGCACCAGCCTCGCGTGCTCCCGTGCGACCTGCAGGGTCCACGCGTTGCGCCGCTGGACCCGCCCCACGATGCTCTGGCGGACCTGCTCCTCGAGCGCCCCCCACCGCGCCGGCGCGGTGCCCTTGGCCTCGCGGACGAGGTTCTCCTCCCGCATCTCGCCCGTCGGGGTGAAGTTGAGCATGACCGCGCGGGCGAACCCGGCGGCGTCCAGGTCCGGCAGGAGATCCGCGACGACTCCGGAGGCGCCCGGGTGGGGGAGCGCCTGGATGGCCTGCCGGCCGACCTCTCGCGTCGGGAACGTGTGCGTGTGGGTGTCGATGATCGGGTAGTCCCGCATGGACCCTGTTCTCCGTCGCCAGCGGCGTCGCGTTCGTCAGGCCGGCGCCTCGACCTCCAGGTGAACCAGCTCGGCGGCTTCCCGGAGCCGACGGTCGTAAGTCACGACGGTCGCAAGATCCTCGCGGACGGCCAGCGCGGTGGCCTCGGGCTCGGGGACGACGAGCTTCACAAGCGCCGAGGAGTTGAGATAGGCCAGCGTCACGGGCGACGCTCGTCTCGAAGCCTCGACAGGGCGCGGCTCGCCTTGCGGGAGGGCCGGCGGCCGCGGGGCGGGGCAAGATCGAGCAGATCCCCCCGGGCCGGCGTGGCCCGCCCCGCGGCGATCAGCCCGTCGAGCCCCGTCGCTCCTTCGCCGGCGGGGGCGAGCAGGGCGACGCGGCGGCCGCGCTCTCTGACGTCGAGGCTGGCTCCTGCCTTGACGCGCCTGAGATAGACGCTGAGGTTCCGGCCCAGCTCGCGCACCCCCACATCGCCCCGGCCGTATCGCATGTAGCACATCGTCGCACAGTTCGCCCGTCTTCGAGCGGCGGGTGGCGATGGCGTTACCCGAGTTTCGTCCCCTCGGGGAGCCGGTGGCCGGCCCGACCCCGCCCTCCTGTTCCGCCTCACCGGCATCGACGTCGAGCGCTGCCAGGTCTGCGGCCAGGGCCGCCTCGCCTCGGTCGAGACACTTCCGCCGACCCGCCCGATCCCCGTCCGGGCCCCGGGCACCTCCTGATGCGCGCGGTCACCGCCGATGACCGTCCATTCGCCCGCTCCCTGGGTCGCCTTCGTGTGCCCACGGCCCCTCCCGTGCCCCGGCCATCATCGCCACCTCACCTCCGCATCGCCTCTGCATCGCCCCCGACACCCTCCCACACCCTGCACCGGGGCGCGCGCCCCACCACGCCATGCCACCCGTCCCTCATTCCCCCCACTCCTCCCCTGCGATAGAATCCCCACAGGGCGACCCTCGGCGGGGTTGAGTCCAACCGGTTCTATCCGCCGGGAACACTGCTCTCGACGACTCCTGTCCGTGCCGCCCGACGGATAGAACCGCATTTGTAGGCTGCACAAGGAGATGAGATGAAACTCGGCAAACTCACACGCGTCGATCTGCGCGAATACTGGAAGCACGAGGCGTTAGACTTCACCCGGTGGCTTGCGGAACCTGAGAACATCGAACTCCTTTCCGACGAGGTTGGCGTCGGGATCCAGATCACCCAGACCGAGGCGAGTGTGGGCCGGTTCAACGTCGACATCTTGGCCGAGGAGGAAAACACCGGCAGGAAGATAATCATCGAGAACCAGCTTGAGGTGACGGACCACTCCCATCTTGGCCAACTCATCACCTACGCGGCAGGACTTGAGGCGGAGTTCGTAGTCTGGATTGTCCGTGAGGTCAGAGAGGAGCACCGCCAGGCTGTTGATTGGCTCAACGAGCATACCGACGAGCAGATCAACTTCTTCCTGGTAGCCATCGAGCTCTGGCAGATCGAGAATTCGCCGCCGGCACCGAAGTTTGCCGTGATCTCACGTCCGAACGAATGGAAGCGTTCCGTTCGGACAAGCACCCAGGACGGCGACTTGACCGACACGAAGACCAAACAACTCGAGTTCTGGCAGCAACTCAAGGAGTTTGCGGCCACGAGCCACCCCGAACTGAAGCTGCGAACCCCTCGCCCCCAACACTGGTTTGACGTTGCCATCGGACGAGCTGACTGTCATGTGTCTCTTGTGGCCGATTCACGAGAGGACAAAGTCCGCTGTGAACTCTACATTCCCGATTCAAAGGATCTCTATCAGACCTTCCTCTCGTGCAAAGACGAAATCGAGAAGCAGCTGGGCATCCAGGAGTCACTTGAGTGGCAGGAACTGCCCGGCAAGAAGGCCAGTCGCATCAGAGCCCTTCACGGCTTCCGCTTCTCGGACGCCAGCACTTGGGAGTCCGCATTTGCCTGGTTGACAGACACCACGAGCAAGTTCAGGCGGGTGTTCGCAAATGACTGGACACGAAGGAGCAGCCAACAAGCGGCCGGAGGAGACGGCGTAACGGCCGCGCCTCAGCCGTGACGTTAGAACTCAAAGGGAACTCATGACCTTGTCAACAAGCTTTGGGAAGCGCGGAATTCTGAGCATGCCGGGGAATCTGGTGCGGGAGTTGTTTGTCATGCTGTGGCGGCGCGGCGAATCGACGTGGCGGGCGCGGGGCAAGCTCGCTGCGAACTGCCAGGATGCCTTCTACCCCCCGCGTGGTCCCTGGCCCGCCTGCCTGGGCCCGGAAGGCGCCAGAGCCCGGCAAAGCCCGGCTCAGCCGGTCCCAATGTCCGCGTTCTTACATGTTCGGCAACAGACCCCCACGACCCTCACGAGCGTTGCGTCGCGACATTGGACCGAACGCGCGCAGCATCGAGGCGAGTGAGCGATGGCCGACGAGAGGGAGGCAAGCGTACCACCGCCCGTGTTTCAGGAGTTCAAAGACCTAGTCCGAATCCACCTGAAGCAGATCTTGAATCTCGACCAGCATACGAGCAAGGTGCCGATGCACACGGTTGCTCTCCTCGTTATGATCGCATACGAGGCACTGGCAAGGTTCACCGACCCGGCCTCGAACAGTCCGACCCATTGGCTGTTCGCCAAACGCCACCATGATCTGTACGGCATTGACCCGTCTATCGGGGACCGTATCTTCAATGCGATCCGGAATGGCCTGGCTCACACGTATCAGACCTACGCGATCCCCATCCAAGACCTCGGCGAACTCCGGCTCGTGCTGACCTGGAAGGATGGCACCCACGCCCACCTGAAAGGTGTCGTAAGCAAGATGGTGAGCGGGCAGCAGTGGCTGTGTCCGGTCCCCAAGGGGTCGAGTGAACTCCCTCAAGTGCTCTGCGTCGACGTCTGGTCGCTGTGGAAAGACCTCGATGCGCTCTTTGCCGAGCTCGAGGCGACTCTGACCGCAGAGCCAGCGGCCGCCGGCCAATTCGAAGCTCTGGTGGCAAAGAACCGAGCACACTACACCGACAGGCTGAAGGGCAGCGACCCGGACCTGTGGCAGTCATTCTTGTCCTCGCGCAGGCTCGAGGAGGACGTATGAGCACCGCCGCCCCAGTGACCCCACCGTGAGTTCTAACATCGGCCTGGGGCGGTCGCCGGGAACACCGCAGCTTATCCCGTCGCCCGACGGCGGCGTCGCTCACCCCGCGCGTTGTGCGGACAGCGCGTGACGTTGGCGCAAGTCTCGTGAATCGCGCATGGGGAGTTGCGGTCCGGCAACGGGACGGCCGGTGACGCGGGACGTGAAACCTGAAGCGCGTGGACATTGGGCAGTGCGGCGGGTCGTAGCGGGCGGTCAAGCGATCCAGCGCCGTAGTGCATCGGGACACTCGCCCATCAAACGGCGCGTGACACCCGCTTCGTCAACGCATACATTCTGACCATGGACAGCCGCTTTTTCGAACGGCCGATCCTCAACTCTCCCTACGCGTACCCGGCGCGCCACTGGGAGCTGGACGCGCAGGGACAGCCCACCGGGGACATCATCGAGGCGCGTCGGACGGCCCAGTTCATCACCCCCGTGCCCAGGCCGAAGAAACACAAGAGAAGCGCGGGGCAGGAGCGCCTGGTGTTCGACGAGGGCGCGGG
>MGBV01000044.1 GCA_001788415.1 Candidatus Rokubacteria bacterium GWC2_70_16 | reverse complement strand
GCGTGCGGACCGTTCCGGCCTCGTCAGCCTCCATGAGGCGGCTGTAGCCCTTCACATCCGCGCTCAGGATCGCGGCCAGCTTCCGCTCGACGCTCATGGGCTCCATCGCGGTCCTCCGGGTGGGTCCGTCCGCCCGGGACGCTACTCGATCAACCGATCCGCCCGCAGCAGGAGCGCCGGCGGGATCGTGAGGCCGAGGGCGCTCGCGGTCTTCATGTTGATCACCAGCTCGAACTTCGTCGGCTGCTCGACGGGCAGGTCGGCGGGCCTGGCGCCCCGGAGGATCTTGCCCAGGTAGATCCCCGCACGCCGGAAGTTATCCAGCAGGCTGGGCGTGTACGCCATCAGTCCCCCAGCTTCCGCATGCTCCTGGAGCCCGTAGATCGCCGGTAGCCGGTGCTGCGCCGCGAGCTGCGCGATGCGCACGCGGTGAACGAAGAAGACCCCGTCCGTCAGGACGACGAGGGCCCCGATCTGCTCCTGGCTGATGGCCGCGAAGGCCTGATCGACCGCGGCGCTCCCGCGCGCCTCGAAGGCTCGGAGCCCCACCCCCAGCGCCCGCGCGGCGACCTCGGTCTCCTTCACAAGGGGCGCGTGCCCGGCATTGGCGGGGTTCCACAGGACAGCGACCCGCGTGACCCTGGGCGTGGCCTCCTTGAGCAACTGGAGGGCCTTGCCCGCGAGCTCCGGTCCGGCGATGAAGGACACCCCCGTGACGTTCCCACCGGGCCGAGCAAGGCTGGAAACAAGTCCCACTCCCACGGGATCGATGGCCAGCGCGAACACGATGGGAGTGGTCGTGGTCGCCTTGCCGGCGACGAGCGCCGCCGCGGTGGTCCCGACCAGGATCACATCGACCTTGGCCCGGACGAGGTCGGCGGCGAGTTCCGGTAAGAGATCCTGGTTCCCCCTTGCGTATCGATGCTCGAGCGTGACGTCCGACGCCTCGACCCAGCCTTGCTCCCGCAACCCCTGCCGGATTGCCTCGGCCGCCCTGGGAATGATGGGGTCCTCCGGCCCGGTTTGCAGCAGCCACCCTACCCGGTAGACCCTCCGCTGCGCCGTGGCAGCGAGTGGCCACGCGGCGGCGAGCAGCCCCGCGAGGAGGGCAGCGGACAGGGCCAGGAGGCGCCTGCGGGTGCAGGCATTCCGGGCTGGCGGGGTGCAGGCTACGCAGGCGGGGCAGGGGGTGGCCAGCAGGGCGCCGCGCCCGACGGGGGACGTCCCGCCCGGGGGGTTGTCGTGCTGGCACCGGGGACTCTTCATCGATGCGCCCCGGGGCGAAGGCCGCCCGATCCGGTCGGTGGGCACCTGTCGGTGACGGTCCCGGCGCCGGGGCCGCCAGCGTAGCCCTGATCCTAGCCGACGGCCATCCCCGTGGGCAAGGCCCGGCGCGAGCGCGCCGGCGGGGGTGCCGTGGGCGGGGGATTCCCTGGGGCTAGCCGACGAGGTCGAAGAGCCCCTCCGTCGCCCGGTCGAGTTCTTCCGGGGACACCGCGCCGAGCCTGCGGCCCAGGCGTTCCGTGGACAGCGTGCGCACCTGGCTCATCTTGATCCAGGACGGCTTCGGGAGGCGGGCGCTCTCCAGACGGAGCGTGAGCGGAAAGCCCGCGCGCTGGGGCTGGCTGGTGATCGCCAGGGCGATCACCGTCCCCGATTGGGCGTTGAAGACGTCATGGCTGATGACGAGGACGGGTCGGAGCCCCGCCTGCTCGCGGCCCCGGACGGGATTGAGATCGGCCCAGTAGATCTCGCCCCTCAGTATCCGGGCCACGTCTCTGAATCCGCGGCGAAGCCCTCCTCGGCGAGCCGCCGCTCCTCCTTCGGGTCGAGCTTTCTCGCCTCCTCGGCAAGCCGCCGCCGCCGGGCCCGCTCCAGCTTCTCGGCGATGGCGGCCTGGATGGCCTGACTGCGGTTGGGGTATCGCCCTGCGGTCACCCACCGGTCGATCTGCGCGAGCAGATCCTGCTTGATCGTGATCGCCACCTTGGCAGAGCCCATGCCCCCTCCTCCAGCGCGGGTATTACAAATCATCATACCACCGCGGCCAGTCCCCCGATGCTCGAGGCGGGGCAACGCCCGCCGTCCCCCGGCTACTCGATCACGTGATCCGCCCGCAGCAGGAGCGCCGGCGGGATGGTGAGGCCGAGGGCCCTGGCGGCCTTCATGTTGATGACCAGCTCGAACTTCGCCGGCTGCTCGACGGGGAGATCGGCGGGCCTGGCGCCCCTGAGGATCTTGTCCACGAACACGGCTGCCCGGCGCCAGTCGGTGGGTACCTGTCGGTGAGGGTCCCGCTGCCGGGGCCGCCACCGCAGCCCCGATCCTAGCCGACCGCCACGCCCGTGGACAAGGCCAGGCCGCGGGCGCCGTCGAAAGGGACGGCCGGGCGATGCGACGATCTTCCTGGCGGCGATGGCCGCGTGGGCCGCGCATCTCCTGACCGGCGACAGGACGCATTTCGGCCCTGCCGTGGCCAGACCACCGCCGCAGCGGCGAGAGCGCTTGGCGAGCCGGAAGTGGGAGTGAATGGCTGCGTCTCGAGTCGCGGATAGCTCGTCGAACCGCCCCCGGGAGGCGTCACGATCCACGGGGGCGGACCTGGCCGCCGGGGTGTCCGTCGCTGGCAACTTGTCAGTCTCCGGAGAACCTGGCTAAATGAAGGCATGCCAGCGGTGGGCGAACTCCTCCGGGCCAGGCGAGCCGAGATCCTCGCGCTCGCCGCCAGGCGCGGTGCGCGCAACATCCGGGTGTTCGGTTCCGTTGCCCGTGGCAGCGCGGACGAGGGAAGCGACATCGACCTCCTCGTCGACATGGAGCCGGGCCGGAGTCTGCTCGACCTCGGCGGCCTCTGGTCGGATCTCAACGAGCTACTGGGAATCAAGGTGGACGTCGTGACGGACAACGGCCTGCGCGAGTCGATCCGGGAGAGGGTCTTGAGGGAAGCGGTCCCCCTGTGAGAGATGACCGCGAGCGGTTGCGCCACATGCTCGAGGCGATGGCGCGGGTCGACAGATATGCGGGACGCGGAGAAGAGGCATTCCGCCGTGATGAGCTCATCCAGACGTGGATGGTCCGGCATATCCAGATCATCGGGGAGGCGGCCAGGGCCCTTCCCGGGGCGTTTCGGGACCGGTACCGCCACGTGCCCTGGGCGGATATCGTCGGGATGCGCCACGTGATCGTGCATGAGTACTTCGGGATCGATCTCGACATCGTCTGGCGCGTCGTGAGCGTCGACCTCCCGGCCCTGAGGCAGCAGATCGAGGCCATCCTCAGAGAGCTAGACCGAAGCACGTGACGGCCTCCGGGGCCTGGACGCACCGGCCAGCCCGGCGCCCCCTGCAGGTCATGCGCCGCGGCAATTCCTCCCCGAAGTGCGCCCCTGATCGCCCCGGCGGAGTCCAGCATGGCGTCCCCCGGCTACTCGATCACCTGATCCGCCCTCGCCGGGAGCGCCGGCGGGATGGTGAGGCCGAGGGCCCTGGCGGCCTTCATGTTGATGACCAGGTCGAACTTGGTCGGCTGCTCCACGGGGAGGTCGCCGGGCCTGGCGCCCTTGAGGATCCTGTCCACGTAGGTGGCGGCCCGGCGCCAGAGGTCCCGCGTGTTCGTCGCGTACGCCATGAGGCATCCGGCCTCCACGTACTCCCTGATCCCGCACATCGTCGGTAGGCGGTTCCTCGTCGCGAGGTCAACGAGGCGGCTTCGATGAAGAAAGAACATCGGGTCGCCGCCGAGGAGGAGGAGTGCACCCGCGCGCTCTCTGACCATGGCCGTGAAGCCCCCGTCGAACTCGTCGGGACTGCGCGCCTCCAGGACTTGAAGCTGCGCCCCCAGCGACCGAGCCGCGCCCCCTGCTTCCCTCACCAGGGCCGGATAGGCGGGGTGGGCCGGATTCCACAGGATAGCGACCCTCGAGGTCCCTGGGACGGCCGCCGTGAGCAGCTCCAGATGCTTGCCAGCGATCTCCGGGCCCACCGAGGACGTCAGGCCCGTGACGTTTCCCCCCGGGCGTGCCAGGCTGGCGACGAGACCGGCCCCGACAGGATCAAGCGAGGCGGCCATGACGATGGGGATCGTGCTGGTGGCACCCCTGGCCGCCAGGGCTGCGGGCTGAACCACCGCAAGGATGACGTCAACCTTGAGCCGGACGAGCTCGGCCGCGAGGTCCGGCAGGCGCTCGTATCTCCCATCGGCCCATCGGTACTCGATCACGATGTTCTTCCCCTCGACGTGGCCAAGGTCGCGCAGCCCTTGCCGGAAGGCCTCGACGAGATGCGCGGCAGCGGGGGCGCCAGTCGCTGCGAGATAACCGATCCGGTGCGCTCTCACAGGCTGCTGTGCCTCGGCGGCGAGCGGCGCCGCGAGGAGCGCGAGGAGGGCGGCCGACAGGGCCAGGAGCCACCTGCGGGCGCAGGCCTTCCGGGATGGCGGGTTGGAGGGTACGCAGGCGGGGCAGGTGGCGGCCGGGCGGGGGCCGCCCTCGGCGCGGGACTTCACGCCCGGGGCGTTGTCGTGCTGGCACCGGGGACACTTCATGGCGGGCCCCGGGGGCGAAGGCCGCCCGATCCGGTCGGTGGGGCCCTGTCGGTGGCGCTCCCGGCGCCGGGCCGCCACCGCAGCCCCGATCCTAGCCGACGGCCATCCCCGTGGACAAGGCCCGGCGCGCGTGCGCGCGTGCGGGGGTGCCGTGGGCGGGGGATTCCCTGGGGCTAGCCGACGGGTAGACGGGGTCAGCCCTCGCCGAGGTGCGGAGCCGCGCCGCCGTCCACGATGATCGTCTCGCCGGTCATGAAGGACGAGGCGTCCGAGGCCAGGAAGACGCAGGGGTAGGCGATCTCCTCCACCCGGCCCCAGCGGCCCATGCCCACGCGGTTGGCCACGGCGTCGTAGGTCTTCTTCGCGTCCGGGTTGGTCTTGTGGAGCACATCGAGGTAGCCCTCGGTCTCGATGGGGCCGGGGGCCACGCAGTTGACGCGGATGCCCTGGCGTCCCCAGGCCATCCCGAGCGTGCGGGTGAAGTTGATGACGGCGGCCTTGGCGGCGCCGTAATGCGGCATCATCGTCGAGCCGTAGACGCCGGCGATGGAGGAGATGTTGATGATGACGCCGCGGCCCTGGCCGAGCATCTGCCGCCCCGCCCACTTGCAGCCGAAGAAGACGCCGTTGAGGTTGATCCCGATCACGGCGTTCCAGCCGTTCGGCGAGATGTCCTCGGGCTTGGCGCGGAAGGAGGCGCCGGCGTTGTTCACCATGACATCCAGCCGCCCGAGGTCGCGGACCGCGCGCTCCACGAGCTCCTTCACGCCCTCCTCCTGGCGCACGTCCACGGCCATGGCGAAGGAGCGGCGCCCGAGCGCCTTGATCTCGGCGACCACGGCCTCCAGGTGCTCGAGCTTGCGGCTCGCCACCACGACGTCGGCGCCGGCGCGGGCGAACTCGAGGGAGATGGAGCGGCCGATGCCCAGGCCCCCTCCGGTGACAACGGCGATCCTGCCGTCCAGCGAGAACGGTGACGCGGCCATGGGAAGGTCTCCTTGACCTGGGATGGGCACCCGGGCTGTCGCCCGCCCAATCCCGCCGGAATACTGCGTTCGATTCCTTGATCGCGCGGCGTGAGTGGCGCTTACCCTTGCGTTCAGGGCCGGGGCGGCGTAGCGAGGCCGCCTGTTAGGCTGCGACGAACTCACGGACGTCGACCTGGACACCCCCGCGAGCGGCAGCGTCGACGATCTCCAGCAGGCGGCCGCTCGTGTCCTCGTCGACGTATTCCTCGCCGCAGTTGTCGCAGACGCGCGCGGGCACCCCCTTGACGATCACCGTGGTGTGGGCGCGCTCCAGCGTGATCGTGGCCTTGCCCGGCCGGGTCGTTCCGCGCTTGCAGATGACACAGGTCATGGCTGTCGCCTCCGGCGGAAGTCCACTTCCCATCGGACGGGGTCGGGCTCGTACACCGTGATCACGATCGTCTGGCCGCCCCCCGCATCGTCTGCCACGACCACATGCAGGGGGCGTGGCCCCCCCCACCCCAACACTAGCCGACTGGGATAGGGCGTGTCATCCGGATACGCCTCGATGGCCTCACCGGTGCCGAGCGCTTGGCGCACCTCGGCGACGCTGATGCCCCGGCGCGCCATCCGCCTGAGCGCGTGGACGCGAAACACCAGCATCCCGGGCTCCATCGTCACGGAAATGCTGCCACAGAGATGTCCCCGCTCGGTTGCTTGATCGCGCTGCGTGAGTCCCGGTCGACCCCGGCGGGCATCGGGGTTCTCGCCCGCCCGCGCCCCGCGATTATACCGCGCGGCCGACGCGGGAGAAGGCGACCGGGGCGGGGCTCTCGAAGCGCGCCCGTGCGCCTGTCCCCGGGTGGACGAAGCCGAGCCGGATGGCGTGCAGGCAAAGCCTGCCGATAGGGTTCCGCGCGCTGCCGTGGGGCGCATCGCCCACGATGGGGTGCCCGAGGCCGTTGAGCTGGACGCGGATCTGCTGGCGCCGCCCGGTGCCGAGCTTCAGCTCCAGCAACGTCGCCGCCGCCCGGCGCTCCAGCACGCGGTAATGGGTGATGGCCTCCTTGCCCTCGCGGGAGGCGCGCACGCGCAGCCCGCGGTCCTGGGCGAGCTGCGCGACGAGGGTCCCGTGGTCGTGGCGCACGCGGCCCTCCACGAGGGCGACGTAGATCCGCTCCACCGCGCGGGCCTCGAACTGCTCTTGCAGGATCCGCTTGGCGGCCGGGGTCTTGGCCACGACGAGGAGGCCCGAGGTCTCGCGGTCGAGGCGGTGCACGATGAACGGGCGCTGCGGCGGGCGCCCCGCGCCGAGATAGCCCCAGAGCATCCGGTAGACCGTGCGCTCCCGCTCCCTGTCGGTTGCGATCGTGAGGAGCCCGGGGGGCTTGTCGATGACCAGGAGATCGGCGTCCTCGTGGACGAGGCGGAGCGCGGCGGGGAAGGGCATGCGGGAGGCCGTCGCGCCGAGGGCCACCGCCTGCCCGGTGCCCACCGCCGCGCGCCCGTCGCGCGCCACGGCCCCGTTGACGCGGACGCGGCCGTCGCGGAGCCACTGGCGCAGGCTCCTCCCCGAGGCCTCCGGGAAGAGCGCGCGGAGCCTGTCCAGCAGCGTGGATCTGCCGGCGGGCGCCATGGCTCACTCCTGGCGGAGGACGCCCAGCGGCGGATGGCCGAGGAGGCGGAAGCTCCCGAGGAAGCCCACGGCGAGGGCGAGGAGCGCGGGGCCCGCCACGCCCAGCACGAGCGTCGCGGGCTGCCAGAGCCACGGCACCTCGAGGAAGAAGCGCTCGACGACCCACGCCAGCACGCTGGCCAGCACCGTCCCGGCGAGCCCGGCCGCTCCGCCCAGGAGCGCGTACTCCACGGCGAAGGCCCGGGCCAGGAGGCCTCGCGTGGCGCCCACGGCCTTGAAGATCACTGACTCGTAGAGCCGCTGGCGGCGCGTCATGGCCAGGGCTCCCGCGAGCACCACCAGCCCCGCCACGACGGTGAAGCCCGCCACCAGCCGGATGGCCAGCGTGATCTGGTCGAGGATGGCCGCCACGCGCTCGAGGACCTCGCGCACCGGGATGGCGGTGACATTGGGGAAGGCGGTGACGACGGCTGACTGCAGCGCCGCCTCCCGCTCGGGGCGCACGCGCGCCGTGGCGAGATAGATGCTCGGCGCGCCGTCGAGCGCCCCCTGGGAGAAGATCACGAAGAAGTTGGCGCCGAGGCTCCGCCAGTCCACCTTCCTGAGACTCGCGACGCGGGCCGACACGGTCACGCCCTGGATGTCGAAGGCGAGCCTGTCGCCGAGGGCGACGCCCAGCGTGCGGGCGATCTCCTCCTCCACCGAGCAGAGCGGCTCGCGGGCCGCTTCCTCCGGCGTCCACCAGCGCCCGGCCACGACAGTGTCGCGCCCCGGCGGGGTCGCGGCCCAGGTCAGCACGTACTCGCGGGTGAGGTACCACTGCTCCTCCCGCCGCCCGGCCTCGGGCGCGACGGGCACCCCCTTGATCGCCGCCAGTCGCGAGCGCACCACCGGGATCAGCTCGGGAGGCGCCTCGCCACTGGTCTCAGCGACGATGCGCGCGAAGCGCTCGGCCTGATCGGGCTGCACGTCCACGAAGAAGAAGGCGGGCGCGCGCTCGGGGCTGCGGCCCGCGATCTCGCCGCGGAGGCTCCGCTCGAGGAGCGCCACCGAGACGATGAGCATCACGGCCAGCCCCAGCGTGACGAGCACGGCGCCCGTGTGACCGCCGGGCCGATGGAGCGCCGACAGGCCCTGGCGCCAGACGAGCGGGCCGCGGCGCGGCAGCCGCCGGGACAGCGCCATGGCGAGCCGCGCTGCCAGGAGGAGCAGGCCGAGCCCGGCGGCGAGGCCCCCGACGAAGAGGCCGCCGACCTTCCACGACCCGGCCTGCCAGAGCGCCAGCGCCGCCAGTCCCGCCGCGATGGGGAGCGCGGCCGCCCAGGGGCGGCGGCCGGGCAGGGCGCCCTCGACCTCCCGCCTCAGGATCAGGGCCGGGGGCACGCGCCGGATCTCCAGCAGCGGCCAGAGCGAGCAGAGAAGCGTGACGCCGAGCCCGAGCGCGATCCCGCGGAGGATTGCCCCCGCGGAGAGCACCGGCTCCACCTCGAAGGGCAGGAGCGCCGAGAGGAAAGGGATCAGCAGGGGCTGGAGCGCCGTGCCCATGGCTGCCCCGAGCATGCCGCCGGCCAGCCCCAGCGCCACCGTCTGTGCGAGGTAGATCGCGAGCACCTGGCGCCAGCCGGCGCCCAGGCACTTGAGGATGGCGATGGTCCGGAGCCGCTCGCGGATGAAGGCGGTGACGCTCGATCCCACGCCGATGCCGCCCACCAGGAGCGCCACGAGCCCCGTGAGCCCGAGATAGAGCGTGAGCTGGTCCCAGAAGCGGCGAAGCCCGGGCTGTGCCTGCCTGAAGGTCGTGATGCGGAGCGCGGGATCGGGCAAGAGCCGAGCCACGCGCTCGCGCAGCACTTCCGCCTCCTCGCCCGTCGGCAGGCGCAGCAGGGTGCGGTGGCGGACGCGGCTGCCCGGCTGGACGAGGCCGGTGGCGGGGAGATCGTCGTCGGCGATGAGGACGCGCGGCCCAAGGGAGAAGACGCCTGCCGAGCGGTCAGGCTCTCCGGTGATGCGGCCGGCGATGGTGAACTCCGCCTCGCCGATCCGCATGCGGTCGCCCGGGCGCAGGCCCAGGCGCGCCAGCAGCGCCTCGTGGACCAGGGCGCGCCGGGCGCCCATCAGCGACGGGAGCGGGCGATCGGGGTCGGTCGTGAGCCGGCCGTAGAAGGGGTAGCCCACCGGCACCGCCTTGAGCTCGACGAGCGCGCTCGCCTCTCCCGCGCGCGCCATGGCCGCCAGCTCCAGCACCTGCATGCGCTCGATCCCCTCGCGCGCGAGGGCGGCGAGCGCGCGCTCCGCCTCGCCGGACAAGGGCCGCGTCGAGCGGATCTCCACATCGGCGCCCATGAGCGAGCGGGCCGAGCGGCCCACCGTGCGCTCGAGCGCATCGGCGAAGCTCCCCACGGCGACCAGCGCGCCCACGCCGAGTGCCACGCAGGCCAGCGCATAGCCCCAGTGCCGCCAGGCCCCGCGCGCCTCGCGCGCGGCCATCCCGATCACGCGATGGCCCCGTTCACCGGCTCGTCGCCGACGATGCGCCCGTCGCGGAGCAGCACCAGCCGATCGGCATGGGCGGCCAGCGCCGCGTCGTGAGTCACCAGCACCAGCGTGCTTCCCAGCGTCCGGTTCAGCGCCAGCAGGAGGTCGATGATCTGCTTGCCCGTGGCCGAGTCGAGGTTGCCCGTGGGCTCGTCGGCCAGGAGGAGCGGCGGCCGGCGCGAGATGGCGCGCGCCACGGCCACGCGCTGCTGCTCGCCGCCGGACAGCTGCACAGGGTAGTGGTGGGCGCGCTCCGCGAGCCCCACCTCGACGAGGAGCGCGCGCGCCCGGCCGAAGGCATCGCGCGCGCCGCCGAGCTCGAGCGGCACCGCCACGTTCTCCAGCGCCGTCAGCGTCGGGATCAGGTGAAAGGACTGGAAGATGTAGCCGATGGTGTCGCGCCTGAAGCGGGCGAGAGCTTCCTCGTCGAGGCGGGTGATCTCCACGCCGCCCACCCTGATGCTGCCGGCGCTGGGCCGGTCCAGGCCCGCGATGAGGCCCAGCAGCGTGGACTTCCCGCTCCCGGAGGGGCCGGCGATGGCCAGGAACTGGCGGGCCGGCACCTCGAGAGAGACATCGCTCAGCACCTCCACAGGCCTGCCGCCGCTCGACAGCCGCATGGAGAGGCCCGCGATCCTGATCATGACGCGCTCATACTACACTACGGTCATGCGCCCCCTCGTCCGCCGCCTGTCTCCGCTCTCCGGCCTCGTCGCGCTGGCGCTCTGCATGGCGCTGCCCGGCGGCCCCGCGTCCGCCGCGGCGGGCGAGCGCGTCATCGTCTGCTTCGGCGACAGCCTCACGGCGGGCCTCGGCGTGGCCCCCGCGGAGGCGTATCCGGCTCGCCTGGCGGCGCGACTCGAGGCCGAGGGCTATCGCTACCGCGTCGTCAATGCCGGCGTCTCCGGCGATACCACGGCCGGGGGGCTCCGGCGTCTGGACTGGGCGCTCAGGCTCGAGCCCGACATCGTGATCCTGGCGCTCGGCGCCAACGACGGGCTCAGGGGCCAGGACCTGCGCGCGGTGCGCGCGAACCTCGACGCGCTCGTGGAGCGATTCCAGCGCGCCGGCGCGCGCGTGCTGCTGGCGGGCATGCGGCTGCCCCCGAACTATGGCCGGCCCTACGCCGACGAGTTCCGGCGCATGTACGAGGCCGTGGCGCGCCAGCACCGGGCGGCCCTCATGCCCTTCCTCCTCGACGGGGTGGGCGGCACCCCCCGGCTCAACCAGCCCGACGGCATCCACCCGACAGCCGAGGGCCATCGCGTGATCGCCGAGCGCCTCTGGCCCTACCTCCGCCCGCTGCTCAGCCCCTGAGCCAATTGCTCTGAGTCAGTTGCTTCATGGGCGGTTCGGGCCTACCATGGGGCGCGCTGGTCCGACCGCAGACCCCAACTCCGAGACGGCCATGACAGGCGAGGGCACATGACGAGCACGGCTGCCGACTTCTCGCTGGAGAGCAAGTACGTCCAGGACCAGGGGCGCATCTATCTCAGCGGGATCCAGGCGCTGGTCCGGGTCCCTCTCGACCAGCACCGCGCCGACAGCCGCCGGGGGCTCAGGACCGCCACCTTCATCTCGGGCTATCGGGGCTCTCCGCTGGGCGGGCTCGATCTCACGCTGGAGCGGCTCAAGCCGCTCCTGGCCCGGCACGAGGTGGTGTTCTCCTCGGGCCTCAACGAGGATCTCGGGGCCACGGCCGTGTTCGGCAGCCAGATGGCCGGCCTCTTCCCGAAGCCGAAGTACGACGGTGTCCTCGGCATGTGGTACGGCAAGGCCCCCGGGGTGGACCGCACGGGCGATGCCTTCAAGCACGCGAACTACGCCGGCGTGGGGGGCAACGGCGGCGTGCTCGCGCTGGCGGGCGACGACCCCATCTCCAAGTCCTCGACGCTGCCCAGCCACTCCGAGGTCGCCTTCTACGACGCCTTCATGCCGACGCTGTTCCCCGGCAATGTCCAGGAGATCCTGGACCTCGGGCAGCACGGATTCATGCTCTCGCGCACCTCGGGCCTCTGGGTCGGCTTCAAGATCGTCACCAACGTGGCCGACGAGACGGGCACCGCCGAGGTGGCCCCCGAGCGTGTCGCGCCCGTCATCCCCACGGTGGAGCTGGACGGCCGGCCCTTCCAGCACCACATCAACGTCATGCTGATCCCGCCCTTCGGGCTGGACATGGAGCGGACCATCCATCTCGCCCGGCTCGAGCTGGCGCGCCGCTACGCGTGGGAGAACCGCCTCAACCGCATCACGGTGCCTGCGCCGGAGGCCTGGCTCGGCATCCTGGCGGCGGGCAAGACCTACTACGACGTGCGCCAGGCGCTCCGGGAGCTGGGGCTCGACGATGCCGCGCTCCGGCGCAACGGCATCCGGCTCCTGCAGATGGGGATGCTCTTCCCCATGGAGCCGCGCATCGTCCGCGAGTTCGCGCGGGGGCTCGAGGAGATCCTCGTGGTCGAGGAGAAGCGGCCCTTCCTCGAGATGTTCGCCAAGGAGCTCCTCTACGGCGCGCCCGACCGGCCCCGCATCGTCGGCAAGCAGGACGAGGAGGAGCGGCCGCTGCTGCCGGCGATCGGCGAGCTGGACTCCGACCTCATCGCGCGCGCCGTCGCCCGCCGCCTGGCGCGCAAGCTGCGCGTGGAGTCGGCGGAGGCGCGGATCCGGCACCTGGACGAGGTCACGGGGCGGCCGCGGACACTCACCCTGGCGCGCTCGGCCTACTTCTGCTCCGGCTGCCCCCACAATCGCTCCACGGTTATTCCCGAGGGCAGCGTGGCGGCGGCCGGCATCGGCTGCCACGGCATGGCGCTCGGGATGAGCCGCGGCCTCATCGGCGTCACCCACATGGGGGGCGAGGGGGCGCAGTGGGTGGGTATCGCGCCCTTCACCGAGACGCCGCATCTCTTCCAGAACCTGGGCGACGGCACGCTCTTCCACTCGGGCACGCTTGCGATCAATTACGCCATCGCCTCGGGCGCCAGCATCACCTACAAGATCCTCTACAACGGCGCCGTGGCCATGACGGGCGGCCAGGATGCCGCCGGGGCCCTGCCCATCCCGGCGCTCACGCGCAAGCTCGAGGCCGAGGGCGTCAAGCGCATCCTCATCACCACCGACACGCCCGCCAAGTACCGGGGCGTGGCGCTGGCCGGCATCGCCGAGGTCTGGCACCGCGACCGCCTGCTCGAGGCGCAGTCGCTGCTGGCCGCCATCCCCGGCGTCACGGTGCTGATACACGACCAGCAATGCGCGGCCGAGAAGCGGCGGCTGCGCAAGCGCGGCCGGCTCGCCGATCCCTCGCGGCGGATCTTCATCAACGCGCGGGTGTGCGAGGGCTGCGGCGACTGCGGGAAGAAGGCCAACTGCCTCTCCGTCCAGCCGGTGGAGACCGAGTTCGGCCGGAAGACGCAGATCCACCAGTCCTCCTGCAACAAGGATTACTCCTGCCTCCTGGGCGACTGCCCCTCCTTCCTGACGGTGGAGCCGCTGGGCCCTCCGCAGAAGAAGGATCGGCGGCTGCCGCCGCTGGAGGCCGAACTGCCCGAGCCCGCGCTCAAGGTGCCCGCCGACGGCTTCGCGGTGCACATGATGGGCATCGGCGGAACGGGTGTCGTCACCGTCAACCAGATCCTCGGCACCGCCGCCTTGCTGGACGGCCGCCACGTGCGCGGCCTCGACCAGACCGGGCTCAGCCAGAAGTGGGGGCCCGTGGTCTCGGACCTCAAGATCGCCTCGCGCCCCATCGAGGAAGCCAACAAGGTCTCGTCCGGCGGCAGCGACCTCTACCTGGGCTTCGATCTCCTCGTCGCCGCCGACCCGGGCAATCTCGACAAGGCCGAGCCGGGGCGCACCGTCGCCGTGGTCTCCACGAGCCAGATCCCCACCGGCCAGATGATCGTGGACACCGCGGTGCACTTCCCGGAGCTGGCCGGCACGCTCATGAGCATCGACCGCGTGTCGCGGAAGGACGAGAACGTCTACCTCGACGCCGGGGCCATCGCCGAGGGCCTGTTCGGGGACCACATGGCGACCAACCCCCTCATGCTGGGCGCGGCGTATCAGGCCGGGGCCCTGCCCATCTCGGCCGCCTCCATCGAGCGGGCCATCACGCTGAACGGCGTGTCGGTGGAGATGAATCTCCAGGCCTTCCGCTGGGGGCGCATGGCGGTGGTGGACGGCAAGCGCGTGGAGGCCGAGGTCCGCAAGGCCACCGGCCGCGAGATCGAGACGCGGGTGCTCTCGGCGGAGGCGCAACGGGTGGTGGACGCGACGTTCGTGACGGGTGAGGCCCGGCGGCTCCTGGAAGTGCGGGTACCCGAGCTGATCGAGTACCAGAGCGTGGACTACGCCCGTCAGTACGTCGACTTCGTCGGCCAGGTCGCCCGTGCCGAGGCCCAGCGGGTGCCCGGGCGCACCGGGCTCACCGAGGCCGTGGCCCGCAACCTTTTCAAGCTCATGGCCTACAAGGACGAGTACGAGGTGGCGCGCCTGCATCTGGATCCGGCCCTTCGCACCGACCTCGAGGCGAAGTTCGGCCAGGCGATCACGTACTCCTGGCATCTCCACCCGCCGCTGCTCCGGGCGCTCGGGCTCAAGAAGAAGGTCAAGCTCGGCTCGTGGTTCGCCCCGGCGCTCAGACTCCTGCGGGCCATGAAGGGGCTGCGCGGGACGGCGCTGGACCCCTTCGGCCGGGCCCCTGTGCGCCGGGTGGAGCGGGCGCTGCCGGGCGAGTACCGGGCCATGGTCGAGACCGTCTTGACAAGGCTCGGCTCGGCGAATCACCATAGCGCCGTGGCCATCGGGGAGCTTCCCGACCGGATCCGCGGCTACGAGGCCATCAAGCTCGAGAGCGTGAGGCAGTTCAGGGACGCGGCAAGGCAGCTCATGGCGACACTCGACTGACGGAGGGGACAGAACCGTGAGACGGCTCCTGGTGGCTTGCGTGGCAGTGGTGCTGAGCGGTTGCGCGGGGATGATGGCCGAGCCGGAGCTGCCGATGCTCCCGTCGGCGGAGGCCACGCTGAAGGACAAGGACGGCAAGCCGGTCGGGTCGGCCACCCTCATCGAGACGGCCGAGGGAGTGCGGATCGCGGTGACGGCCCGCCGCCTGCCGCCCGGCGACCACGGCGTTCACATCCACGCGGTGGGGCAGTGCCAGCCCCCCGCCTTCGACTCGGCGGGCGGCCACTTCAACCCCACCGGCAAGCAGCATGGGCTGCAGAACCCGGCCGGCCCCCATGCCGGCGACCTGCCCAACATGAAGGTCGCCCCGTTCGGCGAGGGCGGCATCGACGTGACGACCAAGGCGCTGCGGCTCTCACCCGGGCCCGGCTCGCTCCTCGGGGGCCAGGGCACCGCCATCGTCATCCACGCGGCGGCCGACGACGGGAAAACCGATCCCACGGGCAATAGCGGCGCACGCATCGCCTGCGGGGTGATCACGAAGTAGCCGCTCGCCCGTCGGCGCTGCCGGCGAGGCTGACGTGGGAAGGGCCGGATCTCGGGATCCGGCCCTTGGTTCGTGTCGCGGGAGCGGACGGGTCAGCGCCGGGGCGACTCGCCGGTCTGGCCCGGGAGCTGGATCAGCGGCGTGGCGTTGCCGCCGAGCAGGTACTGCGGCAGCCGCCCGTCCCATCGCGCGAGATACTGCTGCTGGATCAGCACCGGTGTCAGCGAGGCGGAGACGCGCCCGTTGTACGTGGCCTCGGCCTCGCCCTTGACGCGGAGGGCGTCGGCCACCCCCTTGGCCTCTGCCAGCGCGGCGTCGCCCTTGCCCTTGGCTTGCGCGGCCACGATCTCGGCCTGGCGCTGGGCCTGGATCAGCTCGTAGCGCTTCTGCTCGGCCTTCTGCTCCTCGATCTGCTTGGCCTCGATGGCCTTCTCGTAGTTGGGATCGAAGCGGATATTGGCCAGCGCCGCCTCCTTGAGCTCGACCCCGTACTTGGCCAGCCACGTGGTGAGCTCCTTCTGGATGTCGGCCTTGATGAGCGGGCGCTTGAGGAGGATCTCGGCGGCATTGTGGGTGGCCGTCTGGCCCTTGAGCACCTCCTGGGCCGCCGGGTCGATGATCACCGCCGAGTAGCCGAGGCCGATGCCCTTGTAGACCTCCGGGGCGCGGTCGGGGATGAGCCGGTAGTTGAGCACCATCTCGACGTGCACCGCCTGGAGATCCTTGGAGGCGGCGTCGTAGCGCGCCGTGTGCTTGTGGACGCGCGCGTCCATCACCACGACGTCGTAGAGGGGATTCCACAGCACGTTGAGCCCCTCGCGCAGCGGGACCGGGTCCACCTGGCCGAAGAGCACCTTGATGCCGACCTGCCCCGCGGGGATGATGCGGAAGATCGAGAAGACGAAGATGACGCAGGGAATGCCCACGGCCAGGGTGAGCACGATCCTGGGGACGAGGGCGAGAGCGCCGCCGCGAAAGAGATCGGCCTGGCGCTTGAGGGCATAGTAGAGGGCGAGCCCCACGACGAGGACGGCGGCGGCGAAGATCATCTTGGCCATGGCGTCTCCTCCTTGCCCGCCTATTCTGCCACTGCAGGCGTGCCGTGGGCTCACGAATGAGCCGTTGCCCACGCGCCGGGCCGGCCCCCGTCTCCCTCGGACGTGGTGTCATTGACACCAATGTGTCGCCGTGGGATGCTTCCACGCGGAGGGACATGGAGATGGTGCGCCCCATGGAGTCTCAGGCGAAGCGGCCGCGGATCAGCGTGGATGTGCGCCCCGAGGTGCGCCGCCGCCTCCGGCTGGCGGCGGCCAAACGCGACCTGACGATCAGGCAATACGTGCTCGACGCGATCGAGGAGCGGCTCCGGGAGGATCTCGGAGACGAGGGCGAGGGACTGCTCCTGCTCACCGCGCAGGCCGACCCCGTGCTGGCCGAGCTCTGGGACAACCAGAAGGACTCCGAGTATGACCGCCTACAGCCGGGGTGATGTCGTGCTGGTCGGCTTCGTCTTCTCGGACGAGTCGGGCAAGAAGCTCCGGCCGGCCGTCGTGATCAGCTCGGCACCCTACCACCGGGCCCGGCAGGAGGTGGTCGTTGCGGCCGTCACCAGCAACGTGAAGCGGCGGCTGCCCGGAGACCACCCGGTCGCGGACTGGCGGGGTGCAGGCCTCCTCTTTCCCTCGGTCGTCACCGGCGTCCTGCGCACGATCAAGCGCTCGATGATCGATAGGAGGCTCGGCGCTCTGGCGAAGACGGACCTCGATGCCTTCGATCGGGAGCTGCGCCGGGTGCTGGGCCTGTGAGGCGCCGCGGCGGCCTCTTCCTCAAGTACGTCGCGCTCTTCGTCACCCTGGTCAGCGGGGCACTGCTGGCCAGCGGTCTCGTGGAGATCTACTTCTCCTACCAGGAGAACAAGGCCGCGCTGGTGGCCGTGCAGCGCGAGAAGGCCGCGGGGGCGGCCTTCCGCATCGAGCAGTTCGTCCGCGAGGTGGAGCGCCAGATCGGCTGGACCACCCAGCCGGTGCTGGCCGCGCGAGGCGGGGCGCTGGAGCAGCGCCGGTTCGACTTCATCCGGCTGATCACCCAGGTCCCGGCCATCACCGAGGTGACCCACCTTGACGCTGCGGGCCGGGAGCAGCTCCGGGTCTCGCAGCTCGCCATGGACGTGGCGGGCAGCCAGGCCGATTTCTCGCGGGAGCCCAGGTTCCTCGAGCCCAGGGCGGGCAAGGTGCACTTCGGCCCCGTGTACTTCCGGAAGGAGTCCGAGCCCTACATGACCATCGCCGTGCCGCAGCGGGGCGGCGGCGGCGTGACGGCGGCCGAGGTGAACCTCAAGTTCATCTGGGACGTGGTCTCCCGCATCAAGGTCGGCAAGGCCGGCCTGGCCTATGTGGTGGACTCGCGCGGCCAGCTCGTGGCGCACCCGGACATCAGCCTCGTGCTGCAGAAGACGGACCTCTCGGCGCTGACCCAGGTGAGATCGGCGCTCTCCGGGCCGCCGAGGCCGGGCGAGGCGAAGGAGGAGGTCATCATCGCTGCCGACCCCCGCGGCAAGCAGGTCCTGACGGCGCATGCCGCCGTGGCGCCGCTCGGCTGGGCGGTGTTCGTGGAGCTGCCGCTCGGGGAGGCCTTCGAGCCGCTGTACGCCTCCAGCATCCGTACCGTGGTGCTCCTTGCCGTGGGCCTGGTGCTCTCGCTGCTGGCGAGCCTCGTCCTCGCCCGGCGGATGGTGACGCCCATCCGGGCGCTCCAGGCCGGAGCGGGGCGCATCGGCGCCGGCGAGCTGGGCCACCGCATCGCGGTGCGCACCGGCGACGAGCTCGAGGCCCTCGCCGATCAGTTCAACACCGCGGCGGCCCAGCTCCAGGAGTCCTATGCCACCCTCGAGCAGAAGGTCGAGGAGCGCACCCGCGAGCTCAGCGAGTCCCTCGACCAGCAGACCGCCACGGCCGAGATCCTGCGCGTCATCTCCAGCTCGCCGAGCGATTTGAGTCCGGTGTTCGAGACCATTCTCGACAGCGCGAGGAGGCTCTGCGCCGCCCAGCTCGGGCTGCTCTTCCTGTACGACGGTGAGGAGTACGACCTGGTGTCCTACCGTGGCGCGAGCGCCGACGACATCGCGCCATTCCGGCGGGTGAAGCCCGGTCCGCACACCGGGGTCGGGCGTCTGCTCGCGGAGAAGCGGCCGGTGCACATCCCCGACCTGATGGACGACATCGCCTACCGCGAGGGTGACCCCGTGCGGCGCGCGACGGTGGAGCGGCTGGGCGCGCGAACGTTCCTCGCGGTCCCGCTGCTGAAGGAGGGCAGCGTGATCGGCGCGCTCGTCATCTACCGGCGCGAGGTCCAGCCGTTCACCGAGGGCCAGGTGGAGCTGGTGCGGACCTTCGCGGACCAGGCCGTGATCGCCATCGAGAACGTGCGCCTCTTCACGGAGCTCGAGGCGCGCAACCGCGAGATCACCGAGTCCCTCGAGCAGCAGACCGCGACCGGCGAAGTCCTCCGCGTGATCAGCAGCTCGCCGAACGACCTCCAGCCGGTCCTGGACACCATCGCCGAGAACGCGGCGCGGGTGTGCGGGGCACTCGACGCCTCGGTGCTCCTGGTCGACGGCCACGAGCTCGTGGGGACAGCCCACCACGGCCCGATCCCGTCGCGGCCCGGCATGCGCATCGAGATCACGCGCGGCACGGTGATGGGCCGGGCCGTCATGGATCGGCGGACGGTCCAGGTCGAGGACATCCAGGCAACCGACCCCGCCGACTTCTTCACGGCGCGGGAGCTCGCGCGCGAGCTCGGGCACCGCGCGGTGCTGGCCGCCCCGTTGCTCCGGGAAGGGGTGGCCGTCGGGGCGCTCGTCATCCGGCGTACCGAGGCGCGCGCCTTTTCCCCCAAGCAGGTCGCGCTCCTCGAGACCTTCGCCGACCAGGCCGTGATCGCCATCGAGAACGTGCGCCTGTTCAAGGCGCTGGAGGCCCGCAACGCCGAGGTGACCGAGGCGCTGGAGCAGCAGACAGCGACGGCGGAGATCCTGCGCGTGATCTCGGCCTCGCCCACGGACGTGCAGCCGGTGTTCGACGCGGTGGCGCTGAGCGCGGCCCGCTTCTGCAACGCCCAGAACGCGATCATCGTTCGCGTGGACGACGACGTCGCCACGACCGTCGCGGCGGTCGGGCCGTTCTACGACCAGCTGCGATCCCTGGGCGGCGAGCCGCCCCGTGCCTTTCCCATCAGCCGGGGCTCCGTGATCGGTCGAGCGATCACGGATCGGACCGCGGTGCACGTCCACGACCTGGCCACGGAGCCCGAGGAAGAGTTCCCGGTCGGGAGGGACCTCCAGCGCCGCTTCGGCCACCGCACGATGCTCGCGGCCCCGCTGCTCCGTGAGGGGGTCCCCCTGGGCGCCATCTCGCTCATCCGGATGGAGGTCAGCCCGTTCACCGACAAGCAGATCACGCTGCTCCAGACCTTCGCCGACCAGGCGGTGATCGCCATCGAGAACGTGCGCCTGTTCACGGAGCTGCAGACACGGAACCGCGAGATCACCGAGGCGCTCGAGCAGCAGACCGCGACCAGCGAGATCCTCCGCGTCATCAGCAGATCGCAGGCCGAGGTTCAGCCGGTCTTCGACATCATCGCCAAGCACGCTGTTCGCCTCTGCGAAGGACTGCACTGCGGCGTCTTCCGGCTCGAGGGAGACATGCTGCACCTCGTCGCCAACTACAACTTCACTCCGCACGGGATGGAGGCATTCCTGCGTGCATACCCGGCTCCTCTCACGGCCGGGCGGTCGGTGGGGCGCGCCATTCTAGAGCGGCGCCCCATCGAGATCACCGACTTCGAGACGGACCCGTCCCTCCCGCCAGCGTCGCGGGAGCTCGCTCGCGCCCTCGGCTTCCGCAGCCAGCTGTCCGTTCCCATGATCCGCGAGGGCGTGGCCATCGGCTCCGTCGGCGTCACGCGCCGCGAGCCCGGGCGGTTCAGCGAGAAGCAGGTCGCCCTCGTGCAGACCTTCGCGGACCAGGCGGTGATCGCCATCGAGAACGTGCGCCTGTTCAAGGAACTGCAGGCGCGGACGGGCGAGCTGACCCGCTCGGTGGAGCAGCTCACGGCGCTGGGGGAGGTGGGGCGCGCGGTCAGCTCGACCCTCGATCTCGAGACCGTGCTCATGACCATCGTGTCGCGGGCCAACCAGCTGTCCGGGACGGACGCCGGGGCCATCTACGAGTACGACGAGCAGAGCGGGGAGTTCCACCTGCGCGCGACCCAGAACCTGCCGGAGGAGTTCCTGGAGGTCGCGCGCCCCATGGCGCTGCGGAAGGGAGAGGGCGTGACGGGGCGCCTCGCCGACACCCGCCAGCCCGTCCAGGTCGCGGATATCGCCCAGGCAGACGCCTACCACAGCCGCCTCCGCGACATCCTGCTGCGGCTGGGTTTCCGGGCGCTGCTGGCCGTGCCGCTGCTCCGGGAGGACCGCATCGTCGGCGGGCTCGTGGTGAACCGGAAGACCCCCGGGGAGTTCTCGCGCGAGACCATCGACCTCCTCAACACCTTCGCCACCCAGTCCGCGCTGGCCATCCAGAACGCGCGGCTCTTCCGGGAGATCGGGGACAAGGGCGCCCAGCTCGAGGCGGCGAACCAGCACAAGTCGGAGTTCCTGGCCAACATGTCCCACGAGCTCAGGACGCCGCTCAACGCGGTGATCGGCTTCTCGGAGGTGCTGCTCGAGCGGATGTTCGGCGACCTGAACCCCAAGCAGGACGAGTATCTCCAGGACATCCTCTCCTCGGGCCGGCACCTGCTCTCGCTGATCAACGACATCCTCGATCTCTCCAAGATCGAGGCGGGCCGGATGGAGCTGGACCTGACGACATTTGACCTCCCGGTGGCGCTGGACAACGCCCTCACCCTGGTGCGGGAGCGGGCGGCGCGCCACGGGATCGCGCTCCACGTGGCCGTGGACGACCGCGTGGGCGCCGTGGTCGGCGACGAGCGCAAGATCAAGCAGGTGATCCTGAACCTCCTCTCCAACGCGGTGAAGTTCACACCCGAGGGCGGGCGGATCACGGTCCGGGCCCTGCCGGCCGGGGACGCCGTGGAGGTATCCGTGAGCGACACAGGCATCGGCATCGCGCCCGAGGACCAGGGGGCCATCTTCGAGGAGTTCCGCCAGGTGGGCACCGATTACGCGCGCAAGCGCGAGGGGACGGGGCTCGGGCTCACGCTGGCGCGCCGGTTCGTCGAGCTGCACGGCGGCGCGATCCGGGTCGAGAGCGAGGTCGGCCGGGGCTCCACGTTCACCGTCACCCTCCCGGTGGGCCGCCATGGCCGGTGAGCTGATCCTGATCGTCGAGGACAACGAGAAGAACCGGAAGCTCGCCCGGGACGTGCTGCAGTTCACGGGCTACCGCACCATCGAGAGCGACACGGCGGAGGAAGGCCTCCGGCTGGCGCAGGCGGAGCACCCGGCGCTGATCCTCATGGACATCCAGTTGCCGGGGATGAGCGGGATCGAGGCGCTCGGGCGGCTCCGGGCCGACCCGCGGACCGCCGCCATCCCGGTGATGGCGGTGACGGCCTCGGCGATGACCCACGACCGACAGAAGATCATGGCCGCGGGCTTCGACGGCTACCAGTCCAAGCCCATCAACGTGAAGGAGTTCGTCCAGGCCGTGCGCGCGCTCCTCGATCGGCCCGCGGGCGGGGGAGGCCCCGCGTGACGGGTCCCGCCAAGATCCTGGTGGTGGACGACACGCCGCACAACGTGAAGCTCCTGGCCGATCTCCTCGCGGTGAAGGGCTACACGGTGGCGACGGCGGCCTCGGGCCGCGAGGCCCTCGACAAGGTGGCGACCGAGCGCCCCGACCTTGTCCTGCTGGACGTCATGATGCCCGAGCTGAGCGGCTACGAGGTGTGCCGCCGGATCCGGGACGATCCCGCGACGGCCATGCTCCCCGTCGTGATGGTCACGGCGCTGGACCCCGCCCAGGAGCGGGTCAAGGGGCTCGATGCCGGAGCCGACGACTTCCTCAGCAAGCCCGTCAGCCAGGCCGAGCTGCTCGCGCGGGTGCGATCGCTCCTGCGCATCAAGGCGCTGCACGACCAGCTCGCCGAGGCCAACCGGACGCTGGAGGCGCGGGTGCAGGAGCAGGTGGCTCAGCTCGAGCGCCTGGGCCGGCTCAAGCGCTTCTTCTCCCCCCAGCTGGCCGAGCTGATCGTGTCGGGCGGCGCGGAGGACCCCCTGAAGAGTCACCGGCGAGAGGTCACCGTGGTGTTCCTCGACCTCCGCGGCTTCACGGCCTTCGCCGAGACGGCCGAGCCCGAGGAGGTGATGGGGGTGCTGCGCGAGTACCACGCCGAGATGGGCCGCCTCATCCTCGCCCACGAGGGGACACTGGAGCGCTTCACGGGCGACGGGATGATGATCTTCTTCAACGACCCGGTGCCGGTGCCCGATCCCGCCGCGCGCGCGGTGTGCATGGCCGTGGCCATGCGGGAGCGGGTGGCCGAGATGATCGTCACGTGGCGCCGCCAGGGGTACGAGCTCGACTTCGGGATCGGGATCGCCCAGGGCTATGCCACCATCGGCGCCATCGGCTTCGAGGGGCGCTGGGACTACGGGGCCATCGGCACCGTGACCAACCTCGCGGCCCGGCTCTGCGGCGAGGCCCGGCCCGGCCAGATCCTCGTCCCGCGCCGGGTGCTGGCGGGCGTGGAGGCGCTCGTCGAGGCCGAGCCCGCCGGGGATCTCGCTCTCAAGGGGTTCTCGCGCCCCGTGCCGGCCTTCAACGTGCTCGCCCTCAAGGCCGTGGCATGATCGCGCCCATGTGGGCGAAGGAGCGCAGGGCGCTGGTGGCCGTGGCGCAGGGGCGGGCGCCGGCTCACCGGTACGTGCGGGGCGGCCTCCTCCTCAACGTGTACACGGGTGAGCTGTACCCCGCCAATGTCGCCATCATGGGGGAGCGCATCGCCTATGTCGGCCTCAGGGAGGACATGGTGGGGCCGCGCACCGAGGTCATCGAGGCCACGGGCCGCACTTTGGTCCCGGGCTACATCGAGCCCCACACGCATCCCTGGAACCTCTGCACCCCCGCGGGGCTGGCCCGCCACATCCTGCCGCTGGGCACCACGGCGATCTTCGCCGACAATCTCCTCCTCTACTTGCTCGCGGGCCTTCGCGGCTTCGAGCGGGCGGTGGCGGCGCTCTCGCGCGGGCCGCTGCGGTTCTACTGGATGGTGCGTCCCCACGGCCAGTCGCGCACGGCGGGCGAGGACGCGCGCTTCCCCCTGAAGGCGCTGGCGCGCATGGTGGACAATCCCCGGGTCGCGGCGGTGGGCGAGGTGACGCGCTGGACGGATCTCCTGGCCGGCCGGCCCGGGCTCTTCGAGCGGCTGGCGCTGGGACCGGCCCGCGGCAAGCGGATCGAGGGGCACACGGCCGGCGCCAATGCCGAGCGTGTCGCCGCGCTGGCCGCCGCGGGGCTCAGCTCCGATCACGAGCCCATCACGGGGCAGGAGGCGCTGGACCGGGCCCGCCAGGGCATCGCCGTGATGCTGCGCCACTCCTCGCTCCGCCCCGATCTCCGCGGTCTCCTCGAGCCCTTCGTCAAGTCGGGCTCGCTGGGCCGCCTCATGCTCACGACGGATGGCAGCACCCCCGCCTTCACCATGGAGCAAGGCCACGTGGACGGGCTCGTGCGCCTCGCCATGGAGGAGGGCGTGCCGCCAGTCGACGCCTACCGGATGGCCACGCTCAACCCGGCGACGTACTACGGCAAGGACGCCGATCTGGGCGGTATCGCGCCCGGGCGCTTCGCCGACATCCTGCTGCTGTCGGACCTCACCGAGCCGCGTCCCCGCGCGGTGATCGCCCGCGGGCGGCTCGCGGCCCGCGACGGGCGGCTGCTGGCGCGCATCGCCGAGCCCGCCTGGGACCGCGTGTTCACCTCGGCGGCCGCGAGGCTCGGGCGGCGCTGGCGGATCGCGCCCGAGGACCTCGCGCTTCCCGCGGGCCCGCTGCCCGTGATCCGGCTCGTGAGCACCGTCATCACGGCCCTCGAGGAGCGGGCGGCGGCGCCGGGTGACCTCCACGTGGCGCTCCTGGACAGGCTGGGGCGATGGATCACGACCACGGCGCTGGCCGGCTTCTGCGCCGATCTCGACGGGCTCGCCGCCACGCTGTCCACCGACTACCAGATCATCGCCGTGGGGCGGAGCCCCGAGGCCATGGCACGGGCCGTGAACCGCCTCCTGGCGCTCCGGGGCGGCGTCGTCCTGGTGGACGGCGAGCGCGTCACCTTCGAGCTCGCCCTCCCGGTGGCCGGGCTCATGTCCACGCGGCCCTTGCCCGAGCTGGCCGCGAAGGAGCGCGAGTTCAAGGCCTTGCTGGCCGCGCGCGGCTACCCCTTCCACGACCCCATCTTCACGCTCTACTTCATGGTGGCTGACTTCCTCCCGGCCGTGCGGCTGTCCTCCCACGGGGTCTGGGACGTCAAGCGCGGCCGGCTCCTGCGCCCCAGCCGCCGGCTCCGCCCCGCGCCCTGACGCGGCGCGCGAGGCTCGGATCCCCGGGGAGGTTGTCGGTGGGGGCGGGTTCGCGTATAGTCGGGCCGATCACGGAACCCCCCGGAAGAATCGGAAGGTGTCTCCCGCAAGAGAGGAGAACAGCGCATGAGGAACTGCCGGCTTACGACCATCGTTGGAGGGCTCGCCCTGGTGGGTCTGGTGGGGACCGCGCTCACCCCCGCCGCGGCCCAAGCGCCCAAGTCGGGCGGAGCGATCAACATCATGCTGCGGGAGGATCTGTCCCAGGGCTTCGCCATCCACGAGACCGCGACGATCTCCGTGGTGTTTCCGGCGAGCCCGTGCTTCAACAACCTCGTGTTCTTCGACCCGCTCAAGTCGGTCGAGAGCGCGGACACGATCATCGGGGAGCTGGCCGAGAGGTGGTCCTGGCAGGACAACTACCGGAACCTGGTCTTCTTCCTCCGGAAGAACGTCAAGTGGCACGACGGTCAGCCCTTCACCTCCAAGGACGTCAAGTTCACCTTCGACATGCTGCGCGGGGCGCCGGAGGCCCAGGGCAAGCTGCGGATCAACCCGCGCAAGGACTGGTACGCCAACGTGGAGGCCGTGGAGGCCCCGGATCCCCACACCGTGGTGTTCCGGCTGAAGCGCCCGCAGCCCTCGCTGCTTGCCATGCTCGCCTCCGGCTACACGCCTGTCTACGCGGCGCACATCCCGCCCGCCAGCTACCGGACGGGCTGCATCGGCACGGGCCCCTTCAAGCTCAAGGAGTGGCGGAAGGGGGAGTTCGTCGAGTACGTGAAGAACCCGGACTACTTTGTCAAGGGGCGGCCGTATCTGGACGGGCTCAAGTACATCGTCATCGTCGAGCGGGGAACGCGGACTGCGGCGCTCCAGGCGGGCCAGCTCGACGTGGCCATGCCGGGCGAGACGACCAAGACCGCGGCCGAGCAACTCAAGAAGGCCGTGCCCCAGTTCGTCGTCACGCCCGTGGCCACCGCCGTCACCGACAACATCATCATGAACGCGAAGAAGGCGCCCTTCGACAACGCGAAAGTGCGGCTGGCGGTGAGCTACGCCATCGACCGGCGCGCCCTGATCCAGGCTGTCCACCAGGGGGCCGCGGTGCCCGGGGCGGCCATGGCGCCCAGGCCTTACGGCGTCTGGGGGCTCCTGGAGAAGGACCTGGCCGCGCTGCCGGGCTACGGCAAGCCCGAGGACATGAAGGTCCGCGCCCGAACGCTCCTGGCCGAGGCCGGCATCACGCCCCAGAACCCGCTCCGGGTCGAGATGGCCACCCGCGCCATCGCCATCTACGTGGACATGGCCTCCTTCGTCATCAACGAGCTCAAGCAGGT
>MGBV01000043.1:2448-16908 GCA_001788415.1 Candidatus Rokubacteria bacterium GWC2_70_16 | reverse complement strand
CGGGGCCCGGCCGGAGTCCGCAGCCCTGCCGACCGGATGTTCCTGTCATGACCTCGGAGGCCGGGAAACACATCGGGCTGGCCGCGGAGGCCCAGGTGATAGCTTGCAGCGCTTCGCGGTGTATCACGGCAAGGGACCGAGGGCGTACCCTGCAAGGCCCCGTACACGCGAGGGGCGACGGAGCTCGGCCGCGCTCGTTCGTCGTGCTATACAGACCTACCCAGCCAGATATCGCAGTTCAAGAGACATAGAGTTCGGCGACGGAGCGGACGCAATGCATGCAACAGACCGCACTCGAGGAGACCGAACCCATGCGACGAGATGTGACCTTCGTCAGCGGCGGCTTACGGTGTAGCGGATGGCTGTACACGCCAGACAGCATCGCCGAGGGGCTGCGCCCACCTGCCGTCGTTATGGCCCACGGGTTCTCCGCCGTGAAGGAACAAGGCCTCGATCGGTTCGCCGAGCGCTTCGCTGCAGCTGGTCTGGTCACGCTGGTCTTCGACTACCGGTACTTCGGGGCGAGCGAAGGCATGCCACGCGGGCGCCTATTCCCGGCCGACCAGATCGAGGACTATCGCAACGCGATCACGTGGCTTTCTGAACAGCCGGAGGTGGGCGCGGCGAGGATCGGCCTCTGGGGGACCTCGTACAGAGGGCGCTCGTGACATTGCCGTGCCGCCACTTCGATGTGTACGAGCAAGAACCCTGGTTCTCGAGAGCCGCTGACGCAGCAGCCGAGTGGTTTGCGAAGTGCCTCTGAGGTGCCTCCGAGGTGGCCCTTCAAGACGGGGCAGGCGGGTTCACGCGAACGAACAGCAATCGGTGCCCATCAACTGCGAGAATGTGTCATGGACTCGGCTGGCGTAGAAGGGGTGAGAGTGAGGCCATGAAGTACAAACGGCTCGTAAGCGGCCATCCGCCGAACAAGCCGTTTCACCTGACGCCGGGCCTCGCTCCCTCTGGTCGCTCGGTCCGCCGCAGGTGAACGGCGGCGTTGGGCAGACCAAGAGTGTGCGGATCGACAATGACGGCGCGAGCGCTTCCCTTCGGTCGCGGTGGAATGCCCGCGTGGAAGGACCGGGCGTGAAGCACATCGCATCCCGGCTCGCCATTGGCGTCATCCCGCTGCTTCTCGCCGCGCCGATCGCCGCCGACGCACAACCGCGAGCGAAGGTGTACCGGATCGGTTACATCCAGACCGCGACGGTAGAAGAGCAGGAGCATCTCACCAAGGCGTTGGAAGAAGCGCTGCGGGAGCTTGGCTACGTGGAGGGGCGGAATGTCGTGTTCGAGCGGCGGTTTGCGGGGGGAAAGCAAGAGCGGCTCCCCGATCTCGCGGCGGAGCTTGTCCGGCTCAACGTCGACCTCATCGTCACGGGAGCGAATCCGGTGATCGCCGCGGTCAAGCAAGCGACGGCGACGATCCCGGTCGTCATGGCGACGTCGAGGGATCCCGTGGGCTCCGGCTTCATCGCGAGCCTGGCCCGACCTGGGGGAAACATCACGGGGATGACTGGCGATCCCACGCCCGAGATTCAAGGCAAGAGGCTCGAGCTCTTGAAGGAAGCGGTCCCGAGAGCCACGCGCCTGGCCCTTCTGTGGAATCCTCTCCCTCCCGGCGCGGAAACCTACCGGAAGGAGGTCGAACATGCCGCCCGAAAACTGGGCGTAAGCTTGCGGGCCGTGGAAGCTCGTGGGCGCAACGAATTCGAGGGCGCGTTTGCAGCGATGGCGCGGGAAGGTGCCGATGCGGTTGTGGTGCTCCCGGACCCTGTGTTTTTTACGGCTCGAAAGCAGGTCGTCGAATTGGCGACAAAATACCGGCTGCCTGCCGTATACCACGCGAGGGAGGTTGTGGAGATTGGGGGCCTCATGTCGTATGGGGTCAGCCTTGCCGATCAGTTCCGGCGCGCTACCGTGTACGTCGACAAGATCCTCAAAGGTGCCAAGCCGGGCGAACTTCCGGTCGAACAGGCCGCGAAGTTCGAACTGGTGATTAACCTGAAAACCGCGCGGGCACTCGGTATTACCATACCGTCATCTCTCCGCCTACGCGCCGATCACATCATTGAGTGACGATACGGCTGCCCAACATGACGCCCCAGCGGACCGGGAGCTCGCGCTGCTCGCCTCCCGTCCGCTGAGCGCCACGTTAGAGCGCTCTATGGAGGAACCGCCATGGCTCAACAGGAATCGGTTTCCGTCGAGACATTGAAAGCAATCGCCGATGCGTTCAATGCCCACGATCTGGACGCGATAATGGAGTTCTTTGCCGATGATTGCTCGCTGGACATGCCCCGGGGGCCGGACCCGTGGGGGCGGCGCTTTACGGGCAAAGCGGCCGTGCGAGAGGCATTAGCGACACGCCTTAAGGGTCTCCCAGACGTCCACTACAGTGATGACCGGCACTGGGTCAGCGGCAATATGGGCGTGTCGGAGTGGCTGCTGACCGGCACGACACCCGACGGAGTCCGAGTTCAAGTACGTGGATGCGATCACTGGGGGTTCCGGGACGGGAAGGTAATCAGGAAGGACTCATATTGGAAGATCGTTGAGAAGCCCGTATGAGATGACCGCTCTAACCCTGGGTGGAGCCGACGCGCTATCGCGCGCGACTCACCCTGGCGTTCGCCCCATCGTGCGGTTCGCTGGGGGTAGGCCGAGTCTGCTAGAGTCACCGCTAGGAGGTGGACGATGAGCGACCCAATGATCGTCTCCGACCCACAGGTGATGATGGGCAAGCCGGTGGTTGCGGGCACGCGCGTCACAGTAGATCTCATCCTCGAGAAGCTGGGCAGCGGCGAATCGATCGAGGCGGTGCTTGCGTCCCACCCGCGCCTGACCCGCGAGGGTGTGCTGGCCGCCCTCCGCTTCGCCGCACAGGCCCTCCGGGCTGAAGTGGTCTACCCGCTCAGTGCGAAGTCCGCGTGAACCTGGTCGCCGATGAAGGTGTCGACCGCGCGGTGGTGGAGCGCCTGCGACATGACGGCCATGAGGTCGTCTACGTGGCCGAGCTCTCCCCCAGCGTTACGGATGAGGAGGTCTTGCGGCAGGCGAACGAGCGAAGGGCCGTTCTGTTGACTGCGGACAAAGACTTCGGTGAGCTGGTGTTCCGCCAGGGCCTCGTGCACTGCGGAGTGGTCCTGGTTCGCCTTGCGGGGCTGGCGAATCCCACGAAGGCGGAAATCGTGGCCGAGGTATGTCGTGACCGCACCGGGGAACTCGTCGGAGCGTTCAGCGTTGTCTCGCCAGGACAGGTCCGTATTCGACGAACGTCGTGATAGTCCGTGAGGGTCGAACTCCGGCGTTCAGCCGGCGGCCTTCGGCCGCAGCTGATGCCGAACGTTGGGGCTGGGCGATGGCGTAAGATGAAGGGCGAGGCCACGATCCGGTTCGACGACGGAACGCTCCACCAGGCCGAGCTTCACTGGTTTGAAGCCCATGGGATCGGGCGAGTCTCCTTCAAGCGAAAGAGGAACCTGGACTAGCGATCATGACGAGCCGAGGCGGCAGGTCGGGGGAGTTCGCGGTGTGCATCCACAACGGCGAGTACGATGCCGACCTCATCGTCGGCAAGATTTATCGCGTCGTGAAGCCGAAGCAGAACGACAGGCTGTCTGACATCCGCGTCCTTGACGAATCGGGCGAAGATTACCTGTACCCCCGGGGTTGGTTCGTTCCCGTCGAGCTGCCCTTGAAAGCCAAGAAGGCCCTGGTCGCGATCCACTGACCCCGACGCGTCGACGGCGATCACGTGCTGAGCGACCTCCGCGAGCGCTTCGACGAGGTCCTCGCGCACCGTGAGCTTTCTCGCCCCTGTGACGCCGGGCCCCGTGCTGGGCGAGGGCAACGTCATCAAGCGGGGGGGGGCCGGTCGTCTTCCTCGGGGGCGTGCTCCACGACCGCGAGGGGTGGGAATGCGCGCATGCCTCGTCCGTGGGCTCCATCCGCGCCAGGACGTAGCCGCTCCCCTGCCTGGGCGCCCATCCATCTGCTAGAATTGACACGAAGCGGCGTCCGCCTGGGCCGCACGGGCCAGGGCGCCGCTTCGGGGTCTCGCGCGATGGAATACAAGGACTACTACAAGATCCTGGGCATCGACCGGGGCGCCGACGACAAGGCGATCAAGACCGCCTATCGCCGGCTGGCCCGCAAGCACCACCCGGATGTCTCCAAGGGGTCCGCGGCGCGCTTCCAGGAGATCAACGAGGCCTACGACGTCCTCGGGGATGCGGCCAAGCGCCAGCGCTACGACGCGCTGGGCTCCGACTGGCAGCGCGTCGCCGCCTCCGGCGCCGGCGCCCATTCCCCCTTCGAGGGGGGCGAGGTCCACTTCCGCCGGGGTGGAGACCCGGGAGGGTTCTCCGAGTTCTTCCAGGCCATCTTCGGGGACCTCGGCGGCGGCCGTGGGCGAGTCCGGGACACGAGACGCGGCGGCCTCGGCGACATCGAGTTCGGCGACCTGGGCGACCTGGGCGGGGACCTGGGGGTCGGAGGGGCAGCCGATGTCGAGGCCGCCATCGATCTCTCGCTGGAGGAGGCCTTCCGGGGGGTGCGCAAGGCGATCTCGCTCGACGTGGACGAGCCGTGCAGCGCCTGCGGGGGCGCCGGGCACGTGAACCGCCGGCCCTGCGGGCAGTGCCGCGGGAGCGGGTGGGCCAAGGGGCACCGGCACCTCGAGGTGAAGATCCCGGCGGGAGTGGACACGGGCTCGCGCGTCCGCGTGCCCGGCGAGGGCGCGGGCGCCGCGGGGAGCAAGCGGGGCGACCTCTACCTGCGCGTCACGGTGCGGCCCGACGAGCGCTTCGAGCGGAAGGGCGACGACCTGTACTTGGACCTGGCCATCCCCTTCGTGGACGCCGCCCTCGGCGCCGAGGTGCAGGTGCCCACGCTCAAGGGCCAGGTGTCCATGAAGGTCCCCCCAGAGACCTCGGGGGGACGCACGTTCCGCCTCCCCGGCTACGGCATGCCCCGCCTCAAGGGCGGCGGCGCCGGGGACCAGTACGTGCGGGTGCAGCTGACCGTCCCGGCGGGGCTCAGCCCCCGGGAGAAGGAGCTGCTCGAGGATCTCAAGCGGCTCCGTCCGGAGATGCCCAGATGAGATTCGACAAGCTGACGGTGAAGGCGCGCGAAGCGGTCGAGGCCGCGCAGTCCCTGGCGGATCAGGGCAGCCATCAGGCCCTGGAACCGGAACACCTGCTCCTGGCCCTGGTCCAGCAGCAGGAGGGCGTGGTCGGCCCGCTGCTGGCCAAGCTCGGGGCGCGTGCCGAGGCCATCCGGCGCCAGGTGCAGGCGGAGCTCGACACCCTGCCCAGGGTGCGGGGCGGGGGGGGGCAGTACATCTCGCCGCGTCTCGAGGCGGCGCTCAGCCATGCCTGGGACGAGGCGCAGCGCCTCAAGGACGAGTACTGCTCCACCGAGCACCTGCTCATCGGCATCGCCCAGGAGAAGGCTGGCGCGGCGGCGCGCGTCCTCGCCGGGCAGGGCGTGACACCGGAGGCGATCTACCGGGCGCTCGTGGACGTGCGCGGCACCCAGCGGGTGACCGACGTCAACCCGGAGGAGAAGTACCAGGCGCTCCAGCGCTACTCCAAGGACCTGACGGAGCTGGCGCGCCAGGGCAAGCTCGACCCCGTGATCGGGCGCGACGAGGAGATCCGCCGGGTCGTGCAGGTGCTGTCGCGGCGGACCAAGAACAACCCCGTGCTCATCGGCGAGCCGGGCGTGGGCAAGACGGCCATCGTGGAAGGGCTCGCCCAGCGCATCGTGGTGGGGGATGTGCCCGAGGGGCTCAAGGGCAAGCGGCTCGTGGGGCTCGACATCGGCGCGATGGTGGCGGGCGCGAAGTATCGCGGCGAGTTCGAGGATCGGCTCAAGGCCGTGCTCCGGGAGATCACGGAAGCCCAGGGCCAGATCATCTGCTTCATCGACGAGCTCCACACGCTGGTGGGCGCGGGGGCCGCGGAGGGCGCCGTGGACGCGGCCAACATGCTCAAGCCGGCGCTGGCGCGCGGCGAGCTGCGCTGCGTGGGCGCCACCACGCTGGACGAGTACCGCAAGCACGTGGAGAAGGACCCGGCGCTGGAGCGCCGCTTCCAGCCCGTGACGGTGCGCGAACCCTCGGTGGAGGACACCATCGCCATCCTGCGCGGGCTGAAGGAGAGGTACGAGGTCCACCACAAGGTGAAGATCAAGGACTCGGCGCTGGTGGCGGCGGCCGTCCTCTCCCACCGCTACATCGCCGACCGCTTCCTGCCCGACAAGGCCATCGACCTGGTGGACGAGGCCGCCTCGCGCCTGCGCATCGAGATCGACTCGCTGCCCGGCGAGGTGGACGAGATCGAGCGCCGGATCATGCAGCTCGGGATCGAGCGGGTGTCGGTGGCGCGCGAGTCCGACGAGGTCTCGCGCGAGCGCCTGGGACGGCTCGACGCCGAGCTGGCCGACCTCAGGGAGACGTCGGCCAGGCTCAAGGCGCAGTGGGAGGCCGAGAAGTCCGCGATCATGGCCATCAGCCGGATCAAGGAGGAGTCCGAGGCCACTCGCGTCCAGATGGAGGACGCCCAGCGGCGCGGCGATCTGCAGAAGGCGGCGGAGCTGCGCTACGCCACGCTGCTCGATCTCGACAAGCGCCTCGAGAAGGAGAACGCGCGGCTGGCCGAGGTCCAGAAGGCCGGCAAGATGCTGAAGGAGGAGGTGGACGAGGAGGACGTGGCCGAGACCGTGGCCAAGTGGACCGGCATCCCCGTCTCGCGGCTCCTGGAGGCCGAGGTCCAGAAGCTCGTGAAGATGGAGCAGCGCCTGGGGCAGCGGGTGGTGGGCCAGGCCGAGGCCATCATCGCCGTGTCCAACGCCGTGCGCCGGGCGCGCTCCGGGCTGTCGGATCCGAACCGGCCCATCGGCTCCTTCCTCTTCCTGGGGCCCACCGGCGTCGGCAAGACCGAGCTGGCGCGCGCGCTGGCGGAGTTCCTCTTCGACGACGAGCGCGCCATCATCCGGCTGGACATGTCGGAGTACATGGAGAAGCACACGGTGGCCCGGCTCATCGGAGCGCCCCCGGGCTACGTGGGCTACGACGAGGGCGGGCAGCTCACCGAGGCGGTGCGGCGCCGCCCCTACGCGGTGGTCCTCTTCGACGAGATCGAGAAGGCGCATGCGGATGTCTTCAACGTGCTCCTGCAGGTGCTGGACGACGGCCGGCTCACCGACGGGCACGGCCGCACCGTGGACTTCCGCAACGCGGTGATCATCATGACGTCCAACCTCGGCAGCCACATCTACCGCGAGGAGGAGCGGCCCGAGCGCGTCCGCCCGCTGATCCTGGACCTGCTGCGTCAGACGCTCCGGCCCGAGTTCCTGAACCGCATCGACGAGGTCGTCGTCTTCCGTCCGCTGGGGCGCGAGGAGATCGCGGCCATCGTGGGCATCCAGACGAGGCACCTGCTCCAGCGCCTGGCCGCCCGGCGCGTCGCGCTGGAGCTGACGCCGGCGGCGGAGGAGCTGCTGGCGCAGGAGGGCTTCGACCCGGCCTTCGGCGCCCGGCCGCTCAAGCGCACCATCCAGAAGATGGTGCAGGACCCGCTGGCGATGAGCCTGCTCGAGGGCGAGTTCGGCGAGGGCGACACGGTCGTGGCCGACGCCGACGGCGACGAGATCGTCTTCCGCAAGCGCGCGGCCGCCGAGCCCGCCTGAATCGACGCCTGCCCCGATGGCATCGTAACGGGCGCGGGCTTCTGCCCGCGCCACTCACCCCTCGCCTGCAGGGAGCCGACATGACCGCGTCTCGCGGGACGCTGCACTACGGCTGGATCGTGCTCGGCGCCGTGGTGCTCATCATGATCACCGCCTCCGGCCTTCGGGCGATCTTTGGCGTGTTCATCAAGCCCATGGAGGCGGAGTTCGGCTGGGACCGGGCCTCGCTGTCTGGCGCCGCCGCCCTGTCACTCCTGCTCGTCGGCGCCGTGGGGCCCGGGGTGGGCTGGCTGGCGGACCGCTGGGGGCCCCGTCGCGTGATGATCCTGGCCCTCGCCGTCCTCGGGATCGGCACGATGCTGTCCTCCCGCGTGACGAGCCTCTGGCACATCTACGCGACGGCCGGCGTCCTCATGGCGACGGGCGCGGGCGGCATGGGCCTGGCCACGGCCGCGACCATCGCGGCGCGCTGGTTCGAGTCGCGGCGGGGGCTCGTGCTCGGCATTCTCGGCGGAGGGATGTCGGCGGGCCAGCTCGTGATGATCCCGCTCGCCCTGTGGCTCACCGTCAATCACGGCTGGCGGAACTCCTACCTCTGGCTCGGCGCGAGCCTCTTCCTGACGGCCATCCCGCTCGCGCTCTGGCTCGTGAAGGATGACCCGGCCCAGAAGGGGCTCAGGCCCTACGGCTCGAGGCTTGGCGCGGCCGGGTCCGGGGCCGGCGCTGCGCAGGCCGAGCGCCACGTCCCCGTGACCGAGGCGATGCAGTACCCCGCCTTCTGGCTCCTGGCGGCGACGTTCTTCGTCTGCGGATACACCTCCAACGGCCTGGTGCTCACGCATCTCGTGCCCCACGCGGCGGAGCACGGGTTCTCCGAGATGGACGCCGCCCAGGCGCTGGGCATCATGGGCGCCATGAACATCGTGGGAACGGTCCTGTCGGGCTGGATCTGCGACCGCTTCGGCCGCAAGGGGCCCCTGGCCTTCTACTACGCCGTGCGGGGGCTCTCTCTCCTCTTCCTGCTCTATGTCTGGAACGTGCCCTCGCTGCACGGCTTCGCGGCGGTGTTCGGCCTCAACTACATCTCCACGGTCCCGCCCACCACCACGCTCACGGCGAACATCTTCGGCCGCTACTCCGTGGGCACGCTCTCGGGCTGGATCTTCTTCTCGCACCAGGTGGGCGCCGCGCTCGGGGCCGGCGTGGGGGGGTGGATCTTCGACGCCACCGGCTCCTACACCTGGGCCTTCGTCTCGGCCGCGCTCCTGGGCTTCCTCGCCTCCGGGCTGGCCCTGGCGATCAAGGAAGAGCCCGTCGCCCGGACGCCGACCGCCCAGCCGGCGCCGGCAGGCATCGCCCTCCCCACGCGCTAGCCCCGGCCACGTTCAGCGGCAGCCCCCCCGGCGGCACATGGGCAACGGCCCTCGACCGGTTGATCGCCGCGGGACGGGGCACGCCGGCCCGGGGGGATCTCCTTGATCTCAGCCCACCCCGCGGCCGCATCGCCCGTCCGGGGGCGGCGGGCCGTCGCCCGCCGGCGCACCACGAATACCCCGATTCACCCTGGTCCAGAAGAGCGAGTCCGTGGCTGGGCGATTTGCCGTGGATCAGGCGGCCCGGCGAGGCGTGGGGCCGGGCCCGCATCCTCCGGCCAGAGCGGGAGCATCTTCTCCAGCGCGGCCTGGCAGCCCGAGGGCAAGCTGCTGCCCGTCGCGGGACAGGTGACCCAGGTTGCCTTCCCGCGGTGGCCGTTCTCGGCCTTCGCATTTGGTGACTCTCCGGCTCTGGCCAACGAGCTGGCCGCGCTCGTCCAGGCCGGCCGGAAGACAGCGACGGCGAGCTTGCCGATCGAGTTCGTCTCCGAAGGACTTCGCTTACCCGCCCCGGGCGACCTGAGCATCGTGACGCTGGCCGACGGTGCCCCCGTGGCCATCATCGAATTGGTCGAGGTCCGGCAGATCCCGTTTCTCCGCGTGGACGCGGCGTTTGCAGCCGACGAGGGCGAAGGGGACGGTTCCCTGAGGTCGTGGCGCACGGCCCACCAGGCATACTTCGGCCGGGTCTGCGCCCCGCTCGGCGCTGAGTTCGAGGAGACCACCTTGGTCCTCTGTCAGCGCTTTCGGCTGGTTTGGACCCCTGAGCAACCGGGAAGATAGGCAGATGACTGATTCGTCCGCCAGGAGATCCGGCTGGTCCTTCGCGGCGACGCGCTCGAGCCCCCGGCGCGCGAGCAGCGGTCCGGCCCGGCGGCGAACTGTGCGGAGCACCCGCCGTCGCGGGACCGAGACACGGGGGGGCGTGGCGCCCGCTCCCTCCTTTCGGTCGGCTACCGCGGCAGCGGGTCGCCGTCGGGCGGCGGCTGCACCTCGAACGCGTTGACGATGCCGCACAGGAACGCGAAGTAGCTGGCGGCCGCCGTCAGCTCGACCAGCCACTGGACCCCGTACCGGGTCCGGAGCGCGTCGAAGGCCGCCTGTTCGACGCGGTTCGTGCGGGTGGATAGGGCAACCTCACTAGGAAAATGGCCCCCTCGCCGCATTGTGTCGCCCAGAGATTCAGCGCCTCTTGCCTCTGTGCCCTGTGTGCGTCACCGGGCGGGTGGACTCGTCTTCTGCCGAGAGTGAGGAGGCACCTATGAGTTCCAGCGAGACGACGCGGCGGAGATTCTTCGAGGACGTGGCCAAGTACTGCGGCGCGGGCATGGCGGCGCTCGGCCTCATCGGGCTGCCGAGCCGGGCCTGGGCCGTGGATGACCTGGACACCCCTGCCCACGAGGGGATCTGGCGGCTGAGGGACGCCCAGCTCAAGCAGTACGGGGAATTCGTCAAGAATGCCCCCCTCCCGGCCGACTACTTCAAGAAGGTGCCCGAGAAGCTGGTCAATGGGGGCGCGGCGGTCAACTGGTCTCATCTTCACGACAATTACTACCGGGACGGGTCGCAGTCGCTGGTGAGCATCGTGAGCGCCACCCCACTCGACAAGGACCTGAAAGGCGATATCCGGAAGACGGTGAAGCTGCTCGGGGGATTCGACCGAGCCCTCAAGAAAACCGACAAGATCCTGATCAAGCCCAACATGAACACGGCCGATCCCTGGCCGCAGGGCGGCACCGACCCGGCCTTCCTGGAGGCGCTCATCCTGGTCCTCCAGGACGAGGGGTATGGCAACCTGACGGTGGCGGACACCTGCGGCCCCTGGGGGCCGACGGAGCGCGTGATCAAGAAGGTGGGCTACGACACCGTCTGCCAGCGCACCGGCGTGCCCCTCAAGGACTGGGACAGGGGGATGTGGATGCACATCAAGAACGACAAGGCCCAGTACCTCGGGCGGTTCGGCGGCGGGGACGGGACTGTCGGCTACGTGGAGGACCTGAGGAATTACGACAAGGTCATCTACACCCCGGTGATGAAGACGCATTTCCTCGGCGGGGTCACCATGAGCCTGAAGCTCTCCGTGGGGATCCTCCACCGGGCCGACCGGGGCGGGCATCTCCACAACTTCAACCACATCTTCGTGGCGCCCCAGGTCGCCGAGATCAACCTGCCGTTCCGGCCCGACCTGGTCATCATGGACGGACGGCGCTCGCTGATCAGCGGGGGCCCCTCCCATGGCGAGCAGGTCAAGCCGGGCTTCATCGTGGCCTCGGGCGACCAGGTCGCCAATGACGTCACGGGGATCCAGATCCTCCAGGAGTGGTACCCCAACATGGCCCAGAACAAGATCACCATGGACGCCTGGCATCAGAAGACGATCAAGCAGGCGGTGAAGCTCGGGGTCGGGTACGCGAAGAGCGAGCAGGACGTCAAGCTGATCCTGGGCTGAGCTCCCCGCGCCCGCCAGCCGACCGGAGAGGGGGAGCCATGCGGCCTCGATCCTTCGCGCTGTTCGCCTGCCTGCTCCTCCTCTCCGCCCCGGTCGCCTCGTCGCAGCAAGGGGCCGAGCCCACCGTCACCGACTTCAAGGCGCAGCCTCTCTACCGGGCCGCGCACCTGACCTGGAAAGTCCGGGGACGGTCCGAGCGCCCCGTCACCTTCCAGATCCTCAGGAGCGACACCTTCGTCGAAGGGCCCTACACGGAGGTCGCGGTGTTCCCGTCCACCCCCGCGAAGGGGACGTACGAGTACGTGGACAAGAGCGTGGGCACGGAGGCGAAGTACTACTACAAGCTGATCATCAAGGAGACCGGAGAAGCGCTGGGCCCCACCCCGACCCGACCGTATTTCTCGCCGCCCGCCACCTAGCCGGGACTCGCGTGGACCGCCGGCGGTTCGTCAGGACGTGCATCCTCAGCACCACCGCCGTGGCCGGGAGCGCGGCGGTGGGCGGCCTCTTCGACGTCCTCACCTTCCCCGACGGCCACAAGGTCGCCCTGGCGAGAGCGGTGATCCTGGCGGACGCGACGTTGTGCTCCGGCTGCCGGGTCTGCGAGGTGGCCTGCACGAACTTCAACAGCCAGGGGCGGAACGGGTCGAGCCTGGCCCGCCTGATCCTGGACAAGGACTACCTCGGGGGCGACTACCGGCCGCGGACCTGCTACCAGTGCGCCGATCCCCCCTGCCTCGAGGCCTGTCCCGTGAGCGCGCTCGGGGTGGACAGGCCGAGCGGCACCTACGCCCGGGTGATAGACGAGCGCGCGTGCATCGGCTGCCGGAAATGCCTGGAGGCCTGCGCCCGGTATTTCCAGCCCCCGCGCCCGCGATTCGAGGCCGGGGCCCTACGTGTCGTCAAGTGTCACCTCTGCTTCGGCGACCCCCAGTGCGTCAGGCACTGCCCCATGGGCGCGCTCCGCCTCGAGCGATCCGACGGGGGACTCATGATCGGCTATCCAGTGCTCCGGGAGGTCCCCGTCACATGACACGAGCAGGCGGATGGGTGGGCAAGATCCTGAGGGTCGACCTCACGCGGGGCCGGGTCTCCGAGACCTCCACCTTCGACTATGTCCCGAAGTTCCTCGGCGGTCGGGGGCTGGGAGCCAAGATCTGCTGGGACGAGGTCCCCCCCGAGGTCGGAGCCTTCGATCCCGACGCCCGCCTCGTCTTCGCCACCGGACCCTTGCAGGGCACCCTGGCGCCCACCTCCGGACGGTTCATGCTCCTGGGAAAGGCCCCCCAGACCGGCCCCGTCGAATCCTATTGCCGCTCGGGGATCGGTGGGCACTGGGCGCCGGAGCTGAAATGGGCCGGCTACGACGCCCTCGTCATCCACGGCCAGGCTGAGCGACCCGTGTACCTCTTGATCACGGACGGCAAGGCGGTGCTCCTCGACGCCTCCCGTCTCTGGGGGCTGGACACCTATCAGGCCCAGCAGCAGCTCTGGGCGCTTCACGGCCGGCAGGCCCGGGTGATGACCATCGGCAGGGCGGGAGAGAAGCGGAGCCGCATCGCGTGCATCCTCACCGACTCCGGAGACGCCTCGGGACAGGGGGGCTTCGGGGGGGTCATGGGATCCAAGCGCCTCAAGGCCATCGTCGTCTCGGGCACGGGCACCGTGCCCGTGGCGAACCCCCGCGCGCTGATGGACCTCACCACGGAGATCCGGAGCCGCTTCGCCCGCAAGGCAGCCGGCGGGGATCCCTACGCGCCTGAGGACAAGGGGTTCAAGTTCAATATCTGGGGAGGCGGATACGGCCGCGGGGGCCTCACTCTCCTGCCGGGCGAGCTCCAGGATCTCTGCCGGGACCCCTCCTCGGGCTACCGGCAGGCGCCTGACGGCTGCTTCGCCTGTCCCATCGCTTGCCGTTCCAGGGTCACCGGCCCCGACATCACGCCGGGCGTCGCCCTCTGCGCCCAGGCCTACATGTACCTGGAGTCCATGGTCCATCGCCCGGAGAAGGGCTACAGCAAGGTGACGTGGCAGGCCGCCAAGCTCGCCGATCTGCTGGGGATCAATGCCTATGACCTGATGGCGATCATCCCCTGGCTCGGGGATTGCCTCAGGGAGAAGGTCCTCAGCGAGGACGACACCGGGCTGTCCCGGAGCGAGATCGGCTCCTGGGAGTTCGCCACCAGGCTGCTCCACATGATCGCCAATCGCGAGGGCCTGGGGGATCTCCTGGCCGAAGGCGGACAGCGGGCGGCGGCGAAGCTCGGGGGCAAGGCGGAGGAGCTGTCCAGGCTCTACTACCCGCGCTCGGGGAAGTTCGGCGGCTACCGCGAGCACTGGGTGTATCTCGGCGGCTTCCCCACGGGCTACGCCGTGTCCTACCTGGCCCTGGCCTGGGCTCTGGATAATCGCGACGCCCATGTCTCCCACGGCCTCATGTCGCTCTTCTGGGGAGCGGCCCATGCCATCGGCCAGACGGCCCTCACCGCCGTGCCGGAGGACCTCACGCCCGGGCTGAGGCAGACGATGAAGCGGGCCTTCGGCTTCGAGGAGGCGGCCCAGCTCGTCACCGCGGACGGGAAGGCCGTGCAGTGGAAGTGGGCGGCGCCGGTGGTGAAGCGCTACCAGGAACAGGCGATCCTGAAGGACAGCTATGTCCTCTGCGACATGGCCTTCCCGTTTCTCTACGACTCCAACTCGGCCGACCACGTGGGCGACCCCTCCATGGAGACGCGGCTGTACGAGGCCGTGACCGGCAAGGAGATGAGCGAGGAGGCCTCGTACCGGCTGGGGGCCGCGCTCTGCACCCTGGAGCGCGCGCTGGCGGTGCGGGATGGCCGGTCCCGGAGCGACGACATGTTTCACGGCCTGTACTTCACCACCAGGGATGCCGGCGGGCGGAGCTACAGGCGAGAGGACCTGGAGCGGGCGAAGACCGAGTTC
>MGBV01000043.1:0-2320 GCA_001788415.1 Candidatus Rokubacteria bacterium GWC2_70_16 | reverse complement strand
GCTCGTCGTCTTGTGCGGGGCGCTGTTCTGCCTGGGCGTCGCGGCCACGCGGGCCGTTCGGCCGCCGGTGCCGTCCGGTGGCCTCCCCGGGGGGGGCGGCGCCCAGCGGCACAGCCTCTTCCGCCGCTTCTTTCACTGGGGGGGCTTTCTCAGCGTCGCGATCCTCCTCTTCTCCGGCCTGGCGATGTACCGCTCCCCAATCCTTCCCGAGCCGGGGGGCCCGGCGGCCCTGTGGTTTGCCTGGCATCAGTGGGGCACGCCCGCCTTCCTCGCCCTCATGGCGGCCCACCTGGTCCACGAGTACCGGGTCTCCGGCGAACCCCCCCACATGTGGCTCGGCCGGCACGGAAGCCGGAAGTATCGTCCGGCTCAGATCCTCTTCCACTGGGCCGTGGCCGCGAATCTCGTGGCCCTGGCTCTCACCGGGGCTGTGCTCTGGAAGCCCCTCCGGGCCCTGCTCCCCCTGTCGCTCCTCGGGCTGGGCTGGGAGTTCATCTTCTACAACCGGATCCTTCACGGCCTCTTCACGGCCACGTTCATGGCCCTCCTCCTGGCCCACGTCTACTTCGCGCTCGCGGTCAGGGAGAATTGGGCCCGGATGAGGTCCATGCTCACCGGCTGGGACACGGGCTAGCCCAACTTCCACGGTCCCGAGACCGGAGTGCTGATATGTCAGCAGGTTACGCCGTTTGTGAGTGACTATGGTGACGGGGTGGGGGCCCACGTCTTCACCGGCTTCATGACCTCGTGCGGGATCGCGAGCGTGCGGTAGATCTGCCGATGGATCGCGTCCGGGGTGGAGCCCTTCCGGATGCGCAAGGTCTGCCCGTTCGTCGCCGGCAGCACCACCGTGACGACCTGGTGCGTGGAGATCTGCTCGCGCAGCGTCGCCCACGACGTGTGCACGCCCTGGTCCAGGAAGCGCTTCTCGATCGCGACGAGCAGGTGGTAGGCGAGCACGCAGAGGAAGATGTGAGTCTGAACCCGATGCTCCAAGTGGTGGAAGATCGGCCGCTCCAGGAGCGGACTCTTCATGTCGCGGAAGGCGTCCTCGACGCGGGTGAGGAGGATATACAGGCGCCAGATCTCCTCGTCACCGAGATCCTGGCGATCGGTCTTGAGCAGATACCCACCGTCGAGCTGCTCGGCCTTCGTTTTCTTGTCCGCGTGCGGGGTCCACGTCACGGCGGGGGCCGCGGCGTCGAAGGTGACGTCGTAGTACCGCGCGACGCGCGGATACCGCTCTTTGAGCCGCCCAATCGCTTCGTGCACCTTGGCCGCGACGCGCAGCCGCCCCGTGCGGACGCGTGCTTGGAGCTTCTGGAGGTCCGCGAGGAAGCGCTGCTCGTGCTTCTCCCGGATCGCGCGATCTTTCTCCGTGCGCCCTTCACTGCGGCACAGGATGTGGACCTCCCCGTCGACGACCTGGCGCTTGATCTCGACCCGCGATTTCTTCTGCCCGGGATTGCGCGGCGAGGGCTGACGAATCATGTCCGCCCAGCCCGTGTCGTCCTCGAACGCCGCCAGGTGCGGCGTGCGCTCTGCCTGGCGGCCGGCCACGAGATAGTGATAGCCCCGGTCCGTGATCTCCTTGAGATTGTCGGCAAAGGCCATCCCGCGATCGACCACCACGGTGGCGCCGCCGCGGCGGCCGGTGCGCTGTTCCAGCGTCGTCAGCATGTCAGCGAGGGTCGCCCGATCGACGCGATTGCCGTCAAAGACCTCGTGGGCTTTCGGAAAGCCGTCGCGATCCAGGACCAAGCCGACGACCACCTGCTTGCAGTCCGGGCGGTGGTCGCGGGAGTACCCGCGTGTGGCCTGCGGATTGAGCCGGCACTGCCCTTCGAAGTACGTCGAGGTCAAGTCGTAGAGGTAGAGGGTGTCGTCCAGGGTGAAGAGCGTGCGCTCGTGCGCGGCCAGGGCCCGCTCGATCGGCACGCGCTGGGGATGCAGCCGGTCCAGATTGCGATACAGCGCCTCGTCGCTGAGCGTGCTGAAGTCGGCGCCGAGGAGGTCGGCCAGGGCCGTGCGCCGGATCCAGGCGGGCATGGCGTGCTCCGAGGCCGGGTGCACCAGGCGGTTCAGTGTCATGAGCTCCGTGAGCCGCTGCGCCCGGGCCGAGAGGCCGGCCTCCGCCAAGATCCGGTCCAGCTCGAGGGCGCGCCACATGTGATGGCCCACGTGGACCGGGCCCGCTTCCCGGTGGTCTTCGGTCTCGACCTGATCGGTGTGCACGGCGACCACGTCGGCGCCGACGGCCGCGGCGGGGCGCGGGCGGCCGCGCGGCGGGCGCGCCCGCGCGGCGACCGCCGCGACGGCG
>MGBV01000042.1 GCA_001788415.1 Candidatus Rokubacteria bacterium GWC2_70_16 | reverse complement strand
AGCCCCCAGTACCGGGCGGGAAGGTCCCCGTCGAAGCGGATCAGGTTGGCCACCAGATAGGCCACGAGGCTCAGGAAGAGGTCACCGAGGACCACCCAGCTCCGCCGCTTCCGCTGCCAGAGGTGCCTCATGACATGCATCAGCCTCGCATCAGGAATTCCCCGCCATATCGGCCCTGCCGCTCATGTCCGAGAGGGTCATTCACGACACGCCCCTTCCAGTCGAGGGGAAGCACCTATCGTGCCACTCCGGGCGGACAACGATAGCGGGGACATAGCACGCGGTCACGCGGTTAGCAAGCGGGGATGTAAACTTCGGCGACATGAGCCGTTCGACCTAGGGAAAACCCCCACATGGCCAGCCGCCTGGACCTCGCCCCCGCCTCACCGCCCTCACCCCCAGTATCTGGCGGTGTGCCAAGGCCGTGGCACCACCGCTGCGGCGCCCGAGGCAGTCGAACGTGACGTCGGCGGGCCTCCTGTGCGAGTCTGTGTGCATGCCCAGGATCCTCATCGTGGACGACGACGACCAGGTGCGTGCCCTCCTCGCCGAGTTCTTCGGGAGCCAGGGCTTCGAGGTGGTCACCGCCGAGGACGGCCAGGTGGCGCTGGAGCGGATGCGGCTGGACCGTCCGCCGGTGGTGCTGCTGGACCTCAACATGCCGAGGCTCGGCGGCCTGGAGGCGCTCCCGGAGCTCAAGCGCATCACCCCCCAGGCCTGCGTCATCATCCTCACGTCCCATTCCGACGTCCCCACCGCAGTCCAGGCCATGCGCCTGGGGGCCTACGACTACCTCGTCAAGCCCTTCGACCTCGACGACTTGGCCCTGCGCGTTCAGCGGGCGCTGGAGCATACCGGCCTGCTGGCGCGCGTCGAGGAGCTGAGCGCCGAGGCGGGCGCGGGGGGGGCGCTCCGCCGGCAGATGGGGCCGAGCGATGCCGTCGCGGGCGTCATCCGTCAGGTGCTGCAGGTCGCCGAGTCGAATTTCAGCGTCCTCATCCTGGGCGAGACCGGGACGGGCAAGGAGCTGGTCGCGCGGGCGATCCATGGGCAGAGCCCCCGGCGCGAGCGCCCCTTCGTGGCCCTCGACTGCGGAGCCGTTCCCGAGACGCTCATCGAGTCGGAGCTCTTCGGCTTCGAGCGCGGCGCCTTCACCGGGGCCGACAGGCGGAAGGACGGCTACTTCCAGGCTGCCGAGGGGGGCAGCCTGTTCCTGGACGAGATCGGCAACCTGCCGCTGGCGACCCAGGCCAAGCTCCTGCGAGCCCTCCAGGAGCGGCAGGTGCAGGCCCTCGGCGCCACGCGTCCAGTCCCTGTGGACGTGAGGATCCTCGCCGCCTCCAACGCTCCTCTGGAGAGCCAGGCGCGGGCGGGCCGGTTCCGCCAGGACCTCTACTATCGGCTGAACGAGTTCACGATCCCCCTGCCGCCGCTGCGCGGGCGCCGGGAGGACATCGTCTTCCTCGCCCGGCGGTTTCTCGACGAGGCGTCCATGGAGCTTCGCCGGCCCGTGCACCGCATCTCGGAGGCCGCGAGCGAGCTCCTGCTGCGCCACCCCTGGCCGGGCAATGCCCGGGAGCTCCGGAACGCGATTCGCCAGGCCGTGCTCCTGAGCGACGGCCTGCTCCTGCCCGAGCACCTCCGGCTGGGTGTGGCCGAGGGCGGCCGCGACGAGGCCGTCCCCGGGCCCTCCAGCGATCTCGGGAGCCGCTCGCTCCGAGATCTCGGCGCCTTGGGCGCCGCCGAGGCCGAGCGGCGGGCCATCCGCCTGGCCCTGGGCGTCACCCGCGGGAACAAGAGTGAGGCCGCCCGGCTCCTCAAGACCGACTACAAGACCCTGCACCTCAAGATGCGGCGGTACGGGATCTCGGGCGCCGACTTCAAGGCGTCGTAGGTCGCCCGGCTTCTGACCTCAGGCCTCCCGATTCGCTCTGGCGCGGACACCATAGCGTGCGTGCCTGGCTCTGGCGTCCCCGCCAGAGGGCCGCCCCTCGGGCTGGCGCCGCCCTGGGGCCTTCGCCCGCCACCTGTCTTCCAACTCATTGAGATAGCGGACGTTCGTCGATCCATCTCCTCACCGGCCTTCCAGGCACTGCGCTTGCTAGCTACCCCTCTGGAGGCGTTGACAGATGGCGAGAGGGGATGGCAAGGAGCGAGGGCGACGGGCGGGCCAGACGGTCCTGCTCGCGCTTTCCGCTCTCCTCGTCGGGGGATGCGCCACGACTGGACCTGGCGCTGGCCATGGGACCGCGTTCCTCGTCCCCCCCGACGAGCGCCTCACCCCGGCCGCCGCGGGGCTCAAGGGCGAGCCGTACCAGATCGGCCCCCTCCGGGTCATCATCCGCCCTCAGCCCGAGGTGGACTTTCTCTGTCGTCTGCGGTCGAGCCAGGGGCTCGAGCGGAGGCCGACCGGCCGCATCCACGGCTGCTACCTCCCCGGCGAGCACGTGATCGTCTCCACGCCGGATCCTTACGCCCTCCTGCACGAGCTCAAGCATCACTTCGAGGGCCGCTGGCACGACTGACTCACGCGGCGCGCCGCCCGGGACCACTCGACGTCCGCAGGCCCGGGCTCTACTCGAGCCGGGCGATGTAGGGGAGGTGCCGGTAACGCTCCTGGGCGTCGAGGCCGTAGCCGACCACGAAGGTGTCCGGGATCTCGCGCCCGACGTAGTCGAGGACGACGTCCGGGGGGCGCGGGCGCCGCTTGGCGGCGAAGGCGCAGACCCGGAGCGAGGCCGGGTGGCGCGTCTCGAAGTTGCGGAGGAGGTAGGAGAGGGAGAGTCCGCTGGCGCAGATGCCTTCCACCACGATGACGTCCTTGCCCTCGATGGGGTCGTCCAGGTCCTTGCGGATGCGGACCACCCCAGACGCGGTGACCTCGCCGTAGGGCACGATGGAGATGAAGTCCAGGGTGGCGGGCACCGTGAGCGCCCGCACGAGGTCGGCGATGAAGACGGCCGCGCCCTTGAGGACGCCGATCAGGTGGGGCTGGCGGCCGGCGTAGTCGGCGGAGATCCGCGCGCCCAGCCGGGCCACCTCCGCGCGGATGGTGGCCTCGTCCACGAGGATCTCTCCCACCTCCTCCGCCGGGCGGAGCATCAGGCGAACCGGGTGGCGCGGACGAACTCCCGGGCCACCCCGACCTGCCCGGGGGCCACCAGTCCCGCGCGCTCCAGCTCGTCCAGGCACCGGGTGATGGTCAGCACCGCGTGGAGCGTGTACCCCTTGGCGGCCAGCCGCTCGCGGCCGCCCTGCTCGCGGTCGATGAGGATCACGAGGTCCTTGACCACGAGCCCCGCCTCCTCCAGCGGCCGGATCGCCTCGAACTTGCTCGCCCCATCCGTGATGATGTCGTCGATGACGACGATCTGCTCGCCAGGCTCGTGGAGCCCCTCGATCCGCTTCCTCGTGCCATAGGCCTTCTCCTCCCGCCGCGGGTAGATGAGCGGGACGTTGCCGGCCAGGCTCGTGGCCACGGCCAGCGGCAGCCCGGCGTAGGGGATGCCGGCGATGCGATCGGCGCGGCAGCGCGAGACGGCCTGCGCCATGAGGGCGCCGATTCGCGCCAGCACGTCAGGATGGGAGATGACCACGCGGAGGTCGATGTAGAAGGGCGACGTGATCCCGGACTTCAGCGTGAACTCGCCGAAGCGCAGGGCCCCGATCTCGAAGAGCCGCCGGATCAGGACAGCATGGGTCTGACCATCTCGCTTGAACGTGGAGGACTTCGCCTCGCGGTTCGGCCTCTTCGCGCCTGCGGCGCTCTGACCATCTCGCTTGAACGTGGAGGACTTCGCCTCGCGGTTCGGCCTCTTCGCGCCTGCGGCGCTCTGACCATCTCGCTTGAACGTGGAGGACTTCGCCTCGCGGTTCGGCCTCTTCGCGCCTGCGGCGCTCATCGGGGTGGCGGTGTTAGGGGGAGATGTCGTGGAGGATGGCGCGGGCGGCTGCGGCCGGGTCGGGGGCGGCGGTGATGGGCCGGCCCACGACCAGGTAGTGGGCGCCCGCGCGGGCGGCCGCCGCGGGAGTGGCCACGCGCGACTGATCGTGCGGATCGCTGCCCGCCGGGCGCACCCCCGGCGTCACGATCACCCAGCCCGCGCCCAGGTGGTTCCTGAGCGGAGCGATCTCGCCGGGCGAGGCCACGCAGCCGTCGAGTCCGGCAGCGCGGGCGAGCCCGGCCAGGTGGAGCACATGCCCTTCCACCGACGAGGCCACGCGGAGCTCCCGCTGGAGCGCCGCCCGGTCCAGGCTCGTGAGCACGGTGACCGCGATCGCGAGCGGGCGCCGCGCCCCGGGCGGAGTCGCCGCCGCCGCGGCCTCGGCCGCCGCCTGCATCATCGCCCGGCCGCCGCAGGCGTGGACGTCGAACATGAAGACGCCCAGGCGCGCGGCTTCCCGCGCGGCCCCGGCCACGGTGCTGGGGATGTCGTGGAACTTGAGGTCGAGGAAGACCGCGGCGCCGCGCTTGTGCACGGCCTCCACCGCCGCCGGGCCGCAGGCGGTGAAGAGCTGGGAGCCGATCTTGTAGCGGCGGACGAGCCCGTCGAGCCGGTCCATGAGGGCCAGGGCGGCGTCGAGCGCGTCCACGTCGAGGGCCACGATCAGCCGGTCGGCGGGCTCACGGGGCGGCATGGTATTCCTGGAGCGACTGCACGGAGATCTCCCCCTTGAGCAGGGCCTCGATGCCGCCGATGGCCGCCTGGGCTCCGTCCACCGTCGTGTAGTAGGGGATGCTCTGGGTCACCGCCGTCCGCCGGATGATGGAGGAGTCCTTGCGGGCGCGCCCGTCCTCGGGCGTGTTGAAGACCAGCGCGATCTCGCCGCGCTTCATCAGGTCCACGATGTTGGGCCGGTAGCCCTCGGCCACCTTGTGGATCGTCTCCACGGTCATGCCCTGCAGCGCCAGGAGCTTGGCCGTCCCGGTGGTCGCCACGAGAGTGAAGCCCATCTCGCTGAGCCGCTTGGCGATGCCCAGGGCCGCGCGCTTGTCGCGGTTCTTCACCGAGATGAAGACCTTGCCCGAGGTGGGCAGCGGCGAGTGCGCCGAGAGCTGCGACTTCACGTAGGCCTTCCGGAAGTCCCGGTCGATCCCCATCACCTCGCCGGTGGACTTCATCTCGGGCCCGAGGACGGCGTCCACGCCGGGGAACTTGACGAAGGGGAACACCGCCTCCTTGATGGCGATGTGGGCCACCTCGCGCTCCTCGCCGAAGCCCAGGTCGGCCAGCCGCGCCCCCAGCATCACCTTGGTGGCGAGCTTCGCCAGGGGGACGCCGATGGCCTTGGAGACGAAGGGCACGGTCCGGGAGGCGCGCGGGTTCACCTCGAGGACGAAGATCGTCTCGTTCTTGATGGCGAACTGGATGTTCAGGAGGCCGATCACCCCCAGCTCCCGGGCCAGCGCGCGCGTCTGCGCCTTGATGCGCTCGATCTGGTCGTCGCCCAGCGAGTAGGGGGGGAGCGCGCAGGCCGAGTCGCCGGAGTGGATGCCCGCCTTCTCCACGTGCTCCATGACGCCGCCCACGACCACGCGCTCGCCGTCGGCGATGGCGTCCACGTCGATCTCGATGGCGTCCTCCAGGAACTTGTCCACGAGGATCGGGTGCTCGGGGCTCGCGCGCACGGCCTCGCGCATGTAGCCGCGCAGGTCCTCCTCGTCGTAGACGATCTGCATGGCGCGCCCGCCCAGCACGTAGGAGGGGCGGACCAGCACCGGATAGCCGATGGCGGTCGCGATGCGCGCCGCCTCGTCGAAGGAGCGGGCCGTGTCCCCCGGGGCCTGGGCGAGGTGGAGCCCCTCCAGCAGCCGGGCGAAGCGCCGGCGATCCTCCGCGCGGTCGATGGCGTCCGACGGGGTGCCCAGGATCGGGACGCCGGCGGCCTGGAGCGCGACCACCAGCTTGAGCGGGGTCTGGCCGCCGAACTGGACGATGACGCCCCGCGGCTGCTCCCGCTCCACGATGTTCATCACGTCCTCGAACGTGAGCGGCTCGAAGTAGAGGCGGTCGGAGGTGTCGTAGTCGGTGGACACCGTCTCCGGGTTGCAGTTGACCATGATCGCCTCGACGCCGATCTCCTTCAGCGCGAAGGCGGCGTGCACGCAGGCGTAGTCGAACTCGATGCCCTGGCCGATCCGGTTCGGCCCCGAGCCGAGGATGACGACCTTGGGCCGCGGGGTGGGCGGCGCCTCGTCTTCCTCCTCGTAGGTCGAGTAGAGGTAGGGGGTGTAGGCGACGAACTCGGCGGCGCAGGTGTCCACCATCTTGAAGGTGGCGCGGATCCCCGCGGCGAGCCGCGCGGCCCGCACCTCGGGCTCGGTCGTGCCGGCCAGCTCGGCGATGCGGCGGTCGGCGAAGCCCATCTGCTTGGCCCGGCGGAGGAGGCGGGCCTCCCCGAGCCCGGCGGCCCGGATGCGCGGCTCCAGCTCGACGATCTCGCGCACGTTGTCGAGGAACCACGGGTCGACGGCCGACAGCTCGGCGATCTCCACCGTCGTGAGCCCGCGCCGGTAGCCCTCGGCGATGGCGAAGCAGCGGTCGGGGTTCGGCACGCGGATCCGCTGGCGCAGCGTCTCGAGGTCCTCGAGCGGCGGGTCCGGCGTGAGCCCCCAGCGGTCCTGCTCCAGCGAGCGCACCGCCTTCTGCAGCGCCTCCTTGAAGGTGCGCCCGATGGCCATGACCTCGCCCACGGACTTCATCTGGGTGTTGAGGGTCGGCTCGGCCTCGGGGAACTTCTCGAAGGCCCAGCGCGGGAACTTGACCACGCAGTAGTCGATGGCGGGCTCGAAGGAGGCCGGCGTCTCCCGCGTGATGTCGTTGCGCAGCTCGTCCAGCGTGTAGCCGACGGCCAGCTTCGCCGCGATCTTGGCGATGGGGAAGCCCGTGGCCTTGGAGGCCAGCGCCGAGGAGCGCGAGACGCGCGGGTTCATCTCGATGACGACCATGCGCCCGTCCCGCGGGTTGACGGCGAACTGGATGTTCGACCCGCCGGTCTCGACGCCGATCTCGCGGATGATCGCGAGGGAGGCGTCCCGCATGAGCTGGTACTCCTTGTCCGTCAGCGTCTGGGCGGGCGCCACGGTGATGGAGTCGCCCGTGTGGACGCCCATCGGGTCGAAGTTCTCGATGGAGCAGATGATGACGACGTTGTCCTTGAGGTCGCGCATCACCTCCAGCTCGAACTCCTTCCAGCCGATGACGGACTCCTCCACGAGCACCTGGCCCACGGGGCTCTGCTGGAGCCCCCACTTGATGGCGGCCTCGAGCTCCTCCGGGTTGTAGGCGATGGAGCCGCCGGTGCCGCCCAGCGTGAACGAGGGCCGGAGGATCAGGGGGAACTGCATCCGGCGCTGGCGCATGCCCTCCAGCGCCTCCGGCGGACTCCCGGCGTAGAAGCCCTTGGGCATCTCGAGCCCGATCCGCGCCATGGCCGCGCCGAAGAGGTTGCGGTCCTCGGCGGTCTTGATGGCCGGCAGCTTGGCGCCGATGAGCTCCACGCCGTAGCGGTCCAGCGTGCCGTCCTCCGACAGCGCCACCGCCAGGTTGAGCCCGGTCTGCCCGCCCACGGTGGGGAGCATGGCGTCGGGGCGCTCGCGGGCGATCACCTTGGCGACGAACTCCGGCGTGAGCGGCTCCACGTAGGTCCGGTGGGCCATCTCGGGGTCGGTCATGATGGTGGCCGGGTTCGAGTTCACCAGCACCACCTCGAAGCCCTCCTCGCGCAGCGCCTTGCAGGCCTGGGTGCCGGAGTAGTCGAACTCGCAGGCCTGCCCGATCACGATGGGCCCGGAGCCGATGAGGAGGATCTTCTTCAGATCAGTGCGCTTGGGCACGGTTCTCTATCCGCCTCCCTCGACGAGCCCATAGATGATCGAGACCTCCGGGGCCGCTTCCTCCCGCTTGTAGAGCACGTCGTCCAGGCGGCCCGACCCCACCCACACGACCTCGCCCTGGCCCCAGAGCGTCTCGCCCAGCACGCCCATGCGCTTCTCGACGCGCTCCTTGACGGCATGCGCCTCCAGCGCCAGCTCGCTCTCGGTGGTGAAGCTGGCCCACTCGGGCTTCTGTCCGGCCTCCTCGGTCTTGCGGTACGAGATCAGGTACTTCGGCATGGAGAGGTCAACCTCCTTGCTCGCCTTCCATCAGCGCGATGAAGTGCTGGAACAGATAGTCGGCGTCGTGCGGACCGGGGGAGGCCTCGGGGTGGTACTGCACGGAGAAGACGGGCAGCTCCCGGTGGCGCATCCCCTCGGAGGTGCCGTCGTTGAGGCTCACGTGGGTCTGCTCGACCCCGAAGCCCTCCACCGAGCCCGGGTCCACGGCGAAGCCGTGGTTCTGCGAGGTGATCTCCACGCCGCCGGTCAGCAGGTTCTGCACCGGGTGGTTGGCGCCGTGGTGACCGAACTTGAGCTTGTAGGTCGTCCCGCCGAAGGCCAGCCCCAGGATCTGATGGCCGAGGCAGATCCCGAAGATCGGCAGCCGGCCGATGAGGGGCCGCACCGTCCTGATCAGGTACTCCACGGGCTCCGGGTCGCCCGGGCCGTTGGACAGGAAGAGACCGTGGGGCCGCATCTCGAGGACCTGCTCGGCGGGGGTCCAGGCCGGCACCACCTGGAGCGCGCAGCCCAGCGAGGCCAGCCGGCGCAGGATATTGCTCTTGATGCCCGCGTCGAAGGCGACGACGCGGAACCGGGGCGGCGGCGGCTCCGTGTAGCCGCGGCGGAGATCCCATGTCCCCTCCCCCCAGCCCCGGGGCCTCTCTGCCGTCACCTCCCGCACTAGGTCTCGGCCGACCAGGCCCGGCAGCGCTCGCGCCCGCTCCACCAGCCGGGCGTGGTCGCCCTCCGCGGAGGAGATGATGCCCTCCTGGGCGCCCCGGTCGCGGAGGTGGCGGGTCAGCGCGCGGGTGTCGATGCCTTGGATGCCGACGATCCCGTGCTCCTTCATGTACCCGTCGAGCGACATCCGCCCGCGCCACGAGGAGGGGTAGGGGCACGCTTCCTTGACGATGAGCCCGCCGAGCCAGGGCCGTCGCGACTCCACGTCTTCCGGGTTGACGCCGTAGTTGCCGATGAGCGGATAGGTCATGCAGACCAGCTGCCCCCGGTACGAGGGATCGGTCATGATCTCCTGGTAGCCCGTCATGGCGGTGTTGAACACCACTTCCCCGTGGGCCTCGCCGACGGCCCCGCAGGGCTCGCCCCGGAAGAGGCGCCCGTCGGCCAGCGCCAGCAGCGCCTCGGTCATGGCGTGACCACGCTTCCCCCCACGACGGTCATGACCGGCGCCCCCGTCCCTGTCCAGCCCCGGAAGGGCGTGTTGCGGCTCCGCGAGCGGAAGGCGGTGGGGTCCACGGCGAAGGGCCGCTGGAGGTCGAGGATGGTGATGTCCGCGGCGGCCCCGGGCGCGAGGCTGCCGCCCGGCAGGCCGAGGACGCGGGCGGGGCCCGAGGACAGGCGCGCCACGAAGGTGGCCAGCTCGAGGCGCCCGGGCCGCACGAGCCGGTCCAGCAGCAGCGGGACGGCCGTCTCAAGCCCCACGATGCCGTTGGCGGCCGCCGCGAACTCGCCCTCCTTCTCGGACAGGGCATGCGGGGCGTGGTCGGTGGCCACGCAGTCGATGGTGCCGTCCAGGAGCCCCTCCAGCACGGCCTCCACGTCTCGCTTGCTGCGCAGCGGCGGCTGCATCTTCGTGTTGGGGTCGTAGTCGCGCACCGCCTCGTCCGTGAGCAGGAGGTGGTGGGGGGTCACTTCGGCCGTCACGCGGATGCCGCGGGCCTTGCCCTCCCGCACGAGCCGCACGGCGCCGGCCGTGGAGAGGTGGGCGATGTGGACGTGGGCCCCCGTGAGCTCCGCCAGGAGGATGTCCCGGGCGACCATCACGTCCTCGGCCGCGGCGGGCTGCCCCGTCAGGCCCAGCTCGGTGGAGACGAGCCCCTCGTGCATGACGCCGCCGTGCGCCAGGTGGCCGTCCTCGGCGTGGCTGATGAGCGGGGTCCCGAAGGGGAGCGCATACTCCATGGCGCGCCGGTACAGCGCGGTGTTCATGACGCACTTGCCGTCGTCGGAGAAGGCCACGCAGCCGGCCTCGGCCTGCTCCGCCAGCTCCGCGAGCTGCTCGCCCCGGAGCCCGCGCGTGACGGCGCCGATGGGGTAGACGCGCACCACGCCCTCCACGCGGGCCTTGGCGAGGATGTAGTCGGTGACGGCCCGGTTGTCATTGACCGGGAAGGTGTTGGCCATGCAGGCCACCGCGGTGAAGCCGCCGGCCGCCGCCGCGCGGGTGCCGCTCGACACCGTCTCCTTGTACTCGAAGCCGGGCTCGCGCAGGTGGACGTGGATGTCGATGAAGCCGGGGCAGACGACCTTGCCCGCCGCGTCGATGACCTGGGCGCCCGGGGGCGCCGTGAGGCCCGGGCCGACCTTGACGATGCGCCCGTCCGCCACGAGCACGTCCTGGATGCCGTCGATCCCGCTGGCGGGATCCACGACGCGTCCCTGCCCGATGAAGAGGCTCATGCCGCCTGGCTCCCCGCCAGCAGGTAGAGCACGGCCATGCGCACCGCCACGCCGTTGGACACCTGGTCCAGGATCACCGAGTACTGGCTGTCGGCCACCTCGGGGGACAGCTCGACACCGCGGTTCACCGGCCCCGGGTGCATGAGCAGCACGTCCGGCCGGCAATGCTTGAGCTTGTCCAGCGACAGCCCCCAGATCCGCGAGTACTCGCGCAGCGAGGGGATGAGGCCGCTCTCCATCCGCTCGTGCTGGAGTCTCAGCATCATGATCACGTCGGCGTGCGCGATGGCCTCTTCCAGCCGGTGGCTCACCTTGACGCCGAGCTCCTGGCAGGCGGGCGGGATGAGCGTGGGCGGCCCCGCCACCGTCACCGTCATGCCCATTTTCCGCATCCCGTGGATGTCCGAGCGCGCCACGCGGCTGTGGGCGATGTCCCCGACGATGGCGACGCTGAGGCCCTCGAGGTGTCCCTTCTTCTGCCGGATGGTGAGGAGATCCAGGAGCCCCTGCGTGGGATGCTCGTGGGCGCCGTCGCCGGCGTTCACCACGGCGCAGCGCAGGTGCCGGGCGAGGAGCGCCGGCGCCCCCGAGGCCTTGTGGCGCACTACCACCACGTCGGGGCTCATGGCCTCGATGTTCTTCGCGGTGTCCAGCAGGCTCTCGCCCTTCTCGGCGCTGGAGCTCGAGGCGGAGAAGTTGACGACGTCGGCCGAGAGCCACTTGCCCGCGATCTCGAAGGAGGTGCGCGTGCGCGTCGAGGCCTCGTAGAAGAGGTTCACCACGGTCTTGCCCCGGAGCGTCGGCACCTTCTTGATGTCGCGGGTCGCGATCTCCCTCATCGAGTCCGCCGTGTCCAGCACGTCCTGGATCTCCGCGGTCTCGAGGTCCTGCAGGCTCAGGAGGTCTTTTCGCTTCCAGCCCATGTCTCGGCTCCTCCGGTCCGCGAGCTAGGGGTCGGTCGGCTCTTGAATGACGACGCGGTCCACGCCGTCGTGCTCGCGGAGCATCACCGCCACCGTCTCGCGCCGGCTGGTCGGAAGGTTCTTGCCGATATAGTCGGGGCGGATCGGCAGCTCGCGGTGACCGCGGTCGATGAGGACGGCCAGGCGGATGATGCGCGGGCGGCCGAGGTCCATCACCGCGTCCATGGCGGCGCGGATCGTCCGGCCCGTGAAGAGCACGTCGTCCACCAGGACCACCGTGCGCCCCTTGAGCGGGAAGGGGATCTCGGTGCCGCGGACCACCGGCTGCTCGGCCTTGAGCCGCAAGTCGTCCCGGTAGAGCGTGATGTCGAGCGCGCCCACCGGGGGCCTGGCCCCCTCGATGGCGGCGATCTTCTCGGCGATGCGCTCGGCCAGGGTGACCCCGCGGGTCTTGATCCCGACCAGCGCGACGCCCTCGCCCCCCGCCTGCTCGACGATCTCGTGCGCGATGCGGGTGAGCGCCCGGTCCAGCGCGGTGTCGTCGAGCACCTGGGCCTTCTCGCGGACGGTCATCGGGTGGGGGAGCGCCGGGGCCAAAAAAAATGCTCCGTCCGGGGCCGGGGACTGCGCCGCAGGGGAGCCGGGGACCACATCAATTGCTCCTTGCCGGCCTCGCTGGGCCCGCTTAAAGGAGTCAGTCAGGGTGTTGACTCACCCTACCCTCGGAGCTCCATCGTGTCAAGGGCACGGCGGATATGTATGATCAGGTGATGGAAGAGCGTGAGCCGAGCCGGCCCGCTGCCCTCGCCCGGGCCGCGGTGGAGCCAGCCCGGCCAGTCGGCGGGCGCTGACGCGGACGCCGTGACATGGGACCTGACGAGACGCCGTCTCCACGCCCCGGCTCACGCCGGGCGATCCGCGTGCTCTGGGTCGGGCTCGTCCTCGTCGCCGTCACCGCGGCCGTCGCCGTGGAGGGCACGCTGACGTTCATCGGGGCGACCCGCCGGGTCGAGCAGACACTGGTCAACATCGAGCGGCTGAACGCGCTCCTGTCCCTCCTGAAGGACGCCGAGACGGGGCAGCGCGGCTACCTCCTCACGGGGGCCGAGCGCTATCTCGAGCCCTACCAGGACGCCCTCGCCGCCCTCTGGGAGCGGCAGCGGGAGCTGCGGGTCGGGCTCGCCGACCGTCCGCGGCAGCGGGAGCGGCTCGACGCCCTCCAGCCGCTCATCGCCGCCAAGCTGGCCGAGCTCCACCGCACCATCGAGCTGCGCCGCAGCGAGGGCGCGGCGGCGGCGGTCCGGGTGGTCCTCACGGACGAGGGGAGGACGCTGATGGACCGGATCCGCGAGGGGATCGGGGAGATGGCGGCCCGCGAGCGGGCCAGGCACGACTCGCGGCGCGAGGGGGGCGGCGCGCTGTGGGTGCTGGCCGCGGTGGGGGTCGGGAGCGCCGCCAGCCTCGCCATGGTGGTGGCCGCGCTCCGCGCGATGACGCGCGAGGCCCGCAGTCGCCGCCGGGACGACTAGCCCCGGGCTCCGCTCAGCCCTCCTCGACAGACCTCCGGTGCGAGCGAGGCCAATTCAGTAGTTCGTGCCTCGCACGATGTGGCTGACGCCCAGCCAGAGGATCTTCACGTCGAGCCACAGGGACCAGCGCTCGATGTAGAGCAGATCGCACCGGACCCACTCCTCGAATCCCGGCGCCTTCCCGGTGACGTGCCAGAGTGAGACCGCGCCGGGCCTGACACTCAGCTTGCGGCGCTGCCACGGCTCGAAGTGCAGCCACTCGGAGGCGATGACCGGTCGCGGGCCCACCAGGCTCATGTCGCCCCTGAGGACGCTCCACAGCTGAGGCAGCTCGTCGAGGCTGAACTTCCGGAGGACGCGGCCGAGGGGCGTGACCCGCGGGTCATGCCGCATCTTGAAGCACGGCCCCCCGCGCTCGTTGTGCGCTGCCAGCTCCTGCCGCCGGACGTCCGCGCCCACCACCATCGTCCGGAACTTGTAGCCGGTGAAGGCTCGCCCGCCCGCGCCCACGACCTCCCACCGGTAGAGCACCGGGCGGCCGGCCGTCCATCGGATGAGGGTGGCGATGACGGCCATGAGGGGCGCGACCGCGACCAGCGCCACGGCGGACACGCCGACGTCCATGGCCCGCTTCGCGTAGCGATAGCTCCAGCGATCGACCACTCGCGGGTCGAGGGGCACGAGGAGGGCGTCGCCCGAGACCGTCGCCATGGTCACGACGCCGGCCGCCCGGCGCCGGCCGCGGTGCGGCTCAGTCGTCCCCGGAACTTGACGAGCATGCGGACGGCATTGATCGCCTTCGCGCGGCCCATGCGGCCGAACGGTCGCCGCCTCCCCGCCTGCTGGTGCTCGTGGACGGCCCGGGCCGCGGGAACGTAGCAGACCCTCCACCCGCCCCGCCACATCGCGCAGCACCAGTCCTCGTCCTCCCAGTGCGTCACCCGGTAGCGCTCATCCATGCCGCCCACCGCCGCAACGGCCTCGCGCCGCGCGATCATCATGGCGCCGAACACCCAGTCCACGTCCAGGCTGCGGCCGTGATCCACGTCCTTCATCAGGAAGCGATCCACCGAGGCGGCTCTGACCACGCGGTCGAGCTGCAGTCCGCGGAGAACGAGGGTCAGCGGAGTCGAGAAGCGGCGGCAGGAGAGCTGGACCGAGCCATCCGGCTCCAGGAGCTGGGGCCCGACGAGCCCCACATCCGGGTGGCGGTCCAGGAACCCAACGGACTCGCTCAGCAGTCCCGGGAGACACTTCACGTCGGGATTCATCACGGCCACGTAGCGTCCGCGCCGGAGGCGGCGGATGCCCTGGTTGACATTGGCGGCGTACGACCGCGGAACGGCGTTCCGGATTGTCCGCACCTCGGGGTACGTCCGCACCACCCAGTCGGCGGTGCCGTCGCGGCAGGCGTTGTCGACCACGCCGACTTCGAAGGTCGCCTCGCCGCGCAGGGCCAGCAGCGTCGGCAGGTACTGCTCCAGGAGATGCCGCTGATTGGTGCTCACGAGCACGATGGACAGCTCCGCCGGTCCGTCGCGCCCCTCCGGATCGGGCAGGGTCACGAGCTCGCCCGGCGAACGGACCGGCCGCGGCGGGCGCCGTGGGTCCGCCGGCGCGCTGCCCCCGCGCTGAGGATGGTCTCTTCGTGGCCCAGGCCGGCGAGCCGGTTGACGACCTCGATGCCCTGCATGCAGCTGTGATCCTGGTTGGAGACCTCGTAGAGCCAGGCGCCGAAGCGGCCCCGCGGGTAGACGCCGTGGCCCTCGAACCCGGTGCGCAGCGTCTCGAGGACCTCGTCGCGCCCGAGGAACGGCGTCGGATAGGCGTACTCCTCGCGCCGATGCCAGCAGCTCACGATCTCGGCGCCGGGCGGGATCAGGCCGTCCCTCCGCATGGCCGGGACCACGGCCCGGCGAAGCGCGGCCGCCGGGATGGGCGTCGGGCGGGTGTCCGTGACCTCCGCCATCAGCGACCACAGCCGTGCGCCGGGGGGCGTGTTGTACGGCGAGTAGTTGGAGAGGATCGTGACGCGGTGGTAGGGGCTCGCCGGCGACGGATAGTAGATCCAGCTCTTCGAGCGCAGCTCGCGGGGCATCGGTCCGCGCAGCCCGACCCCGAGGACATGACAGGCGCTGTGCCGGAGATCAGTGGCCGCGTTCTTCACCGCGGTCGGCAGGCCGCGCGCCATGCGCGCCAGCTCGTCGAGCGGCGCCGTGCTGATGAGCACGTCGTACGGGATGGCAGGCCCGCTGGCCGCCTGGACCGTCCGGTGGCGGAGGTCGACGCCGACGATGCGCGTGCCGAAGAGCCGTCGGGCCGCCGGAACGCGTGCGGCCAGGCTCGTCCAGATCGCGCCCGTGCCTCCCCGAAGCGGGTACCGGAAGGTGTGGTTCGGGCCCCACGTCCTGGAGTCGGCGCCTGTCCGGATCTGCTCCTTCAACGCCGCGACGGTGGGCACGGAAACCCGCTCGGCGATCCAGTCGGCCGAGAGCATTTCCGGCGGACAGCCCCAGACCTTGCGGTTGTACGGAAGCATGAACAGATCAGCGATGGTCCGGCCGAACGTCGCCAGGCACCAGTCGCGAAACGTGCGGGGCGAAGTCCGGCGCGGGCGCGCGCGGGCCTGCTCGAGATCCCGGATCGCGCGGTCGCGATCATCGCGCGACAGGCGGTGGATGTTGTGCTGGAACGGGTAGGGAATGTACCGGCCGTCGAACCGGATCCAGGCGTCGCGGCGTCGCTCGAGCCACGCGCCGCCCAGCGCCAGGTTCATCAGCCGGTGGTACTCCGCGTAGTGGCTGAAATGCACGTGGCCGCCGATGTCCCACGTGAAGCCGCGAGCATCCACATGGCTGGCGGCGAGGCCACCCGGCCGGGTCTTCGCGTCGATCAGGAGGAAGTCCCGGTGTCCCAGTTCCTGCAGCCGCAGCGCCGCGCCGATACCGGTCGGCCCCGCCCCGATGATCACCACCCGTCCCAGCCCGCCGCTCAGCTTCCGGTGGATGCTCAGCCCTTGGACGGCGTGATGCCGTAGCTCTTGAGCTTGCGGTACAGGTGGCTGCGCTCGATGCCGAGCTTCTCGGCGGTGCGCGTCACGTTGCCGTCGTGGGCGCGCAGCTCCGCCAGGACGTAGGCGCGCTCGAAGGCCTCGCGGGCCTCCTTGAGCGTCCTCTCCCGCTGGGCCTCCTCGGCGCCCACCGGGGTCTCCTTGGGACGCAGCGGCGGGGGCAGGTCCTCCGGGCCGATCACGTCGCGCGGCGCCATGATGACGAGCCGCTCCACCATGTTGCGGAGCTCCCGGACGTTGCCCGGCCAGTCGTAGGAGAGGAAGTAGGCGAGGGCCTCCACCGAGACGGTCTTCGGGCGCTTGCCGTTGTCGGCCGAGAAGAGCGCGATGAAGTGCTCCACCAGCGCCGGGATGTCCTCCTTGCGCCGGCGCAGCGGCGGCACCTCGATGGGGATGACGTTGAGGCGGTAGTAGAGGTCCTCGCGGAAGCGGCCCTGCGCGATCCGCTCCTTCAGGTCCTGGTTGGACGCGGCCAGCACGCGCACGTCCACGCGGAGGGTCTCTTTGCCGCCCACCCGCTCGAAGGCCTGCTCCTCGAGGACGCGCAGCACCTTGGCCTGCGTCTTGAGACTCATGTCCCCGATCTCGTCGAGGAAGAGGGTGCCGGCGTCGGCGACCTCGAACTTCCCGCGGCGGCGCGCCACCGCCCCGGTGAAGGCGCCGCGCTCGTGGCCGAACAGCTCGGACTCGATGAGCTCCTCGGGGATGGCGGCGCAGTTCACCTCGACGAAGGGCCCCTCGGCCCTCGTGGACAGCGCGTGGATGGCCCGGGCCACCAGCTCCTTCCCGGAGCCGTTCTCGCCGTGGATGAGCACCCGCCCGTTGGTGGGCGCCGCCGTGGCGATCTGCCGCCGCAGCTCCTCGATGAGCGGGCCCTTGCCGACGATCTCCTGGCGGCGCTCGACCTGCTCGCGGAGCGCGCGGTTCTCCCGCTCGAGCCGCGAGTGCTCCAGCGCCCGGGCCGCGGCCAGCAGCGTCTTCTCCAGCGAGAGCGGCTTCTCGACGAAGTCGTAGGCGCCCAGCTTGGTGGCCTTCACGGCCGTCTCGATGGTGGCATGACCGGAGATCATCACCACGGCGGCCTCCGGCCGGAGCCGCTTGATCTCCGCCAGGGCCTCGAGGCCGTCCATGCCCGGCATCCAGATGTCCAGGAAGATCAGCTCCGGGGACTCCTCCGCGAGCCGGATGATGGCGTCCTGTCCCGAGCCAACCGCCGAGACGCGGTAGCCCTCGTCCTCGAGCACGCCCCGCAGCGCCTTCTGGATGGCGCGCTCGTCGTCCACGATGAGGATGTGCTCGCCGGCCATGGGCTTCCGGGCGCTCCTGTCAGGCCTCGACCGCGGCCGGCGCGAGACGGCCCGCCGGCAGCTCGAGGACGAACCGGCTGCCCTGCGGCGCGTTGTCCTCGAGCCAGATGGTGCCGCCGTGGTCGGTCACGATCTGGTGGACGATGGGGAGCCCGAGCCCCATGCCCGTGGCCTTGGTGGAGAAGTACGGGAGGAAGAGCCGCTCGCGGTCCTCCTGGGCGATGCCGGGCCCGGTGTCGGCCACGACGATCCGCGCCCGCCGCGCCTCGGGGAGCCACACGGTCTCGACGGTCACCTCGCCGGCCTGGCCCACGGCCTCCACGGCGTTGTCCACCAGGTTCAGGACGGCGCGCTTGATCTGGTTGGGATCCACCTCGATCTGCGGCAGGTCGGGCGAGAACGCGGAGGTGATGGCGAGCGCCGGATGCGACTCGCGGTAGAGCACGATCACCCCGTCGAGGAGCCGGGCCAGGTCCGTCGGGCGGAGCGACAGGGCCGGCATGCGCGCGAAGCGCGAGAACTCGTCCACCAGCTGCTTGAGCCCGTCCACCTCCTGGATGATCGTGGCCGTGGCCTCCTCCAGCAGCCGCTTCTCCTCGGGGCTCCCGTCTCCCGCGAGCCGGCGCCTCAGCCGCTGGGCGGACAGCTGGATCGGCGTGAGCGGGTTCTTGATCTCGTGGGCGATGCGCTGGGCGACCTCCCGCCACGCGGCCAGCCGCTGCGCCTTCAGCAGCTCGGTCAGGTCGTCGAACACCAGCACCAGCCCCATGTCGGTCCCGTCGGGGCCCCGGAGGGCCGTGGCCGAGGACAGGAGCGTGATGGCCTGGCCGTCGCGCCGCAGGTGCACCTCGCGCTCGAGCGTGCCCTCCTTGAGCCGCGCCATGCGCTTGATCAGGGCCGCGATGTCGCCGAACTCGGGCCGGCGGAAGACGGCGGAGTCGGGCTGTCCGAGCGCCTCGCGCGCGGGGAGGCCCAGCATGCGCTCGGCGGCGCCGTTGATGGTGGTCACCCGTCCGGCGGGATCCAGGGAGACGACGCCCGTGGCGACGGCTTCCAGGACGGTCTCGGTGTAGCGGCGGCGCATCTCCATCTCGCCGTGCTTGGCCTGCAGGTCGAGGTAGGCCTCCTCGAGCTTGGCCTTCGAGGAGAAGAGGTCCCGCGTCATCCGGTTGAAGGAGTCCACGAGCATCCCGATCTCGTCGTCGGCGCGCACCTGCACCTGGTAGCCCAGGTTGCCGGCGGCGACCTCGCGCGTGCCCTCGGCCAGCATCTGGATCGGGTCCGTGATGCCCCGGGCGAGATAGAGGCCGAACCAGGTGGCCGAGAACACGATGATGAGGGTCATGAGCAGGAACAGGAGGATGTAGATGCCCTTGATGGGGTTCTTGAGCAGCTTGAGCTGCTTGTACTCCTGGAAGGCCTGGCTGATGCCCCGCAGGCGATTCTCGAGCCGCTGGCTCACGTGGCTGGAGACCACGAGAACGCCCTGCACCTGGCGGCTCGGGTCGCGAACGGGCACCACGGCCTGGATCATGTCCCCGCGGTCCAGCTCGTGGACCGTGGTGACCTCCTGCCCGCCCAGCCCCTGCGCGACCTTGTCCTTGTGCATGGAGCGCGTCGCGACGGCGGCGAGCCCTGGATCCTTGGCGTGGAACTGCTCCTGCCCGCTCCGGTCGAAGACCGTGATGGCCGATAGCCCGAGTCGCTCCCGCTGCTCGTCGAGAAACGCGGCGAGCGCCTCGCGCCGCTCGTCGGCCAGGAGCTCCTCGCGCTCCGCGACGCGCGCCATGTAGCGGGCGTGCCGGAGCGCCGTGCCCTCCAGCGTCTGGTAGTAGGTCTGCGCCACCTCCAGGGCCTGGTCCAGCGGCCGCTCCACCTGGGGCTTGAACCACCCCTCGATGGAGGTCGTGATGAAGTTGGAGGCGATGATGAAGATCAGGATGCCGGGGGTCAGCGCCAGGGAGAGGAACGCCAGCACGAGCTTCGCCTTGAAGCGCGCGCCGATGACCTTCTGGCGGCGCTCGAAGGAGAGCTTCACCAGGTTGCGGAAGAGGAGGACCAGCAGCAGCAGGAAGACGACCAGGTTGAGGTTGAGGAGCGCCAGCACCAGGAGGTTGGAGGCGAGCGGGATCTGTGGCGTCCGGATCCCCACCTCGAACACGGTGCCGACCACCAGCAGGACGAGGATCCCGCTGATGATCAGCAGGTTGCGCTTGCGCTTGCCCTGCTCGCCCGGCCGGCCCTGGAGCAGCGGCATCACTGGCTCCGGTTCACCGTGAGCAGGCTCGACTGCACCCACGGCGTCTCGGCGGCGTCCCCGGCCATGCGCGACACCCAGGAGTTCACGCCGCCGAGCGAGACATCCGCCCGCACGCGCACGTAGTAGAGCTCCTGGGCGTCGAGGGTCGAGGACGGCGCCAGCCGCGCGACCCTCAGATCGGACAGCACCCGCTGTGCCTCACGCAAGCTCTTGGTGAGATACGGCTCCCGCTGCTCCCCGGCCAGCGAGGCGACCTTGTACTCCTTGGTCAGCACGTTGTACGTGAGCTGCCGCTCCACGGCGCGGGTCTGGATCCGGCGCTCCACCCAGAACCGGCTGTACTGCCAGAGCTCCACGTTGAAGCGCACGTGGGTGGCGACACCGCTGTGCAGGCTCTCGTGCAGCGACGGGGGAACGGCGCCGAGCAGCACGACCTGGACCGTGACGTCGAGGTCGTTCAGGAAGACCGACAGGTTGCTGATCCTGATCTCGGCAACGGCTGCCCCGGGCAGGGCCAGCGCCGCCCCCGCCACGACGAGGAGGGCGCCGAGCCTCAACAGGCGTCGAGCTTGCGGCGACACGGCCCCATTATAGCGTCGGGCTTCCCGGGGGGCGGAGGAAGTGGGGGCCGCCCGGCGCGGCCCGGGAGGGCCCGCTACAGGGCCGCGACGCGGGGGATCGCGGGGTAGGCGCTCTCGAGGGTGCCCGTGGCCGCACCCGGGGCGAGCTCCGTCGCAGTCCGCCGCAGGGCCCGGCGGCGGCCCGCGGCCGTCGCCTCCTGGATCGCCACGAGCAGCCGGTAGTTGAGCGCATGACCGGCGTTGCGCGCCACCACGTGCCCCACGAGGGGGCGGCCGAGGAGGAAGAGGTCACCCACGAGGTCCAGGATCTTGTGGCGAACGAACTCGTCCGGGAAGCGCAGGTTGTCGTTGAGCACCGAGCGCTTGCCGACCACGACGGCGTTGTCGAGGGAGCCGCCCCGGGCCAGACCATTCCGCCGCATCGCCCCCACGTCGCGCAGGAACCCGTATGTGCGGGCCGGCGCCAGCTCGTCCACGAAGGCGGTCTCCGTGATCTCCACGGACGCCACCTGGAGCCCGATGACCGGATGATCGTGGTCGAGCGTGTAGCTGATGCGGAAGGTGTCCGAGGGTACCACCTGGATGAAGCGGTCCCCCTCCTCGACGCGGATGGCCGCGTCGATGGCGAGGGCCTGGCGAGGCACGGCCAGCGACACCCGCCCGGCCTGCTCGAGCATCTCCACGAAGCCGCTGGCGCTGCCGTCCATGGCGGGCAGCTCGCCGCCGCTCACGTCCACCAGCAGATTGTCGATCCCCAGGCCATGCGCGGCCGCCATCAGGTGTTCCACGGTCCGCACGCGCACGCCGAAGGCGCCGAGGGTCGTGGCGAAGTGGGAGTTCACCACGTGCTCGGTGTTCGCGGGAATCAGCGTGCCGTCTGCGGCGCGGAAGAGGATGCCGGTGTCGGAGGCGGCCGGGGAGAGGGTGAGCCGGACCGGCTCGCCCGTGTGGAGCCCGATGCCTTCTACGCTGACCCTCCTCCGGATCGTTCGCTGGGAATCCATAACCCGGGGACCGAAGTTGCAATCCGGCTGCCACGAGGCGTCATTCACGGGAAGGGGCTGATGTCATTGGCGATGTCGCCCTCACGCGGGGTCCGGTCGCGCCCCTGCTGTGGCGTCGAAGACACGCGCGATACCGCCGCCTGTCTCATTTCCGTGACACCGGATCGCCGGCCTCAGCCCGCCGGCTGCCGGCGAGCCTCCGAACCTGTCCGGGGCGCGGCGCCGAGGTCGCCGTAGCGCGCCTGCAGGAGCGCCAGCCCCACGGGCCCCGCCGTCTCGGTCCTGAGCACCCGGGGTCCCAGGCTCGCCACGACGGCCCCTGCCGCCCCGAGGCCTTCGACCTCGCTGGCGGCGAGCCCGCCCTCGGGTCCCACGACGAGCGTGGCGGCGGAGACGGGCGCGGGCGGGAGCCGGTCCGCCAGGAGCGCGCGCTCCTCCTCCCAGAGGCAGAGCAGGAGCCCGTCCGGGCGCCCGTCACGGAGCCATTCCGCGAGCGGGCGCGCCGCGGCGACCTCCGGGATCACCGTGCGCCCGCACTGCTTCGCCGCCTCGCGCGCCACGCGCTGCCAGCGGGCCAGGCGTCCCGCGCGGTGCGCCGCGTCCGTCCGCACCACGGTGCGCTCCGTCACCACGGGCACCACGCGCGTCACGCCCAGCTCCGTGGCCATGCGGATGATGGTCTCCAGCTTGTCCCCCTTCGGGAGCCCCTGCACGAGGGTGAGGTGGAGCGGCGACTCGCGCTGGCCTCCCTCGCGGGCCAGGATCAGGCCCTCCGCCGACCGCGTGTCCACGCGCGTGAGCCTCACGGTGAGCTCCTGTCCGCGCCCGTCCACGGCCTGGACCACGTCGCCCGGTCCGAGACGGAGCACGCGGGCGAGGTGGCGAGTCTCCTGCGCGTCGAAGGTGACGCGCGGACCGCTTCCCGCCTCCGCGCGAAGGTAGAATCTCGGCACGGGGAAGTCAGGGCTCCCGGCGCAGGAGCGCCGCGACCCAGCCGTCGATCTCGAGCGTGGTGTTCAGCACGAACCCTTCCGAGGAGAGCGCGACGGCCACCTGTGGTTCCTCGCCCGCGAGCATCCCGCCCAGGACGAGCGCTCCCCCGGCGGCCAGAAGGCGCGCGTAGTGGGGGGCCAGCGTGAGATGGGTCCGGGTCAGGAGATTGGCGAGCACGAGGTCGAAGGCCGCCGTCCCCGGCAGGGCTTCCGGGCCGCCGAGGTCCACGCGGATCTTCTCTGCGCAGCCGTTCCGCTGCGCGTTCTCGCGCGCGGCGCGGACGGCGTCGGGGTCCACGTCGATGGCCCAGGCCCTGGGGACGCCGAGCCTCACCGCCGCCACGGAGAGGATCCCCGTGCCCGTGCCGATGTCGAGCACGGCCTCGGGCACGCGGGCGCGGACGACCCTCTCGAGGAGGACGAGACAGCCTTCCGTGCTCCCGTGCTGTCCCGTCCCGAACGCCCGCCCCGGCTGGATGACCACGGGCAGCCGCGGCGTCTCCGCATGGGCGGAGGCCTCCCACGGGGGGAGGACGATGAGGCGCTCGCCGACCGCGCGCGGCGGGAAGGCCTGCTGCCAGGCGCTCGCCCAGGCTTCCTCGAGGCGCCGCTCGATCTCCACCGGCGCGGGCACGGGCAGCAGGCCCAGGGCCGCCAGGGACTCCTGGTAGTCGCCCACCGCCGCCGCCAGATCGGCGGAGGAGGCGGACTCGGGAAAGAAGGCGCGGAGGCGCGGGGGCTGGCCCGCCGGCTCCTCCTCCACGACGCCCAGCGCGCCCTGCTCCCAGAGGAAGTTGGTGAGCCCTTCGGAGGTCTCCGGCGCGGCGGGGACCCGGAGCTCCCAGAACCCCATCAGGAGCCGAAGAGCTTCTTCATCCGCTCGACGAAGGACGCCAGCAGCGGTCCCGACTCGTCCTGCGAGGCCTGCTTGAATTCCTCGAGCAGCTCCCGCTGTCGGGGAGTGAGGCGCGCGGGCACCTCGATGACCACCTGGTACACGGCATCGCCGCGCCCGCGCCCCCGCAGGTGCGGCATGCCCTTGCCCTTGAGGCGCAGCTGCTGGCCGGGCTGCGTGCCCGGAGGCACCGTGAGCCAAGCCTTGCCGCCGAGCACCGGGACCGCGACCTGGTCGCCGAGGGCCGCCTGCGGGAAGCCGAGGGGCAGCTCGCAGAGGAGATCGGCGCCGTGCCGGACGAAGATCTCGTGGGGCCTCACGTGGAGCACCACGAAGAGGTCGCCGGCCGGGCCCCCGAAGAGCCCGCTCTCGCCCTCGCCCGACAGGCGCAGCTGGTTGTCGTCCTCGACGCCGGCGGGAATCGTGATCTTGAGCAGCCGCTCCTTGCGCTGCCGGCCCTGGCCGCGGCACTCCCGGCACGGGGCCCGGTTGATGCGCCCCTCGCCGCCGCATTGCGGGCACGGGCGCGCCACGGTGAGGAAGCCCTGGGAGAAGCGCACCTGCCCCTGGCCCCGGCAGGCGCTGCACACCTCGGGCGAGGTGCCCGTCTGCTGGCCCGAGCCCCGGCAGGGCTCGCAGGTCTCGTGGCGGGGGATCTGGAGCTTGGTCTCGAGCCCCTCGGCGGCCTCCTCCAGCGAGACCTCGAGGTCGTAGCGCAGGTGCTCGCCGCGGCGCGCGCGGGTGCGGCGCCCACGCTCCTGCTGGCCGAAGAAGCCCTCGAAGAGGTCCTCGAAGATGCTGCCGAAACCCATGTCGCCGGGGCCGCCCTGGCTGGCGGGGCCGGCCACGGTGCCGAAGCGATCGTACTGGGCGCGCTTGTCCGCATCCGACAGGACGGCGTAGGCCTCGTTGATCTCCTTGAAGCGCTCCTCGGAGGCCTTGTCCCCGGGATTCTTGTCGGGGTGGTACATCCGGGCGAGCTTGCGGTAGGCCTTCTTCAGCTCGGCGTCGTCGGCCTGTCTCGGGACGCCGAGGACGGCGTAGAAGTTCTTGGCGGCCACCGGTTACGAGGCGTCGCCGGCCGGAGCGTCGGGCTCGGGCGTCATGGCCACCGTCACCATGGCTGGCCGCAGCACGCGGCCGTGCAGCAGGTAGCCGCGCGCCGTCTCGCCGACCACCGTCATCTCCGGCTCGCCCGAGGCCGGGACGCGGGCGATGGCCTCGTGGCGCTCGGGATCGAAGGCGGCTCCCAGGGAGGCGAAGGGCGTGACGCCGACCTTCTCCAGCACGCGCAGCAGCTCCCGCTGGATCAGCTCGACGCCAGCGGTGACCGCCGCCGCGCCGGCATCGCCCCTCGCGGCCTGGAGCGCCCGGTCGAAGTTGTCGAGCGCGGGCAGGAGCTCGCGGAGCAGCGCCTCGTTGGCGGTGCGGATGTACTCCTCGCGGTCGCGGGCGGCGCGCTTGCGCGCATTGTCGTACTCGGCCACCGTGCGGACGTAACGCTCCCAGTGGGCCTCGGCCTCCCGCGTCTTGGCCCCGAGCGCCTCGCGGAGCTGGCGGAGCTCGCTCCCGGGGTCGGACGCCGCCTCGGCGGGGAGATCGGGCGGGACGAGCTTGCTGTCGGGGTCGGTCTCGTGTTCGCTCATGGTGATTTCCGATTATAGCAGAGCGTTTCGGAGGCTGCGGGCCGCCCCGGCCGTCCCGAGGCTCAGAGCGGGAGGTAGAGCTCGCGGCGCACGCGCGACAGCGAGCTCGACACGAGCCGCGCCGTCTCGTCCACCAGCGAGATGACGTCCGAGTAGGGCATGCGGCGCGGCCCCACCACCCCCAGCACGCCGAGGACCCGATCGCGGTAGGTGTACGTGGAGGTGATGAGGCTGCACTCCCCCATTCCCTCCACCGGGTTCTCCCCGCCGATGACCACCTGGATGCCCCGCTCCTGGGCCATGCGGGAGAGGAGATCGATCAGGCGCGCCTTCTCCTCGAAGGCGCGCAGCAGGCCCCGCATGGTGGCCACGTCGGAGAGATCCGGGTGGTCCAGGATGTTGATGGCGCCGCTGATGTACAGCGTGCGGGCGCGCAGGAGGGAGACGATCTGGTCCAGGATCGGGCGGCCGCGCGTCCAGAGGGGGTCCAGCGGGTCGGCGGGCGCCGCCAGGTCGTCGACGATGTCCTGGAAGGTCTTCCCGCGGTAGCGGCGCGTCAGGGTGCGGCCGATCTCGCGCAGCTCGTCCGGCACCAGCGGCGAGTCCACCGTGATCGCCTGGGTCGTCACCCAGCCGGTGTCCGTGACCACCACCGCCAGCGCGCGGCCGTCGCCCAGCCGCACGACCTCGATGCGATCGAGCGCCGTCTGCTTGAGCGGAGGGGCCAGGAGGATCCCCGTCATGTGCGTCCCGATGGACAGCTGCGCAGGGGTCTCGGCCATGAGGCGCTCGGCGCCGCTGGGTGGCCCCGCGGGAGACTCCTCGCGCACGGGCGAGGGCGCGGCGCCCACCCAGGGCACGCGGTGCAGCGCGTCCACGTAGAAGCGGTAGGCCTGGTCGGTAGGGACCCGTCCCGCCGAGGTGTGCGGATGAGTGAGGTAGCCCATCTCCTCCAGGTCCGCCATCACGTTGCGGATCGTGGCCGGGGACAGGCCGCGCATGTGCCGCCGCGCCACGGAGCGGGAGCCCACGGGCTCGGCGCTCTCCACATACTCGGCGATCACGGCCAGGAGGACCTGACGGTGGCGCTCGTTCAGGCTGGGATCCAGCATGGCCGCTTGTATCCTACACGACTCCCTAGAGTAGCTCCACGAACAGCGCGTCGGAGAGCAGGAAGCCGGCCTCGGTGAGGCGCGCGCGCCCGCGGGCCCGCGCCAGAAGACCCCGCTCCCGCCAGGCCTCGAGCAGGGCGGGGAGGCGTCCCGGCTCGAGGGCCATGCGCTCCGCCAGCCACGCCTCGGGGATGCCGTCCCCGAGCCTCAGGCCCAGGATGAGCCGCTCGGCGAGGTGCTGGCGCGCCGTGAGCCGCTCCTGCGTCGCCACGGGGAGCGCCCCGGCCTCGAGCGTGGCGCAGTACCGCTCGGTCGCCTTGACGTTGCCGTAGCGGGTGTCGCCCAGGAAGCCGCAGGCCCCCGGGCCCAGCGCGAGGTACTCCTCGGCGCGCCAGTAGATCTGATTGTGCGCGGAGCGCCGTCCCGGACGGGCGTAGTTGGAGATCTCGTAGTGCTCGAAGTCGGCCTCCGCCGCCAGGCGGGCGAGCGTCCGGTACTGCTCGGCGACGGTCTCCTCGGCCGGGAGCCCGGTGCGCCCCGCCGCGTGCCAGCGGCTGCCCTCGTCCAGCGTGAGCGCGTAGGCCGAGAGGTGATCGGGCTCCCAGTCGAGCAGGCTCCGGACGGTCCTGTCCCACGTGGCCGCGTCGAGCCCCGGGAGCCCGTAGATCAGGTCCGCGCTGACGTTGGCGAACCCGGCCCGGCGCCCGGCGTCGAAGGCGGCGCGGGCCTCCGCGGCCGAGTGCGCGCGGTCCAGCGAGGCGAGCACCTGGTCGTCGAGGCTCTGGACTCCCAGGCTGATGCGGTTCACGCCCGTGTCGCGGTAGCCGGACAGCCGGTCCCGCGACACGCTCTCCGGATTGCACTCGACCGTGATCTCGGCGTCGGGGGCCACGGAGAACCGCGCGCGGAGACGCTCCAGGACGGCGCCGAGCTGCGCGGGCGTCAGGAGCGAGGGCGTGCCGCCGCCGAAGAAGACCGTGGAGACCGGCGCGGCCGCGCTCCAGGGGGCCGCGCCCGCCAGGTCGATCTCGCGGCCCAGCGCCGCGAGATACCGCGGCAGCGCCGCCTCCAGGTACACGGCGGTGTTGAAGGAGCAGTAGCCGCAGCGCTTCGCGCAGAAGGGGACGTGGACGTAGACGCCGAGCGCCGTGCCCCGCGGCGCCCACAGCGTGGCGGGACCGCTCCCCTCTAGCATGCGCACCCACTCCGCCGGCCGCCCCGCAGGCCGCGGGCCTGCTACGGGAGCCAGTTCCCCAGCCGGCGCCAGCGCAGCCAATGCCGGTCCCCGTTCCACGACCAGTAGATGAGAAAGGCCTTGCCGCGGATCTTCTCGCGCTTGACGAACCCCCAGTACCGGCTGTCCTGGGAGTTGTCGCGGTTGTCCCCCATGACGAAGTAGGAGCCCGGGGGCACGACAGTCGGCTCGCAGGCGTAGAGATAGCCGCAGTGACCGGACGGCGCGGCCGGGACCGAGCCGGGCCGCACGTAGGGCTCGTCCGTGGGCTGGCCGTTGACGTACACGCGGTTGTCCCTGACCTGCACGGTCTCGCCGCCCAGGGCCACGATGCGCTTGATGAAGTCCCGCGACTCGTCGTTGGGGTACTTGAAGACGACGATGTCGCCGCGCGCCGGGTCCCGGAGGCCGGGCAGGTGGGTGTCCGTGAACGGGATCTCGGGCCCGAAGAGGAACTTGTTCACCAGGATGTAGTCGCCCACCAGGAGCGTCTCCATCATGGAGCCCGAGGGGATCGTGAACGCCTGGACCACGAAGGCGCGGATCACGAGCGCGAGCAGCACCGCGACGATGATGGCCTCGCTGTACTCGCGGACCTGGGACTTGCGGCGGGGTCTCGCCGCCTGCTCGGCGACCGCTGCCTGCGCCTCGGGGCGACTCTCGCTGTCCCGCATGGGCATCAGCTCTTCAGCACCGACAGGAAGGCCTCCTGCGGGACCTCGACCTTGCCGACCTGTTTCATCCGCTTCTTCCCTTCCTTCTGCTTCTCCAGGAGCTTGCGCTTCCGCGTGATGTCGCCGCCGTAGCACTTGGCGGTGACGTTCTTGCCCATGGCCTTGACCGTCTCCCGGGCGATGACCCGGCTGCCGATGGCGGCCTGGATCGCCACCTCGTAGAGCTGGCGCGGGATGACCTCGCGCAGCTTCTCGGTGAGCGCCTTGCCCTTCTCGTAGGCCTTCTCCCGGTGCACGATGACGCTGAGCGCGTCCACCGGGTCGCCGTTGAGCAGGATGTCGAGCTTCGCCAGCTCCGAGGGCCGGAACTCCAGGAACTCGTAGTCGAAGGAGGCGTAGCCCTTGGACACGGACTTGAGCTTGTCGTAGAAGTCCACCACGATCTCGCTCAGCGGGAAGTCGAACAGGATGTGCACCCGCTTCCCCAGGTACTCCAGCGACCGGTGCTCGCCGCGCTTGTCCTGCGCGAGCTTGTAGATGACCGTCATGAACTCCGTCGGGACGAAAATGGAGCCGCGGACGTACGGCTCCTCCATGCGCTCGATCTTGTCCGGCGGCGGGAGCTTCGCCGGGTTGTCCACCTCCAGCACCTCGCCCTGGGTGGTGACCACCTTGAAGCGCACGCTGGGGGCCGTGACGATCAGCGAGAGGTTGAACTCGCGCTCGAGCCGCTCCTGCACGATCTCGAGATGGAGCAGGCCGAGGAAGCCGCAGCGGAAGCCGTAGCCGAGCGCCAGCGAGGTCTCCGGCTCGAAGCTCAGGGCGGAGTCGTTGAGCCTGAGCTTCTCCAGCGCGTCCCGGAGGCCTTCGTAGTCCGTGTCCTCGATGGGGTAGAGGCCGGCGAAGACCATGGCCTTGGCGTCGCGGTAGCCGGGACACGGCGCAGCCGTCGGCCTGAGCGCGTCGGTGATGGTCTCGCCCATCTTGGCGTCGGCCACGCGCTTGATGGAGGCCGTGAGGTAGCCCACCTGCCCGGCAGACAGCTCCTCGACCGGCCGCATGTCGGGCGCGAAGACCCCCGCCTGCTGGACCTCGTAGACCTTGCCGTTGGACATGAGGAGGACGCGCTGCCCGGCGCGCACCCGACCGTCCAGGAGCCGCACGTACACCACCACGCCCTGGTAGGAGTCGTAGAAGGAGTCGAAGACCAGCGCCTTGAGCGGCGCCTCCGGGTCGCCCGTGGGCGGCGGGATGCGCGCGACGATGGCCTCCAGGACATCCGCCACGTTGGTGCCGTGCTTGGCGGAGATGGGGATCGCCTCGTCCCCGTCCAGCCCCAGGATCTCGGTGATCTGCCGCCGTGTCCCCTCCACATCGGCCGCCGGGAGGTCGATCTTGTTGATCACCGGGACGATCTCGAGGCCGCCGTCCACGGCGAGGTAGAAGTTGGCCAGGGTCTGGGCCTCGACCCCCTGGGCGGCGTCCACGATGAGGAGGGCGCCCTCGCAGGCCGCCAGCGAGCGCGAGACCTCGTAGGAGAAGTCCACGTGCCCCGGCGTGTCGATCAGGTTGAGCGTGTACTCCTTCCCGTCCCGGGCCGTGTAGAGGAGGCGGACCGTATGGGCCTTGATCGTGATGCCGCGCTCCTTCTCGAGATCCATGGAGTCCAGCACCTGTCCCACGGCCTTCTTGGCGTCCATGGTCCCCGTGAGCGAGAGCAGGCGGTCCGCCAGGGTAGACTTGCCGTGGTCGATGTGGGCGACGATGGAGAAGTTGCGGATCAGCTCGATGGCCATCCAGTGCAGGATAACACGCCCGCGGACGGGGCGGGGATCGAGGCTACCCGGCCAGGCGCGCGTGGTCGGCCACCACGGCCCCGGCTTCCAGCACCACACCCGCTCCGACCTGCGCGCCGGCGCCGATCCGGGCCCCGCTGGCGACGATGCAGTCCTGGAGCACCGCGCGGTCGCCGACGGAGACGCGGTCCCACAGGATGGCCCCCGTCACGGCGGCGCCGGCGCCCACGGCGCACCCGGGCCCGAGCACCGCGGAGGGCCCCACGCGGCAGCCCGCTCCGAGCCGGCTGCCGGCGCCGATCAGGGACGGGCGCGCGACGCTCGCCCCCGGGGCCATGGAGATGCCCTCGGCCGAGAGGCGTCCGTCCGCCAGCGCCCCCGCCGGGCTCACGGTGGTGGCGACGCGCCTGGCCAGGAGGTCCAGCTGGCCCTGCCGGTACTTGGCGGGGCTGCCGATGTCGAGCCAGTAGTGGTCCGCCACCCACCCGAAGAACGCGATGCGGTCGGCCAGGAGCCCCGGGAAGAACTCCCGCTCGATGGACACCATGCGCCCCCCCGGGATCCGGTCCAGGAGCCGCCGCTCCAGGATGTAGGCGCCCGCGTTGATCGTGTCCGTGGTGATCTGGGCGGGGTCCGGCTTCTCGATGAAGCGCAGGATGCGTCCCTCCGCGCCGAGCTCCACCAGGCCGTAGGCCGTGGGATCGGGCACGCGGGTGAGGTAGATCGTGGCCGCCGCGCGCCGGTCGGCGTGGAAGCGCAGCATCGCGCCGAGGTCGGCGTCGGTGAGGACGTCCCCGTTCAGCACCACGACGCGCCCGCCCAGGAGATCCACGGCGTTGCGCACGCCCCCGGCCGTGCCCAGCGGCTCGACCTCCACGGCGTAGCCGAGTCTCACGCCGTACCGGTCCCCGTCGCCCATCGTCTCGCGCACCTCGTCCACCATGTAGGAGCAGGACAGGACGACGTCCCGGATCCCGTGCTGGCGCAGGAGGGCGAGCTGGTAGGCGAGGAAGGGGACGTTGAGCAGGGGGACGATGGACTTGGGCCGGTGGTACGTGAGCGGGCGGAGCCGGGTGCCCTGGCCCCCGGCCAGGATGACGGCGGTTACGCTGGCGGTGTCCAGGGCTCCGCCTCGCCGATGAGCATCACCGGGATGCCGTCGCGGATGGGGTAGGCTTTCTTGCACGCCGGGCAGATGATCCGCGTCTCCTCGAAGAGGAGGTCGCCCTTGCAGGCCGGGCACGCCAGGATGGAGCGGAGCTCTTCGTCGATCATGGGCCGAACTCCTTCTTGAAGAATTCGTAGGTGCGGGCGAGGCCCTCGTCCAGGGACACCGTGGGCCGCCAGCCGAGTGCCTGCGCGGCCAGGCCCGGATCGAGACAGCTGCGGCGCTGCTCGCCGGGGCGCGCGGGCCCGCGCGCGGCCGGCGTCGTCACGCCCGCCGCGCGTGCCAGCCGCGCGTGGAGGTCGTTCACGGAGGTCTCGACACCGGTGCCGATGTTGACGCCGCCCGTGACGGTGGCGCGCTCCAGCGCGCGCAGGTTGGCGTCCGCCACGTCTTCCACGAAGACGTAGTCGCGGGTCTGCTCGCCGTCGCCGTTGATCACCGGCGTCTGTCCCGTGAGCAGGCGGTGGCTGAAGATCGCCACCACTCCCGCCTCGCCGGCGGGGTTCTGGCGCGGCCCGTAGACGTTGGCGTACCGGAGGGAGACGCCGCTGATGCCGTGGATGCTGCCCCAGGCGGCCAGGTAGTGCTCCATCGCCACCTTGGCGATGCCGTAGGGGGAGGCGGGCAGGAGGGGGTGCCCCTCCGGCGTCGGGATCGCGTCGGTGTCCCCGTAGCCTGCGCCTCCGCTGGACGAGTAGATGAGGCGCCGGACGCCGACCCAGCGGCAGCAGTCCAGCAGGTTGAGACCTCCCAGGATGTTCACGCTGGCGTCGAAGGCGGGGTCGGCGACGGAGCGGCTCACCGCCGCCTGGGCCGCCAGGTGGGCGACCACCTCGGGACGCTCGGCCTCGAAGAGATCGCCCAGCCGCGCGCTCCGCAGATCGAGGCGGTGGAACGCGGCCCCGGGGTTCACCCAGGCCAGGCTGCCCGTGGCGAGATTATCCACCACCGTCACCGTGTGCCCCGCCCGCACGAACGCATCCACCACATGCGAGCCGATGAACCCCGCGCCGCCGGTGACGAGGATCTTCAAACCGTTCGAGCCGCCGCAGGCACGGGCGGGCGACAGCCCGGGTGCCCGTGCCATGGTGACCCCGCGCCGCCCGTGACGAGGATCGTCATGGTTTCACGTCTGTTGCCCGTGGCGCCGGTACCACTCGATGGTCTCCCGGAGCCCGTCCTCCACCGAGACGGTCGGCTCCCAGCCCAGGAGCTGCCGCGCTCTCGTGATGTCCGGCTGCCGCACCTTCGGGTCGTCCACGGGCAGGGGCGTGAAGACGATCTCGCTCCTGGAGCTGGACAGCCGGAGGATGGTCTTGGCCAGCTCGAGGAGCGTCATCTCCCGCGGGTTGCCGATGTTGATCGGCTCGTTGACGGGCGCCCCCATGAGCCGCCAGATCCCTTCCACCAGGTCCGAGACGTAGGTGAACGACCGGGTCTGCGAGCCATCCCCGTTCACCGTGAGGGGCTCGTTCCGGAGCGCCTGGCGGATGAAGGTGGGAACGGCCCGGCCGTCGGTGAGCCGCATGCGGGGGCCGTAGGTGTTGAAGATGCGCACGATGCGTGTGTCCACACCGTGGAAGCGGTGGTAGGCCATGGTCATGGCCTCGGCGAAGCGCTTCGCCTCGTCGTACACGCCGCGCGGTCCCACCGGGTTCACGTTCCCCCAGTAGTCCTCGCGCTGCGGGTGCACGAGCGGGTCCCCGTAGACCTCCGAGGTGGACGCCAGGAGGAACTTCGCCTGTCGCGCCTTGGCCAGCCCGAGCGCCTTGTGGGTGCCCAGCGCCCCGACCTTGAGGGTCTGGATGGGCAGCTCGAGGTAGTCGATGGGCGAGGCGGGGCTCGCGACGTGGAGCACGTAGTCCAGCGGTCCGTCCACCACGATGTAGTTGGTCACGTCGTGCTTGATGAAGAGGAAGCGCCCGTCGCGGATGTGGGCGATGTTGTCCACGGTGCCCGTCAGGAGGTTGTCGACGCAGAGGACCTCGCACCCCCGGGCGAGCAGGAAATCGCAGAGGTGGGACCCGATGAACCCCGCGCCGCCGGTGACCAGGACCCTCAAGTCGTGAGACCCTCCGCAGGCACGGGCGGGCGACAGCCCGGGTGCCCGTGCCATGGTGACCCCGCGCCGCCGGTGACCGGGACGCGCACGGTGGCTCCCCTCAGGACGGCAGCACGGGCTTCCGCCCGACGGAGTGGTACTCGAAGCCCAGCCGGCGCATGCGCTCGGGCTCCCAGAGATTGCGCCCGTCGAAGATGACGGGACGGCGCAGGGCGGCGCGGAGGCGCTCCAGGTTCAGGAACCTGAACTCGTTCCACTCGGTGACGAGGACCACGGCGTCGGCCCCGTCGGCCGCCTCGTAGGGCGAGGCGCAGAAGGTGACGTCCGCCGGGAGAAGCGGCCGCGCGTTGTCCGTGGCCACGGGATCGTAGGCCCTGACGGCGGCACCGGCCGCCCGGAGCAGCCCGATGACCTCCACGCTCCGGGCCTCGCGCATGTCGTCCGTGTTGGGCTTGAAGGCCAGCCCGAGGACCGCGACGGCCTTGCCGTCGAGGGGGCCCAGGGCCTTGCGCATCGCCTCCAGGAGGAGCGTGGCCCGCTCCCGGTTGATCTCCAGCACCGACCGCAGCAGCTTGAAGTCGTAGCCGAGGCGGGCCGCGGTGTGGATCAGCGAGTCCACGTCCTTGGGGAAGCACGAGCCGCCGTAGCCCAGCCCCGCCTGGAGGAAGGCCGGGCCGATCCGCGAGTCGAGCCCCATGCCCTTCGTCACCTGGCCCACGTCCGCGCCCGCGGCCTCGCAGATGTTGGCGATGGCGTTGATGAAGGAGATCTTCGCCGCCAGGAAGGCGTTGGAGGCGTACTTGATCACCTCCGCCGAGGGCAGGTCGGTGATGATCATCGGGCGCTCGAGCGGGGCGTAGAGCTCCACGAGAGTCATGGCCACCTGCTGGTTCGGCGCCCCGATCACGATGCGGTCCGGGCGCAGGGTGTCCTCGATGGCCGAGCCCTCGCGCAGGAACTCCGGATTCGACACCACGTCGAAGTCCACGGGCCTCGGCTGATTGCGCGCGATGACCTCCCGCACGAGCTCGCCCGTGCCGACCGGCACGGTGGACTTGTTGACCACCACCTTGTAGCGGTCCATGGCCCGGCCGATCTCGGCCGCGACGGTTTCCACCTGGGAGAGATCCGTCTCGCCGTTGTCCCGGGACGGCGTGCCCACGGCGATGAAGACGACGTCGGCCTGGCGTACCGCCGCCGGCAGGTCCACGGTGAACGCGAGCCGGCCGTCGCCCACGTTGCGGGCGACCATCTCCTCGAGCCCGGGCTCGTAGATCGGCATGCGCCCGGCCTGGAGCCCCTGGATCTTCGCGGCGACCTTGTCCACGCAGACCACGTCATTCCCCAGGTCGGCGAACACGGCGCCCGTCACCAGTCCCACGTACCCCGTTCCCACGACGCAGATGTTCATGATTCCTCCCGCACAGGACTCTTAGGATACCAGAACATCCCGCCTGCTGGCCAATCGCGCCCCTTCCCAAGTCCTGGAATAGGCTCTGGCAGGCCGCTGAAAAAGGCCCATCTGCTTCGTTGGCGCCCTCAGCCGCACGCGAGGCGTACTCTCTGTACGTTGAGCGTGCGGCTGAGGGCGCCGCCTCGCATCTGGACCTTTTTGAGCAGCCTGCGGGTTTTTCAGCAACCTGCTAGACTCCCAGGGGGTCACAGCCCCCCCATCTTGACAGAGAGAGGGCGCGTCCCGCAGCCCGCCCTCCCCTCTGGGGGCCGACGGAGGAGGGACTTGCCATGAACCTGGCGCAGTATCTCGTGGACAATGCCCGGCGCCTGCCCGACAGGGCGGCGGTCTGCTTCGGCGAGGAGAGCCTCACCTGGCGCGAGCTGGACCGGCAGACCGACAACCTCGCCGCAGCCCTCCAGGCCCTCGGCGTGCGCCCCGGCGACCGGGTCAGCATCATGCTGCCGAACTCCATCGCCTTCCTGGTCAGCTACTGGGCGGCGATCAAGGCGGGTGGTGTCGCCTCGCCGCTGAACACCATGTACAGGCAGGACGAGATCTCCTACGTGCTGCGCAATGCGGCCGCCCGGGTGATCATCGCCGACCCCGAGTTCCTGCCCCTGCTGGATCTGGCCTGGCCCGATGCGCCCGGGCTCGAGCACCTCATCGTCGCGGCCGACACCGTCCCCTTCGGCAGCCATCGCCTCGCCGGCCTGGTCGCCCGGCCCGCCGCCCCGGTGCTGGTCGAGCGCGACCCGGACGATCTCTGCGCCCTGCACTACACCTCCGGCACCACCGGCCGGGCCAAGGGCGTGATGATCACGCACCGCAACTGGTGGGTCGGCATGATGCAGTGGCACGTCCAGGTCTGGCCGCTCCGCCAGGACGACCGCCACCTCGTGGCGCTGCCCATCTTCCACACCTTCGGCCTGATGATGACGCTGGTGGCCTGCGCCACCGGCGCGACCCTGCGCCTGCTGCCCCGGTGGGACGTGGAGGAGGTCGCCCGGCGCATCGAGGGCGAGCGCATCACGGTCTTCTCCGGCGTGCCGACCATGTACGTCTACCTCACCCGGGACATCGACCTGGAGCGGCGCGACCTCACCTCGCTCCGCCTGGCGGTGGTGGGCGGCGCCCCCATCCCCGTCGAGGTCCAGCGCGAGTTCATCGCCCGCACCGGAGTCGTCGTGGTCGACTGGTACGGCTGCACCGGCTGGGCCTCGACCACCTCTCCCCTCTGGGAGCCCGCGGCGCCACAGCGGTACGGCTCGCT